>JAZKIH010000097.1:0-66415 GCA_040384965.1 Bacteroidota bacterium | reverse complement strand
GGTTTAGGTTGATTATGCGGTCTTTCCAGAGGTGGAGAGGCCGTTTTTTATTGGCGATATTGTAGCAGACTTTTATACATTAGTACTGTGGATAAAGCGACATTACGGCAGCAATTTTTAGAGCGGCGACTCAATATTCCGCGTTCCAGATATTGGGCGATTACGGATGAGATAATGGAGCAGGTGGCAAGGATAGAATGGACTGCAGTAGATCTGGTTCACGTTTTCCTGCCGATCAGGAAGCATAATGAAGTCGACACCTTTTCCATTCTTAATTATTTTAAGCTTGAACATCCTAATTTAAAGATCGTTGTTCCACGCACAGATTTTTCTAAATTTTCGATCAAGAATATCTCATACGATCATGAACTGACCATTCTGGGTAGAAATAAATATGATATTCCCGAACCAATTCACGGCCGGGTAATCCCACATGAAATGATTGATGTAGTTTTTATTCCTCTCCTTGCCTTTGATTTGAAAGGCAATCGTGTAGGGTATGGTAAGGGTTTTTATGACCGTTTCTTATCAGCTTGCCGACCCGACGTTAAAAAGATTGGCTTGTCTGTTTTCGACCCCATTGAGGAGATCAGCGATGTGAATGAGTTCGATATCCCGCTTGATATGTGCATTACACCCGGTAAAACCTGGGTGTTTGATAAGTAAGACAGGCGAGTTTTAAAAATTCAGTTCGAGCAGAACCGGACAATGATCCGAATGCCGAGCTTCCGGTAAAATAGCAGAACGTTTTATATTGTCGCGCAATCCCTCCGAAACCATATTATAGTCGATACGCCAGCCCAGATTTTTCATTCGGGCATTGGCACGGTAACTCCACCACGTATAGTTATGAGGTTCTGAGTTCAGATGGCGAAAACTGTCAACGAAGCCTGTCTTTATAAAATTCTCCATCCATTCCCGTTCCGCTGGTAAAAATCCCGATGAGTTGGCGTTCGATTTTGGATTGTGAATGTCGATTGCCTGATGGCAAATGTTGTAGTCGCCCGAGATTACAAGTTTTGGATATTCAATTCTTAATTTATCTGCATAATCTTGAAAATCTTCCAGAAACCGGTATTTAAAAAGCTGGCGCTCTTCGCCACTGGAGCCCGACGGAAAATATGCGCTCATTACCGAGAAATCCTCAAAATCTGCACGTATAACCCTGCCTTCCCTATCGTAATCATCTGCCCCGCACCCATATTCTACATGTTTTGGAGAGTGTTTTGTAAATATCGCAGTTCCGCTATATCCTTTTTTCTCGGCGGGATTCCAATAATGTTCGTAACCTAATTGTTCGAGCAATAACAGGTCGACTAATTGATCGGGAGTTGCTTTGATTTCCTGTAAACAGACTATATCGGGATCAGCGGCCTTCAGCCAAGCCAGCCAGTTTTTGCTTAATGCCGACCGAATACCGTTGACATTGTATGAAATAATTTTCATGAATATTAGAGAGGGCTATTTTTTAAACCAAGTCTTCTTTTCTCAAGCTTTCTTGCTTCACTTTTTTTCAGGATGCTGATCTCCATACTTATATCTTCTACTGGACGGTTGGCCGGAGAAGTAGCAACCGATGCAATTGTATCAATTAGAGCAAGGCCCTGAACTACTTCGCCATAAACTGTGTAGTTTCCATCAAGATGAGGTGCACCGCCAAGGGTTTTGTACACCGCACGTTGCGATTCGGGTATAATGCGCCCATTCATCCGGCTCATCCTGGTCTTGTCAAGCTCCTCATCGCTGAACTTTTTACCCTGGACCAGATAAAACTGACTGGCACTTGAAGCTTTCGCCGGATTATCGTTTCGAGCAGCAGCCAATACGCCCTTTTTATGGAACAGGCTATCGCGAAATTCGGCGTCGACTCTATAACCAAGGTCTCCTGACCCTAATTGTTGCCCCGCCGCAGCATTTTTTGAATCAGGATCACCGCCTTGAATCATAAACTCCTTAATCACACGATGAAAGAGAGTACCGTTATAAAAGCCTTCTTTCGACAATTTCAAAAAATTGTCACGATGCTTAGGTGTTTGATTATAAAGCATAATAATACATTCGCCTTTACCGGTCTTCAACCGAACATAACTGTGCTTTGGTTTCGCAATAGAACTCAGGGTGAAAAACACAAGAAAGAGTAAAAGGTATTTCTTCATAACTTTAATCTAATAAGGTTTCAAAATAGGTTATAATCAGTGATCTCATGATCATTTCCTGTTCTAGTAAAGTATATGCGGGTATGGGCTTTACAAGAGTCCAGTGAGGCCATCCATCCTGATCAATTCCTTCCAGCTCATAAAAGCCAAGCTCACTGAACAGCCTGCAATTTGCTATATGCATCAGCTCCTCTTTTTGCCTTTTACTGAACTTTTGTGGCCCCTTACCTAGTTCCTGAACGCCGATCAGAAAAAGCATTACTTTCATGTCAGGGATATCGGTGTCAAAATCTTTTGCTATCCTTTCCTGTAAGGCAGCCCATTTCTCATTTATCTCCGAAGGTTTCATAGCTGTAAAAGTCTGGAAAAAATAGAGATATGGCGCTATGTCTGGCTAGAAATCTATTACCCAATTAGTATATTTGTTTATGCAGAAACCAATCGTCACCGCCTTGCTTGCCTATGGAATGTCTGGCAAGTTATTTCATGCTCCTTTCGTAAATTTTCATGAGGGATTCAATTTTAAAGGGGTATTTGAACATAATAATAAACGTGTCAAGGCTGATTATCCCGATGTTAAAAGTTACGATTCTTTGCAAGAGGTATTGGATGATGCGGAGGTGGAACTGGTGATTGTAAATACTCCCAGCAATTTGCATGTTGAACATACAAAGCAAGCTCTCCTGGCAGGTAAACATGTTCTCGTTGAAAAACCTTTTGCTCCCACTGTAAAAGAGGCCCAGGAATTATTCGAGTTAGGGCGAAAGGTTAACCGTAAAATTATGATTTATCAGAACAGGCGGTTTTCTAGCGACTTTGCCGTCACTAGAGATATACTTAATAGTGGAAGCTTGGGAAATATCATCGAAATGCATCTTCGATATGATCGCTATCGGGCTGAAATCGGGCCTAAAGCATTTAAGGAGAATCCGTTCCCGGCAAGCGGCATTGTTTACGACCTGGCGGCCCACCTGCTCGACCAGGTGATTTGCATTATGGGCAAGCCAGAAAGTTATCGCAAGATTACAGGGATTTACCGCGAGAATTCTAAAGTGGAGGATTACGGTCATATCCACCTGGTATATTCGGGTAAGCGCAACGTATTCATTACAACAAGCTTGCTTGTTGCCGATCCCTTACCGGGGATTGTAATTCATGGCACAAAAGGTTCTTTTCTAAAATCATTCTGCGACTCACAGGAAGATCAGTTAATCGCTGGGATGAAACCTGGGGATGCAGACTTCGGTAAAGAAGCAGAAGGAAAAGAGGGAAAGCTTACAACTGTGAGTTCATCGGGGGAAAAGAAAACTCAAATGATTCCTTCTGTACGGGGTAAATATATTGATCTCTTCGAATCCGTTTATCAGAATGTTCGGAACAATATCGAATTTCCGGTTAAGGAAGAGGAAGTTTTGATCCAGCTTGAAATATTGGAAAGCCGCGCTAATTAAGCCCTGACCTTACCGACCCGTGTATAAATAGGAAACGTTACTTTATGAAATTTCTCCGCACCCCAAGCAGTTTTAAACTGTTCAATTAATGCGTCGATAGGGTTAGTATTGTTTTTTCGAATATAGTGCTGAACCGCTGACCAGCTATTCAAGTATCCAATCAATTGATCGAGATTCCATGATGTTTCTATTTGGAAGTTAGGTAAGAGTATTTCGTCAAAGGGAAACGGAATGGTTTTGTATTGCTTTTCTATAAGTTTTCTTTCCGGATCCCAGTATTGATCGCCAAGTACCTGGTTGTAGAGGTGATGGATAATTTTATCAACTTCGGAAGTTATTTCGAGCAGATTATAACACCATAAAGCAAGGATGGTTCCGTTGTGGCTTACACGCCTCACTTCTTCATAGAATTCATCAATATTAAACCAGTGAATTGCTTGCGCAACAGTTATAAGATCGACAGAATTGTCTGCAATATTAGTTTTCTCGGCAGGAAGTAAACGGTATTGAATATTAGGTTTTTGAATAGCATGCTCTATTTGTCTGACGCTGATATCTGTTGCAATTATTTCTGTAAAATAAGTTGCGAGGCTTCCGGCTACTTGTCCGTTTCCGCAACCGCAATCCCAGGCGACATTTTTTGACTTTATTAATTTCAGAAGAGATTCATATAATTCAGGTGGATAAACTGGCCTGAATTGAGCGTATGAAAATGCCTGCGCAGAGAAGTTATCTTTCAAATCTTATATCAAATTGTTACACCTTCAAAAATAATGAATTAGGTTATCATTAGTCTTTTATATAATTTTGATGCTGGTATGAAGAAAATTAGAAAATCGTTAGGTGTGGTGCTTTCAGCAGTTTTGCTGCTTAGCTTCTCCGTAACGCTTATTCCTTTAGACTTTCTTCACAATCACCAAACTTCACAATCACAGGTTTCTTGCGTTAAGGACAAGACCCATGCCAGCTGCAATCACAAGTTGCACGTTACAAAGAAGGCTGATTTTTGCTGGGCCTGTGCTGTTCATTTCGATAAGACTTTTACCAAAGTAAGCTTCATTGAGAAGCTAAAGCTATCACCAGGTTTATCCCTGTTCATAAATAATGACACAGCCGGATATTTTATTGAGCGTCTGTTTACAGGCTTAAGGGGTCCCCCAACGGAATAATTTTTCATTTCTTCTTTTTTCTTGCTGTTCCACATGGAATAGTTATTTCCGTTTTATTTTATCAGCTCATAAATGAAATCCATTTTTATATATATAATATTATTCCTGACGGCATTAAATGTTTCTGCAACTGCTATTTCTCTCGATGGGAGAGTTGTCGATTCTCAGTCTAAAGAATCTCTTCCCGGTGCACTCATAACAATACCAGACCTTAAGATATCGGTTGTATCAGACGGCACCGGCCAGTTTACATTTAACAACATTCCCGTAAAGGGACGCTTTCTGGTCGAGGTAAGATATATTGGTTATAAGACCCTAATTCAAACCGTAGATCTGTCTGCAGCGACAGGGCTTGAATTTGCATTATTGCCCAGTACAATTGAAGCAAAAGAAATTGTTGTTACGGGGACGGCATTCAGTACGGACAATAGAAAAAACAGTACGGCGGTTTCCTCAGTCACCAAAGACCAATTGATAAATCGCCCTTCAGGCAATCTGGTTGATGCAATTGCAAAGGTGCCAGGTGTATCGCAGGTTACTACAGGTGGTGGAATTTCTAAACCTGTAATACGGGGTCTTAGCTACAATAGGGTTGTTACACTTGTAGACGGAGCCAAACAGGAAGGCCAGCAATGGGGCGACGAGCATGGTTTGGAAGTTGATCAATACAGCGCAGAGCGCGTAGAAGTGTTGCGCGGTGCCGCAAGTTTATTATACGGTTCTGACGCACTTGGTGGTGTGATAAACATCCTTGAACCTTTACCATCTCCGGAAGGCAAAGTGCAAGGTGAGTTCCTTACCAGTTACCAGTCAAATAATGGCCTTAGTGGAAGCTCTGCAATGATAAAGGGCAATAATAACGGCTTTGTTTGGCGTGCACGCGGATCCTATAAAAATGCTTACAGTTATGATGCCCCTGGCGGTCGAATCGCAAATACCGGCTACAACGAAACCAGTATAAGCGGACAAATTGGCTTGAACAAGAAATGGGGTTATGCTCACCTGAACTTATCAAGTTTTAGAAATAACATCGGATTGCCGGATTTTGGAAGAAATGCCAGTGGAGAGTTTGAGGACGAAAACGGTAATATTCTCACTGATAGCGATCTGAAAAACCGCGATCTTTTTCTGCCTTTTCAGGATATTCGTCACTACAAAGTAGCGATAAACAGTCACATCTTATTTAGCGGCGGCAGGTTGCGTACAACTCTTGCATTTCAGGATAACCAAAGACGCGAGCTTGAAGATAATCCTGTTGACCCTGCTTTGTTCTTTGATCTTAAAACTTATAGCTCAGACTTTAAATATTATTTCAATGAGAAAAATGGATGGGAACCGGTAGTTGGACTTTCCGGCTCTTTACAAAATAATGAGAACAGGGCTTCAGAGCTGCTGATTCCGGATTATGATGCAAGAGAGTTGGGATTATTTGGGTACGCAAAAAAATCATGGGAGTCCACAACCTTTAATTTCGGCGCACGGTTTGATTATCGAAAAATCAACGGTGTTCAAATGGCGGAAGATGGAGCTCCTAAGTTCAGCGATTTTAGCAACAGTTTTTCAAATGTCAGCGGAGCTTTGGGATTTACAAAGGAGTTTAATGAGCATTTCAATTTCAAAGCAAATCTTGGTTCGGCATTCCGTTCACCGAATATCGCCGAATTAAGCTCAGATGGTGTTCATGAAGGAACGTTCAGGTACGAAATTGGAAACACTAATTTGAGCCCCGAAAACAGCTACTACGGCGACCTTGCGTTCGAGTTCAATAACAATACCGTCAGCGCAAGTATTGGAGCTTTCAATAACTATATTGATAATTTCATATTCAGCAGTCAGAAAAATAATGAAACGATAACCGTGGACAACGAAATGCTTCCGGTTTATCGATTTATTCAGGCAAATGCAAACTTATCAGGTCTGGAGGCAAGTTTTACATTCCATCCGGCCGAGCTTTTACACTTCGAGAACAGTTTTTCTTATACCCGCGGAATTAATCGCCAAACGGAAAGCCCTTTACCTTTTATTCCCGCAGCAATGCTACGAAATGAGTTAAGGCTGGAGCCGCAGTTTAAAGGCCTGAAATCGACTTATTTCTCAATAGCCCTTGAAAACGCATTTGGACAGAAACGCGTGGATAGTTTCGAAACGTCAACTTCAGGCTATAGTCTGGTCAATTTGGCCGTGGGAACAACCTTTGCACTTGGAAAGCAGCCTTTACGGGTTAATATTTCGACTAATAACTTGTTTGACAAGGCATATTATGATCATTTAAGCAGATTTAAACCAGGAAGGCTCGATGAATCACAGCCAGGTGTTGGTTATTACAATCAAGGCAGAAATGTTTCAGTGGGACTTTATCTCCCATTCAAATAGATTAGAACATTCAGATCGCTTATTCACTTTCATTAATTAGGGATTCAGTCATTTCATAAAAAATTTTAGCTGAATCCCTGATTTTCGAGGGTGCAGTGTTCCGTGTTTTTAAACTTATATTAGTGTGAAGTGTTTAGTTCTAAAACCTTATCATGCGAAGATTATTTTTGTTCATTCTCACTTTCGTTTCTACTCTTAGTTTTGGGCAGCAAAGTCAGCCTCTCTCCATCACTCTCGAAAACGTGGATTATCCTTATCAGGTTAGTTTGCTTCCCATAAACGTTGAAGGGCAGGATCTGAGAATGGCATACATGGACATTAAGCCCGTTCAGGCGAATGGCGCTTCGGTACTGTTATTTCATGGGAAGAACTTTGCGGGATATTACTGGACTAACGTCATAAAAGCTCTCACAGCGGCAGGATATCGGGTTATCGTTCCTGATCAAATTGGGTTTGGAAAATCGTCAAAGCCATTTATAGATTATAGTTTCCATACTCTGGCCACTTTTAACAAACAATTGATGGATAGCCTTGGGATTAATCAGGCAATAGTTATGGGACATTCGATGGGTGGGATGCTAGCCACACGGTTTGCTCTACTGTACCCCTCAAACACAGTACAATTGGTGCTGGAGAATCCTATTGGATTAGAAGATTACCGGACATTTGTTCCATACGCAAGCACCGAAACAATGTATCGGACGGAACTGAAAACAACACCGGAAACTGTTAAAAAATATTACCAGAGTTCCTATTTCGTCGAATGGAAACCCGAATATGATGAATTGGTTCGTATAGCCTCTGGAGTAACCGGGAGCTCGGATTTCCCCCGCGCAGCCAAAGTTGCCGCTTTAACCTCACAAATGATTTACGAACAACCCGTTGTGCACGAATTTTCCCTCCTCAAAGTGCCGGTCCTGTTACTTATAGGTACTCAGGATAAAACAATTGTTGGCAAGGCAAGATTGAGCCCAGAGGATCAGAAAAAGCATGGACTATACAATTTGCTTGGAAAGCAGACTGCTGCAAAAATTCAGGGATCGAAATTAGTTGAATTTAGTAACTCAGGCCACATTCCTCATCTCGAGATTCCAGCCGAATTCTTAAAAGCACTAATTCAGAACATTAAGCGCTGAGAGCAGCGATAATATCGTCGATAGAAAGCTTTTGCTGATCGCCGGTTTTCATGTTTTTGAAGCTCAGCCTGCCAGTCTCCATTTCTTCACTGCCGATAAGTATCACAAAAGGAATTTTCTTATCATCAGCATAATTCAGCTGTTTTTTTAGCTTGGCTGATGACGGGTAGAGCTCCGAATTAATTCCCTTTTCCCTTAATTTTCGGAGTAAAGGCAAAGCATATAATTCAGCTGCCTGATCGAAATTGCTGATCATCACCTTTGTGATTTCGGCAGAAGCTTCGAGAAACAAACCCAACTCCTCCAAAACGTCATAGATGCGGTCCGCTCCAAAAGAGATTCCCACACCAGTTAGATCCTTTAATCCAAACATACCCGTAAGATCATCATATCGACCACCACCACCGATACTGCCCATAGCAACCTCGTTGGTTTTAACTTCGAAAATAGCTCCGGTATAATAATTTAGACCCCGTGCAAGAGTGATGTCAAGTTCGAGATTAAGGGAATATGGATCCGAACTCGGCGCTCTGAGCGCTGCAACGTAATCCAGAATGGTTTCTATTTCTGCGATCCCTTTTAAGCCTGTCTCCGAATCTTTTAAAATTGATTTGAGGTTTTCAATTTTTGAAGCACTTGTACCCTGCAGCAAAATCACCGGCTTAAGCTTTTCGATATCTGCCTGGGTAAATCCTCGTTCTATTAGTTCTTTTGTCACACCATCAAAGCCGATCTTGTCAAGCTTATCAATGGCAACGGTCATATCTATAATGAGCTGCGGTTTGCCTATAATCTCTGCTATACCAGAAAGGATCTTTCGGTTATTTAGCTTAATAGTGAAGTCTGTCAAACCCAGTTTACTCAGAGCTTCCTGATAAATCAGAACAAATTCAGCCTCGTTTAACAAGCTATCTGAGCCAACCACATCGGCATCGCACTGATAAAATTCGCGATACCTTCCCTTTTGCGGACGATCCGCACGCCAGACAGGCTGAATTTGAAATCGTTTAAATGGAAACGAAATGTCATTTTGATGCATTACCACATAACGGGCAAAAGGAACAGTCAAATCATAGCGAAGAGCTTTCTCGCTAATGGCAGATGTGATGATCTGCGAACTATGAGCCGTTAATTTTTCTGCAGGTACTTTTGACAGAAAATCGCCCGAATTTAATATTTTGAATATCAGCTTATCACCTTCGTCACCATATTTTCCGGTAAGGGTATCGAGGTTTTCCATTGTTGGTGTTTGGATCTCGAGATAACCGTATTTTTTAAAAACGGAACTAATTGTCTCAAAAATATAGTTCCTGCGAACCATTTCTAAAGGCGAAAAATCACGGGTTCCTTTCGGGATTGACGGTTTGATGGTAGCCATGTGGTAAAGGTACAGGTTTAGACCGGAGAGTTAAATTCTTCAATAATCTCCCGGCAGCGCTTTTCAACCATTTTGTATACGGAATCGAACTGCGTGTCATCGTAATATGGATCAGGCACAATATCATTCTTCAAAAGCAGGCTTACTTTTTCGTGATCCGCTTCAGTTCGTGCTAAAGCTTTTACATCATTGAGATTACTATAATCCATCACAAAAATATGATCATATTTTTCAAAGTCACTTACCTCGAACTGGCGGCAGCATTGACTTGATATATCTACTCCATAACTTTTTGCAATTGAAATGGAACGGTGATCAGGTGGTGCGCCCACGTGCCAGTTTCCTGTTCCTGCAGAATCAACTTCCCAATTCAATCCCTTTTCTCTGGAAAGATGTTCGAGAATTCCATGAGCAAGAGGCGAACGGCAAATATTGCCAAGGCATACCATCAGGATCTTCATACGCTAATGCAGAGCTATTTGAAAATGTCGTTGAGTAATGCCGCAAGCTGAATCCCACCTTTAAGCATTTGTTCATTCGCTATACCTATATTATCGTAGATATAACGGTAACTCAACTTATCGCCCGGTTTCACACCTTCGTAAATTTTTTCACTGATTTTGTAAGAGTCAACAACCCACTGTGCAGGTCCCTCATTTTGCCATTGAAAAAGCCGGGTTTTATCAATGAAGTTTATTGATTTAGCATACTCAGTGTAGCTTAGTTTTTGGTCGTCTACCATATCACTATCCCAAACCCGATGAAGATTCGACGGCTGTCCGAACCAGGTTACCTGCAGTCTTCCGCCGCCAAGGTCATCAGGATGAGCAGTGTGCATTGGTTGATGGATATCACCTACAAAATGGATAAGTAAACGTAGATAAATTCCTTTTTTATCCTGAGGCAACAACTTGTTTTTTAATTCAGAGCTTAAGAAAACAATCTTTGTATACACATCAGTTACAGTATCCTGGGCAAGATAGCTTCGTAAATCAGCTTCGCTGATGCCAGATTTGAGATTGATATAATGCCATGGATCTACGTATTTGTAAGAGGGTTCAGATTTGATAAAATCACCCCAATTGCTAGCCATGGCCAGGGATTCATGCCCAAGAATGGCTTTTATTTCTCGGCTTGTGCGGTTTTTGAGATAATTCTGTGCTATCTCTCCGACAACTCTATGACCAAGCAGACCCCACGCCATTGTACTTATTGGAAGATAAGCAAACACAGCGATCAGGATTATTTTTTTCATAATATTATTAGGCATACACATTTAGTTTAATGGTTTTTGAACACAAGGAGTTTTTTCCTTCAAAGCCAGAGTTAAGGGCAGATGGTCTTGCAGACCTTCTAAATATAAGGTATCAGCAATACTTTTTCTGATTACAAAAGCCGGCAAATACTGGCCGTTGCGGTAACATCCAGAAATCTTTTGCTTAAAGTCTGGCTTTGTAAATGTGGCTGATATTAATAAAGTATCTTTCTTAGTTTCGTAAACGCCTTTCGCATATTCAGTCCAGATCCCACCGTTAAAGCAGCTGTCCGGGTAAGTATTGACTTTTGCAAACGTCTTTATGGTGACATATACGGAATCACATGTAAACCGGAATTGATGTTTTGAATATTGGAGCCTTTCATTTTGATAGGCCACTGTTTCTTCCTGCCAACTTCCCTGAAAATCATCCCGACCCTTTCCCTGCATATTTTCATTGAATTTGCATGAGCCTAACAAAACAATGCATGATGCTGTAAAGCAAACAGCAAAATGTCTATAAAGGGCAATACTCAGCATATGTGTTTAAACTCCAGGAAATCAGATTTATGACAAGTACTTATTTTAATCCGCCAATCATATCCTCCGGGCGAACCCACTGATCGAACTGTTCATTCGTAAGTAGGCCAAGACCTAGAGCAGCTTCGCGCAATGATTTATTTTCTTTGAGTGCCGTTTTAGCAATTTTGGCGGCATTCTCGTATCCTATATGCGGATTAAGGGCCGTAACAAGCATTAACGAATTTTCAAGGTGTTTTTTAATTCCTTCATAATTTGGTTCAATACCAGAGACACAGTTGTCTGTGAACGATACACAGGCATCTCCAATCAGTCTCGCGGACTGAAGAAAATTAGCGGCCATAACGGGCTTAAACACATTCAGTTCATAATGACCATTTGACCCACCAATAGTTATCGCAACATCATTCCCCATCACTTGAGCAGCTACCATTGTAATTGCTTCATTCTGAGTCGGATTGACTTTGCCGGGCATAATTGAAGAGCCGGGTTCATTGTCGGGAATATGAATTTCACCAATTCCGGAACGTGGTCCAGATGCCAGCATGCGGATGTCATTACCTATCTTCATCAAAGAAACCGCGATTTGCTTTAATGCGCCATGAGTTTCAACTATCGCATCGTGAGCGGCAAGTGCTTCAAACTTATTTTCGGCAGTGCGGAAAGGCAGACCAGTGAATTCTGCAATGTAATTCGCGACGCTGACGTCGTATCCTTTTGGAGTATTAATTCCTGTACCTACAGCAGTACCCCCAAGCGCAAGTTCGGAAAGGTGATCAAGCGTATTTTTCAATGCTTTTAGCCCATGGTTCAACTGAGAAACATAACCCGAGAATTCCTGACCAAGAGTTAAAGGTGTAGCATCCATCAAATGAGTTCTGCCTATCTTAACTACATCTTTAAAATCGGTTACCTTTTTTTGAAGAGCATCTCTAAGCTTTTCAACTCCCGGGATAGTTACTTCCGAAACAAGTTTATAAGCCGCGATATGCATAGCAGTTGGAAACGTATCATTCGATGATTGAGATTTGTTTACATCATCATTCGGATGAACAAAAGTTTTACCCTCACCAAGTTTATTTCCCTGTAAAACGTGAGCGCGATTAGCGATTACTTCATTCACATTCATATTCGACTGAGTGCCTGAACCCGTTTGCCATATAACCAACGGAAATTCTGCAGATAATTTTCCGTCCAAAATTTCCTGACAAACGCTGGCAATAAGATCCCGCTTTTCAGCTGTTAAAATATTACTGTCTGTATTTGTGAAAGCTGCCGCTTTTTTAAGATAGGCGAAGGCATCAATGATCTCTTTAGGCATCGATGCTTCGGGGCCGATTTTAAAGTTATTTCTTGAACGTTGGGTTTGTGCCCCCCAATATTTGTCAGCAGGCACTTGAACGTCGCCCATTGTATCATGTTCTACTCTGTAAGTCATTGAAATAGGAATTTTGTTTCTGCACAAATTTAGATTTTTTTAGGTAGTGTAAGGGGAGATAATGAGATTTTTACCTGCTAAACCGGGAATTGGAAATGTCAAAATCCTATGGTGTTTAAAACTCTTTAGCATTCCTGATTGTAATAATTTATAATTTTCACCATTAATGCATACCGATAACTAGCTTCAATGATCTTTCACTTGCGTCAATCCCTAGCCCTGTCCCTTATATCCATATTACTTTATTCCTGTTCATCGGACGCGCCTGAAACTAGAAGTCAGGCAAGAACCGAATCCGATGACAAAATAGATAGCGTGTCATTGGTATATGATGCCCAAAAAGCAGATCCACGATACGAGGATTTCGTAATGAGGCTTCATAAACGGTCTAGCTTCAATGGAAATGTGCTGGTGGCTAAGAAGGGAAAGATTATATATGAAAAGGCCATTGGCTGGGCAGATCATTTACACCGTGACAGTTTAAAGATCGATTCTAAATTTGAGCTGGCTTCCGTCTCCAAACCCTTCACATCCGTTGGGATAATGATGCTTGTAGAAGATGGTAAACTTCGATTAGATCAGAATGTGAAAGAGTTTTATCCCGAGTTTCCGTATGATGGTATTACAATCAAAATGCTTTTGAGCCATCGGTCAGGGATGATGAATTACGTATACTTTGTCGACGGAATTTGGAAAAAGGCTAAAAGAGATGAGCGTCCCGGTATTACCAATCAAGATGTTATGAAGCTCATTGCTGAATATAAGCCTAATCCGTATATGCAGCCAGACAGAAAATTTCACTATAACAACTCAAATTATATGGTTCTGGCGGCAATCATCGAAAAAATAACTGGCCAGAAATATTCGAAATATATGGCTGACAATGTTTTTAAGCCTGCTGGGTTAAAAAATACAGCTGTATATTCTAAAGCAGAATATGACAAAATACCGGTTGATGTTGTTGGCCACGACCGAACATGGCGCCGATCAGTTGCGCAGAATTTCCTTGATGGACCCGTTGGTGATAAAGGGGTTTATAGCACAATTCATGATCTATTCTTGTTCGACCGCGCCCTCAGGAGTGGAAAATTATTAAAGCAGGCGTCGCTTGACTCTATGTATGTACCAAGAAACGAGATGCAGAAAGGACACTTTAACTATGGTTATGGATGGCGCCTTTTCGAAGATCAGCCCAAGAAAGTTGTTTATCACACTGGTTGGTGGCATGGCTTCAGGCACATCTACCTCCGTCAAATGGACGAAGATATTGTTGTCATATTATTAAGTAATTTAACCAATGGTAGTTTGTTACATCTGGATGAACTGTATAACCTGGCAGGGATGCCGGTTGTAAGAAGAAGCGCATATTCAGGGAGCGGAGCAAATACTTCCGATGACGAGGATTAATATGTATTCGATAATTTTAATCGTTTAAAGAAATTTTTAAAACTTTTTTAATAAAATTCTATTTGTATTTATAAAGACCTAAATTGCTAAAGATAACCAGGTGCCAAATTGGACAAAATGAGCAGAGTGTTTATAATTGATGACGACCCGATACATCAGCGTATAGCTCAAATAATGATTGCGAAGCATGAGTTATTCGAAGGGTACAGCAGTTATACTGATGCTTCACTCGCTCTGGAGTATCTAAAGACTAATGTCGAAAATCCGGAACTGCTGCCTGATGTCATACTTTTGGATCTTAACATGCCGGTAATTGATGGCTGGGATTTTCTGGAGGCTTTCGAAAAATTTCAGGCCCAGCTTAGGAAAAGTATTAGGGTATTTATTGTGACTTCCTCCGTTGACGAAAAGGATAAACTGCGTTCTCAAACTTTTTCATTCGTAAAAGGTTTTATATCAAAACCACTGTCACCCGATATTATCCGAAGCACACTCGCCTAGGCTCCTATTTAATTTAAGCATTATGTTCGATAAGTTGTTTGAAGCTCAGCAAAAGGCTGAGGAGATTAAAAAGCGCCTTGATACTATTTCTGTCTCATCGGAAATAGAAGGCGGGAAAATAAAAGTGATTTCGACAGCAAACAAACGGATTACAAACATTTCGATAGATCCTGATTTCCTTGCCGGGGCGGATGTGGAAGAACTAGAAGAGTTGCTTGTTACCGCTATTAATAAAACTCTCGAGCAGGCTGAAAGTGTTAGTCAAACAGAAATGCAGGCAGCTACCCGAGATATGATGGGGGGCTTAGGTAACCTTTTCGGAAATAAATAATCAACTCAAATCACCGTTCCATTCGGGATAACAGCGAGTTTCTTGACCACAACTATGCCGTCTTTAATGGTATGAGTTTTGAAATCTCCGTCTTTTAATTGTGGGCCGCCATTTATACGCACATCATTCCCAATAAAACAATTCTTATCTATGATTGCATTTTTGATATAACATCTGTCTCCAATACCCATAATCGGCTGGCTCGTTTCCGATGCTTCTGTCAATTCATGTAAAGTTTGATAACGATCGCCTCCCATAACGTACGTATTGACAATGGTTGTACCTGTTCCAATACGAGTTCTAATGCCTATAACTGAGCGTTCGATTCTGCTGGCGTTGATAATACAACCATCTGCTATAACTGTTTTTTCCAGAGTAGTCCCGGAAATTTTAGACGGAGGAAGCATTCTTGCGCGTGAATAGATTGGCCTTTTGTCGAAAAGATTAAATTCAGGAATGTTATCTGTTAAGCCCAAATTCGCGTCAAAAAATGAGTGAATATGACCGATATCGGTCCAGTAACCGCTGTATTGATAACTCACAACCTTATGATCAATAAGCGATTGGGGGATTATTTCTTTCCCGAAATCCGTACGGGTATTATTTTCCAAAAGGTCAAAAAGCAATTTTTTGTTGAAAAGGTATATACCCATGGAAGCTAAATAATTTTTCCCTTTCGAATGCATTTCTCCCCCAACTTCAGACTTCCACTCAGGGAGTACGTCTTTCTTTGGCTTTTCCACGAATGAAGTAATGATATTGTTTTCATCGGCCTTAAGGATCCCAAAATCCGTGGCATCTTTTGCTGTAACAGGGATAGTAGCTATCGAAATTTCCGCTCCGCTTTCTTCATGATTTTTGACCATCAGCTCAAAATCCATCTGGTAGAGCTGATCGCCGGATAGTATCAAAACATATTCGCAATCATGTTGAACAAGGTGATATAAGCATTGTCTTACTGCATCAGCTGTACCCTGATACCAGGTGGCATTATTAGGGGTTTGTTCTGCCGCTAAAATGTCGACGAATGCTTCACTAAAAAAACTAAAATGATAGGTGTTCTTGATATGCTTGTTTAAAGAAGCAGAGTTGAATTGTGTTAATACAAATATGCGCTCTATTCCGGAATTGAGGCAATTGGAAATGGGTATATCAACGAGACGGTATTTTCCTGCAATGGGAACCGCTGGCTTCGAACGGGTGTCAGTTAAAGGATAAAGACGTGAACCTTGTCCACCGCCAAGTACAACAGAGATTACTTTAGACTGCATGAGGTATGATTAAGCTTTTATATAAGTCAATATATTCTTTTGCCGATCGGTCCCATGAGAAATCTAATGACATCATTTTCTTTCTCAGTTCGGACATCCTGTTTCCGTCTGTAAATATATCCAGG
The DNA here is from genome assembly GCA_040384965.1 of Bacteroidota bacterium. Lineage (GTDB taxonomy): Bacteria > Bacteroidota > Bacteroidia > Sphingobacteriales > Sphingobacteriaceae > Daejeonella. The sequence goes on along the minus strand of JAZKIH010000097.1, from coordinate 49,884 downwards.
GCACGTCCGACGGCTTTTATCAATTCCTGAACCTCCAGTTTTTCAAAAGTTATTCCATAACCGCCGTCATTCACATCAATCACAGTGTCTTTTAATCCCCCGGTACTATGTACGATCGGCATTGTTCCATATCTCACAGCATAAAGCTGATTTAATCCGCACGGTTCGACTCTTGATGGCATCATCAGGAAGTCGGCGCCAGCATATATACGATGCGAGAGTTCCTCATCATAACCAATATATACGCCGTACTGTTTTTTGTGTTTTGCACTTAATTTTTCAAGTTCCTTTTCTATTTCTGATTCTCCGGAACCCAGAACTATAAAGTTTACTTTCCCTTTGTAAACCTCAAGGCACGATTCAATAGCTTCGGGTAAAAGCTCAGCCCCCTTTTCCCCGACGAGCCTCCCGATAAATACTACCAAAGGTTTTGCGGCAGCCAGGCCAAACTCTTTACATAAACTCTTTTTGTTCGCCTTTTTACCACTGTCGGCTGTGTCAATAGTATAATTATCGCTGATCATGGGATCTGTCTCAGGATCCCATACCTGAGTATCAATCCCATTTATTATCCCGACCCCTTTATTTTTTTCCATTATAAACAGCTTTTCGAGGCCATTTGAACTAGTGGATAATTCAGTCAGGTAATTAGGCGAAACCGTTGTAAACTTCCAGCAGCATTTTACTGAAGCCGCTAAGGAATTGATACAACTGTTCCAGTCAAGTAACCCGGCTCTGCTTAGGTCTATAGCCGGTAGATAAGATACCTTATCCCAACCGAGCCATCCCTGATACTGACCATTATGTATCGTACAAATTGTCGGGATCATCGCAAGATTTTTGTATGATGCCGAATTTGTAATAAGGAATGGAACGAGTCCGGTATGATGATCGTGGCAATGAATAATATCCGGTTTCTTCTTTGATTTATTTATCCAATCGAGAAAAGAGACCTGGTAGCTAATGAACTGTTTAATTTCGTCAGGATAGCAATATATTTCCTTACGATCAAGTAAACCATTTATATAGACGAGGTAAAGATCAAATCCAAGCTTCTGTTCTTTTTCCTTCAGGACTTTGTAGTTGAAGATTTTCCCCGCAGCCGTTGCTGATGATGCGAAAACTTCTTCAAACTCATTTTCCTGAACAAATTTCCGATCATAATACGGGAGGACTACAGAAGCATTTATTCCGGCCTGGTTGAGATATTTCGGAAGAGCTCCAACAACATCACCTAAGCCACCCACTTTGGCAACAGGATAGCATTCTGCACTCAGATGGATAACATCCATAGATTAGGGTTAAAACTGAAGAAAAATGAATTTAGCAAATGTTATTTAGAAATGATGAATTAAATCAATCATATCAAATACACTAGACCAGATAGATTCAGCACGAAAGTTTAGTGAGCTTCAAGCCAGTTTGAACCTTCACCAACCTCCACGACAATAGGAACCTTCGTCTTGATAGCATTTTTCATCCCATCCTCAATGATCTTTTTCATGACGGCAGTCTCTGATTTTGGTACATCAAAAACAAGCTCATCATGAACTTGCATTGTCATTTTCGATGCTAATTTCTGGTCATTTATTTCCTTATGAATACGGATCATAGCAATCTTTATCATATCCGCCGCTGAACCCTGAATTGGCGCATTAATCGCATTTCTTTCTGCGAAACCTCGAACTGTCTGGTTAGCAGAATTTATATCCCGAAGGTAACGGCGACGGCCCATAATGGTTTCAACATATCCATTTTCTCTCGCGAAATTCATGGTGTCATTCATGTACTTCTTAATTTTGGGGTATGTGCTGAAATAGTTTTCTATGATTTCAGCTGCTTCTTTTCGAGGTATGCCGAGGTTTTGCGAAAGTCCGAACGCTGATTGACCGTAGATAATTCCAAAGTTTACAGCTTTTGCGTTACGGCGCTGAGTAGATGTCACCTCCTCAAGTGAAATACCATAAACTTTTGCCGCTGTGGCTGTGTGAATGTCAAGTCCTTTATCAAACGCTTCCATCATATTTTCATCTTCACTGATCTCGGCAATAAGCCTGAGTTCGATCTGAGAGTAATCGGCAGAAAGCAAGACATGGTTATCATCTCTGGGAATAAATGCTTTACGCACTTCCCTTCCTCGCTCAGTTCGTATAGGAATATTCTGAAGATTAGGGTTATTTGAACTTAATCTGCCCGTAGCCGCCACTGCCTGATTATACGATGTGTGTATGCGACTGGTTTTGCGGTTGATCATCTGCGGCAAAGCATCGACATAAGTGGATTTAAGTTTTTGCAATTGGCGGAAATCTAGGATATCAGCTACAATGTCGCTTTTGTTAGCGAGTCTTGTAAGAACATCTTCTCCTGTTTGATATTGCCCGGTTTTGGTCTTTTTTGCTTGCGGATCGAGCTGTAACTTGTCAAAAAGCACCTCCCCAAGTTGTTTAGGAGACGCAATATTGAACTTAACGCCAGCCTTTTCATAGATGCTTATCTCAAGTTGTTTAAGATCGGTTTTTAACACTTCTGAAAATTCTTCCAGAGCCTGCTGGTCTACTTTAACACCTTCCCTTTCAATATCAGCTAAAACGTAGATTAGCGGATTTTCTATCTCCCGGGCTAATTTTCCGGCATTAACACCCTCAAGTATTGGCTCAAAAACATCTCGCAGCTGGAGTGTTATATCAGCGTCCTCAGCGGCATATTCCTTGATCTTTTCGATCTCGGCATCCCTCATATTGCCTTGTGCCTTTCCTTTAGGACCTATTAAGGAAGTGATGCTGACCGGGCTATAATTTAAATAATTTTCAGCCAGCAAGTCCATATTATGCCTTGAATCCGGATCAATAAGATAGTGAGCAAGCATAGTATCGAACAACTCTCCCTTTACATTTATTCCATACCAGTTAAGGACAAGTATATCGTACTTCAAATTCTGTCCGACTTTTGCAAGGGCCGGGTTCTCAAAGACGTTTTTGAAATCATCTACACAGGTTTGACATTCAGCCTGGTCAGCAGATAAGGGGACATACCAGGCCTCGCCTGGTTTAATACTGAAAGATAGGCCAACCAGCTCGCAGTCATTCGCATCCAGGCAGGTTGTTTCCGTGTCGAAGCAAAAGCATTTCTGTTGAGAAAGCAGATTTGTTAACTCTTTTCTCTTTTCAGGAGTATTTACCAGAATATAATTGTGTTCTGTATTGTCAATGTTTTTAGAAGCCGGCACTTTTTCCGAATAAGGATCTGCTGGCTTTGGAGAAGTTGTAGTAGTTGAGGCTGGAGGGGCGGCGAACATATCTATCTGCCCACTTGCATTAGTTGTAGCCTTTCCATCGTTCACACTAAATTCTTCGCCAAACACGCGTCTTCCAAGAGTGCGAAATTCAAGTTCTGCAAAAAGTGGTTCAAGAACTTCACGATTGGGTTCGTCAATATGAAGAGCGACAATATCAAGCTCTACAGGAGCATTCAGCATAATGGTGGCTAGCTTTTTTGAGATTAGCCCTTGTTCTGCAAAATTTTCAACGTTTTCACGTAATTTCCCCTTTAATTCGTGACTGTTTGCGATAATGTTTTCGACGGACCCATATTGTTTAATGAGTTGTTTGGCTGTCTTTTCACCTACTCCGGGGATACCAGGAATGTTATCAACCGCATCGCCCCACAGACCGAGTATATCAATAACTTGTTCAACATTCTCTATCTCCCATTTCTCCAGAATTTCTTTAACACCTAATATTTCCATTCCATTGCCCATACGCGCTGGTTTATAGATGAAAATATTTTCCGAAACAAGTTGTCCGAAATCTTTGTCCGGCGTCATACAATATACAGTGAAACCCTCTTTCTCCGCTTTCTTTGCGAGGGTACCAATAATGTCGTCAGCTTCAAAACCGTCGGAAAATATACAGGGAATGTTAAAACCCTCAATTAGCTTAACGATATAAGGTATCGCCAGTGCAAGATCTTCCGGCATAGCCTGACGATGAGCTTTATACTCAGTGAAATCAGTGTGGCGTTCGGTTGGGGCATCGGTGTCAAATACTACAGCCATATGGGTTGGCTGCTCCTTCTTAAGAACCTCTAGAAGCGTGTTAGTAAAACCCATTATCGCAGATGTATTCAAGCCACCGGAAGTGAACCTTGGGCTTTTGCTTAGTGCAAAATGAGCTCTGTAAATTAGTGCAAAGGCGTCAAGCAGAAAAAGTTTCTTCATTACAATTGGGAAATTGGGGTAATTGAATCAGATTTAAGCCTGAATCTTAACTGAGGCTCTCTCAAAGTTAATAAACTAATTAATCTCTTCTGTCTTCGAACTCATTTTGCTAGACAACCATTGATGTGATCGTTAACCATGCCTGTAGCCTGCATGTGAGCGTAACAAATAGTTGTGCCGAAGAACTTAAAACCTCGTTTTTTCATATCTGCACTAATTCGATCTGAAAGCTCAGTTCGTGCCGGAGCATTTTTGTGATCGTTCATCGAATTCACAATGGGTTTTTTTTCAGGGAGGAAATCCCAGATAAAATTCGAAAAGCTGCCGTGTTCTTTCTGAATATCTAAAAACAATCGGGCGTTATTGATCGCAGCTTCAATTTTTTGCCGATTGCGAATGATACCACTATCCTGCATCAACCGCTCAACATCGGATGGGCCAAATTTTGAAACTTCTTTAGCATCGAAACCCTTAAAAGCTTTACGATAATTTTCACGCTTGCGCAGAACAGTTATCCAGCTGAGGCCGGCCTGCGCGCTCTCTAAAATTAAGAATTCGAATAAAATTTTATCATCGTAAACCGGCTTTCCCCATTCTTCATCGTGATATTTTACGTAAAGCGGGTCGGTGCCACACCACCCGCATCGAATTACAGCTTGTTTTTCTTCCATGTTTTAGATTCTACTCAGATACAAAGCCTTCGCATAGCTCGTCCCAATATTCAACAGCCCGTCTGTAATGAGGTATTACAATAGAGCCGCCAACTAAATTTGCGATCATGAAAATTTCGTTCATTTCTTCCGTATTTACACCAGCTTCATGACATTTTCCAAGATGGTATTTAATACAATCATCACATCGCAGCACCATGGAGGCTACAAGTCCGAGCATTTCTTTGGTTTTTACATCTAATGCCCCATCTGCGTAACTTGTTGTATCGAGGGCAAGGAAACGCTTTATGTTTGTATTTGCACTGTCCATGATGCGGCCATTCATTTTTGTGCGGTAGTCGTTAAACTCTTCTACTAATTTTCCCATTTGTTTATTATTTTGACTCTAAAGTTCAAGCTCGATCGCCGGATCCCAGAATAAGGTTTTAAATTCCTGAACGCTATCGTCGACTACTTTAACGCCCTCATCTTCCAAAAGCTTCTGCATCATATCGGGAAGTCCAAAATGAAACTTTCCAGTAAGCAGGCCTTGTCTGTTTAATACCCGGTGCGCTGGAACAGCCGGTATAGCGCTACCAGCTGCACTCATGGCGTAACCAACCATCCGTGCGGATCCTTTTGTTCCAAGATAGGCAGCTATTGCTCCGTATGAGCTAACCCGTCCTGCCGGGATGAGCCTGACAACCTGGTAAACCTGATCATAAAAACTCATCTCATGCATCAGTCGAAGTTAAATTTCAGATAGTTGATGTTCTTATTTGTTGCAAGATACTTCTTCTCATAATAGGTTTTAATAGAAAGCACTTCGTCAGCAAATTCAGAATTGTAGAGATCGGTTGTGTTTATTTGCAGCTGAAAACCCGGCTCACTGATTTTATGAAAAGTATAAAGATATAACGAATCACTGTCTGTCTTTAAGTGGACCGGTCCATTGTGCTTCAGAATAGTTTTATACATTGAAAGAAAACGAGGTGATGTTAGACGTTTTTTTTCACGACTAATCTGAGGCTGCGGATCAGGGAAAGTTATCCAAATTTCGCTGACCTCATTTTCGGCGAAATAATCAAGTAAGTTTTCGATCTGGATTCTTAAAAATGCGACATTCCCGATGCCTTCCTCCAGAGCGGTTTTCGCTCCTCTCCAAATCCGATTTCCTTTGTAATCTATCCCAATAAAGTTTATTCCAGGAAAAAGCCTGGCCAAGTTAACTGTGTATTCGCCTTTGCCGCAACCCAATTCCAGGACCACTGGATTATTGTTATTGAACTTTTTATTAGACCATTTGCCCTTCAGCTCTTTGCCGTCCTCAAGCTCAATTACATTACTGAATGCAGTAATCTCAGCAAAGCGCCGTAATTTATCCTTACCCATTTCTTAATATTAAAAGCTTGCAAAAATAGTTTTATCTTCGCATCATTAGTATAAACAGGTGGAAAAGAGAGCTAAAATATATATTGCCGGTCACCGCGGGATGGTGGGTTCAGCGATTTTTAGAAAGCTTCAGCTGGAGGGTTTTAGTAATTTAATTACCCGCAGCTCCAAAGAGCTAGATCTAAGGGATTCTAAACAGGTGTCCGAATTTTTTGCTGCGGAACAGCCTGAGTATGTCTTTTTAGCTGCCGCGAAGGTAGGCGGGATTATCGCGAACAGTACTTACAAAGCAGATTTTATTTATGAAAATCTGGCAATTCAAAATAATGTAATTCACCAAAGCCACATTAACAATGTCAAGAAATTAATGTTTCTGGGGTCAAGTTGCATTTATCCGAAAATGGCTCCGCAACCAATAAAGGAAGAATACATACTAACTGGTACACTCGAGCCCAGCAACGAGCCATATGCCATTGCAAAAATTGCAGGCATTAAGATGTGTGAAGCTTATCGGTCTCAATATGGAGATAATTTTATATCCGTGATGCCAACAAATTTATATGGTTATAACGATAATTATCATCCGGAAAATTCCCATGTTCTTCCGGCCCTAATTCGCAAGTTTCACGAAGCAAAATTGAGTTCTGCAAAACAGGTAACTGTCTTTGGGACAGGAACTCCGTTACGGGAATTTTTATTCTCCGACGATCTGGCTGATGCGTGTTTTTTTCTTATGCAGAACTATGATGAGCCTCAGCTAATTAATATCGGCACGGGAAAGGACTTATCAATCAGAGATCTGGCTTTGCTTGTAAAACAAATAACAGGTTTTGAGGGAGATATTGTATTTGACTCATCAATGCCTGATGGTACACCGAGGAAGCTGCTTGACGTTTCCAAGTTGCACTCCCTGGGCTGGGAGCATAAGATTGAACTTGAAAAGGGAATACGACTGGCGTACGATGATTTTCAGAACAATGTGTTTAAGACCGCTTAACGCTAAACGAAATTGATTAAAATAAAAACCCATCTTATTAGTATTTAAGATGGGTTTTTATTTTAATATGTTTCACTATCGGGAGGGATACCATAATCAGCCAGCACGGGTTCTTTTCTCGTTTTTGGCCTTGGTGACTTTATCCAGTCAGTAACTTTGTCTATGATGTCACTGATGCTGTCTTTATTCACATTTTTAGCAGCTTTTTGTGACACCAATGCCACCACGGATTTCATTAGAAAACCTGAACGTGGAAAAAGGAACCGGTTTAATGCGAGAGGAAGGCCGAGTCTAAAAATATTGGTTACCCAGTCTTTATCCTTATGATCCTTTTTGGATAGATCCTCGGGATCGTCACCAAACATTTCTATGAAGAAATCGCTGATTTTGTTATAAACCAGGACCGGGAAGTGTAAGCGAGCTTTAATTCTCGCAGTTACCTTTGTAAGTTCAATTTCCTGATTCAGGCGATGTGCTCGTAACCGATTTAGTTCTGCACATAGATCGTCAATATTTTCGATTTTAGGCCTCATGTTTTTTCTCTCTAAAAAACTTTTTGATAGCAGCGTTAACAATGTGTTTTTCGATGTATTTATCTTTTACAGCATAGAAAATTATAGCCATCAGGAAATAAAAACCGGTAACAATCAGAAAACCCGCATAGGTATTGCCAACAACTTCAGACAGATAAAATCCAGCAGCAAGGCTTCCGAAAAGGACGCCAAGCACGCCAAATAAAAGAACAAGTGCGTCAGTAGCTAAATTGGCGAATAATTGAGTTCCTTTTTCAACGGCCGAAAGAATAGCAATTTCTTTACGTACGTCGACATACTCTTTTACTTTACCTATTATTTGCCTGGCATCCAGTTCTTTCTCTTCCATTTTTTATAATTTGATTACGATTGAGTAGCCTTGGTGAGATTTTTCTCCACTTTGCTAGCTGTACCCGATGCGGCTTTAGTTACCGTTTCTTTAGCTGCTACATATTCTTCTTCAGCACCTTTCAATTTGCTTTTGATTGATTCAACCACCTTATCTTTGAATTCGCTAAGGTTACCGATTTCGTCTGCGGCGCGATCTTTTATGCTATCGCCAAGATTTTTTAATGAATCATTTAACTTATCACGTGTTTCAGATCCTTTTTCAGGCGCAAATAAAAGACCTATAGCAGCTCCTGCGGCTAATCCTGCAAGCATTGCTGCTAAAATTTTTGAGTTGTCGTTCATGTTAATAATTTTAAGGTTAATACTATTGTTTAATAATACAAATCAACCCCATAAACTGTTTTTAATTATTCATCTTCGCCTGACTTCAACTTCTCCAATCGTTCGCTAGCCAGCTTGCTTGTTTCGTAAATTCTAATAGTTAAAATGAAGTACGACAAGAGTAGCGGACCGAAAACCAGACCCATAATTCCAAATATCGGAATACCTATGATAACACCGACAACCGTAATTATCGGATGAGTATCAGACACATTTTTTGCGATAATTAACCTGATAACATTATCGATGTTAATAATCACGATAAGTCCCCATAATAGGAGGCCCCAGCCACCTGAGGTATTTCCGCTTGCCATAGCAATAAGTGCTGCGGGCACGAATACAACAGGTGCGCCAACAACAGGCAAGAAGGAAAGGAAAGTTGAAATGACACCCCAAAATATGGGATCAGGAATATCAAACATGAAAAAGCCGATACTAACTAACGCGCCTTGTACTATAGCTATAAAACCCTGGCCCAGCACATTTGAATAAGTGGTCATTTTTAGTTCTGTGGCAAATTTTAAAGCATTCTGCTCCCGGAAAGGGGCATACTTAAGTAAGCCGGCCTCGAATTCCTTTTTTTGGACAAACATGAAATAGAGGAGGAAATACATTACAATCAGGCCAAGAACAATATTAGCAGCACCGCTCAGGACAGATGGAAACAATTCTTCGGCTACCTGATTCATCTTCCCCATTGCTTTATCAAAGAGATCGGGCTGGTCTATTTTAGCACCTATAAAATCATCGATCTTATGCATCAGGTTTTTTATCGTGATGGGATCATCCTGAAATTCAGAAACCTTATCGATTACCAACACACTCAGTGTGAGGAATGGTAGTACGATAATTATAAGCGAGAGAAGGATGATCAAAGTGGCAGCGATCCACTTTTTCATATTCCATTTTTCTACGAAAAAAGTGAAAATTGGAACCAGGATGGTATATAAAACGATGGTGCTCAATAATGTCCCAGCAATAGTTCTTAAAGAATACAATACGAAGCACCCTAAAATTATAAGGATTGCTAATACAATTGTATTTCGTTGCTTGTAGCTATAAATTGACATATTCAGCTTGCTTATAAAAAAACCCTGTTATCATAACAGGGTTTTTGAATTTTGTTTTATCCCAATGAAATTAATCTAGGTTAATTGCCTTCATTTTATTATAAAGAGTCTTCCGATCAATATTAAGAATTTTAGCGGCTTTTGTTTTATTGAAATTAACTTCTTTCAAAACATTGAGAATAGTTTCATATTCAGCCTCCATAGCGGCATTTTTAAGATCATGCCGGTTATTATTTACACTGACATTCGCTTCGAAAGTACTTTCGATAGCCGATACCTTTGCGAAAGTAGAAATCTCAAGAGGCAACGTTTTTAAAAGAATTTCTGAACCTTCTGAAAGCAAAGTCGCCCGCCTGATGACATTTTTCAGCTCGCGCACATTCCCTGGCCAGTTATAGGTCATAAAACAATCGACAACTTCCGGTGAAAAGTCTGTAACAGTTCTATTCAATTCACTGTTCGCCACCCTTAGAAAATGTTCAGCGAAAGTCATAATATCTTTACCTCTTTCGCGAAGTGGCGGAATGGTGATACTGAATTCGTTAAACCGATGAAAAAGATCTTCTCTGAACCTGCTTTTTTGGATTGCATCCATTAAATTTTCGTTGGTTGCCACGATGATTCTCACATCGAGATCGATTTCTTTCGTACTACCGATGCGCTTAACTTTACGTTCCTGAACCACACGTAACAGAGCTGCCTGGATATCGTACGACAAATTGCCCACTTCATCAAGAAATAGTGTTCCTCCGTTTGCCATCTCAAAATGGCCAATCTTGGTGTATAAAGCTCCTGTGAAAGATCCTTTTTCATGTCCAAAAAACTCACTTCCCGCCAGATCTTTGGTCAAAGACCCACAATCCATAGCGATGAAAGGCTTATCCTTCCTGGGACTGCTTAAGTGAATGCTTTTCGCTACTGATTCTTTACCTGTTCCGCTTTCACCACTCAATATGACGCTGTAATTTGTCGGTGATACCAGCTTAATTTGCCGGACAAGTTCTTGTGAAGCCGCACTTTTACCAACCACAAATTCTTCGAGAACAATATCAGTTTTACGATCACGGTTTTTGTCGGACTCACTTGAAGTGCTAACAGGCTGATTAATTATCTTTTGAGCTTCAATAGCTTTGTTAACTGTGTTAAGAATTTCATCAGGATACAGCGGCTTCGTAATATAATCGTAAGCGCCCATTTTAATAAGCTCTACAGCTAATTTAATGTCGGAATATCCTGTGATTATGATTACGCCCGTGTCGGGGTATGATGTTTTTATTTTACGAAGCATTTCCCGACCATCGGTATCTTCTAAACGAAAATCGCACAGAACCAAATTGAAGGTTTCCCGGGACATTAGCTCCAACGCATTCGTGCCGTTTGTACTTGTTGCAACTTCAAAACCGTTGCGAGTGAGGAACTTTGATAAAATAATCCCAATGTTTATTTCATCATCGATAATTAAGATCTTGTTCATAGGATGTAGAATTCCTTAAAAACTATCAGGGAACAGTGCAATATAATAATAAACAACCGAAATGGGAAATTTTTTCTACACTTTTGCCACCTGAGTTATACGCAAATTTTGGATCGGAGTTGCGTATAATTCGAAAAAAAGCTCAAGCTTCGCTGCTTTTAAACGGTGATTTGGAAATAAACAGAGGTTAGTTTAAATGAATGTTAGCCTCCGGTGAAGTTAGCTTTGCGCTTGTTCAGGAAAGAGTCTACACCTTCTTTAAAATCCTCCGAACCAAAGCAGTTTGAAAACTCTTCGATTTCGATAGCATATCCATTTTTACCGTCGGTGAGTCCTGCATTAACTGCCCTGATTGCACTTGATACTGCGAAGGGCGAACGGGATATGATCTTGTTAAGTATTTCCTCCGCTTTAGGTAACAGCTCTTCCGTTTCAACTACGTGATTAACTAAACCCATTCGATAAGCTTCATCTGCTGCAATCATGTCAGCAGTCATGATCATTTCGAGCGCGCGCCCCTTGCCCACAAGTTGCGCCAATCGCTGCGTTCCACCATATCCGGGAATCAATCCCAGGCTAACTTCAGGAAGACCCATTTTAGCATTAGAAGAAGTAATTCTGATATGACAGGCTAAAGCAAGCTCAAGCCCGCCACCCAAGGCAAAGCCGTTTATTGCGGCTATGACAGGCTTGCTTCCGTTCTGGATAAAATCGAATACGTTGGCCTGTCCATCTTTAGCAAGCTGCTTACCTTCTTCGACACTGTAAGCAGCAAATTCCGAAATATCTGCACCAGCTATAAATGCCTTTGGTCCTGCACCGGTGATTATAATACCTCTGATTCCCGAATTTTCAAATGCGTCAGAAAGGGCTGTATGAAGTTCGGAAAGCGTCTCCCTATTTAACGCATTTAACTTATTTTCACGGTTTATAGTGATAGTTAGAATTTGATTTTTGGTGTCGAGTAGCAGGTTATTCATGATAATATGAATTGCAAATTAAAGGCTTGAGATTGATAGGTTTAAAATTGTCTGTTGACTTTCACCCAGTCTGTGATGTAGTTAACGATATCGTAAGTAGCTGTTCCGGGAGGGAATAGCTGGCCGACACCTAAGTCATTTAGGGTTTTCATATCATCCTGAGGAATTATGCCGCCTCCAGTCAGTAATACGTCGTTTAGACCTTTCTCTTTCATGAGTTTTGCGATCTTTGGAAATACAGTCATGTGGGCACCTGAAAGTATTGAAACGCCGATCGCATCAACATCCTCTTGTAAAGCCGCATTAACCACCATTTCAGGTGTCTGCCGTAATCCTGTGTAGATCACCTCCATCCCGGCATCTCTAAGCGATGTGGCAATAATTTTAGCTCCGCGGTCGTGACCGTCAAGGCCAACTTTTGCGACGAGCACACGCAGGGGGCGATTTGAGCTGATAGGCATGATGTAAAAGTAAGAAGAAATTTGGATTGTGTTTCGGAGGTATGGTAAGGTAATATCAGGTCTGGTGGAAAAATGCTCCTGCCGAAATTTAATTTTGCTATTTTTGTACCCTCAAAGTAGATTATGATTGAAGAAAGATCGTTAAATTTTTTGGAGGAGATCATTGAAGAAGACCTTCACAATGGCAAGAATAATGGCCGTGTGCTTACCCGTTTTCCTCCCGAGCCAAATGGATATCTTCATATCGGCCATGCAAAATCGATCTGCCTGAATTTCGGAATCGCTCAAAAATATAATGGTAAAACCAATCTCAGATTTGATGACACCAATCCAAGTACTGAGGAAACCGAATATGTTGATAGTATTCGTGAAGATATTCACTGGCTGGGTTTTGAATGGGACAAGGAACTATATTCATCAGATTATTTCGGTGAACTCTATCAATTTGCTGTTATTCTCATAAAAAAAGGTTTAGCATACGTAGATGACAGTACTGCTGAAGAAATAGCTGCAGCGAAAGGAACACCAACCGAACCCGGTACCCCAACACCAAACCGCAGCCGTAGTATTGAAGAAAATTTGCAGCTTTTTGATGAGATGAAAGCTGGGAAGTATCCTGACGGAGCGAAGGTTTTGAGAGCTAAGATTGATTTGGAATCGCCAAACATGCATTTACGTGACCCGTTGATGTATCGTATTAAGCATGCGCATCATCATCGCACTGGAACTGACTGGTGTATTTATCCTATGTATGATTTTGCGCATGGACAGTCGGATGCGATAGAAGAAATCACTCATTCTATATGTACTTTGGAATTTATTCCTCATCGTCCCTTATATGAATGGTTTATTCAGGAATTGAATGTTTTTCCTTCAAAACAATATGAATTTGCCCGGTTGAACATGAATTTCACAGTAATGAGCAAAAGGAAGTTGCTCCAGCTGGTCAATGAAAAATATGTTACAGGTTGGGATGATCCGCGTATGCCTACTCTTAGTGGCTTGCGCCGCAGGGGCTACACTCCACTATCAATTAGAAATTTTTGTGAACGTATTGGAGTTGCGAAACGTGAAAATCTGATCGACCTAAGTTTGTTGGAGTTTTGCATTCGTGAAGATCTCAATAAGTCCGCTCTTAGACGAATGGTTGTTATGGATCCTGTGAAGGTTGTAATCACTAACTATCCAAAAGATAAATCGGAAGTGATGCACGGTGAAAATAATCCGGAGGCAGAAAATGGCGGTGGCTCAAGGGAGATACCTTTCAGCTCAGAGATATGGATCGAGCGCGAGGATTTTATGGAAGAAGCTCCAAAGAAATTTTTCCGCCTGGGTCCTGGATTAATGGTCCGTTTAAAAAACGCCTATATAATAAAGTGTGAAGACTTTGTTAAAGACGAGAATGGCCATATTTCTCAAATCAATTGTACATATATACCCGAATCTAAAAGCGGATCGGATACAAGTGGAATTCATGTAAAAGGGACCATTCATTGGGTCAGTGTTGAACATGCGAAGACTGCGGAGATCCGATTGTATGACAGGCTTTTCAGGGTCGAAGATCCATCAAACGAAGATGGAAACTTTAAGGAGTATATAAATCCAGACAGTTTAAGCGTCATAAAAAATGCTTTTATAGAGCCTGATCTGACGAATGCGAGCCAGGACATAGGATACCAATTTATCCGGAAGGGATATTTTAGCCTTGATAGTGACTCAACAGCAGACAATCTGGTATTTAATCGCACCGTAACGCTCAAAGATGCCTGGGCAAAAGAGGTAAAGAAAATTAACTAGAGATATTTCCTGTAAAGATTTAGCAGAACCTTTTTTTCTTCTTCATTTAGCACGCCCGTAATTTCTTTTTGAATGAAATGCAGTTGAAATGCTTTAACTGCATTTGTTGGATTTTTTACATCATACCCAATAATTCTTAATGCGTCGACAGGGTTGAAGCCTGCGGGAATAGTATCTGCAGGCATAGCATCAGGCCACAAACCAAAACCTCTGTCTGCCAATTTTTTCCAGGGAAAAGTAACGTTTGGATCCACCTTCCTTCCAGGTGCAATATCCGAATGGCCAATAAAATTTGCTGTTGGTACACCATGTTTCTTTTTCAACGTATCCAGAACCGTCAAAAGACTCGTTATTTGGGATTCAGCAAATGGCTCGAAGCCATTGTTATCCAATTCTATTCCAATTGACGCAGAATTAATGTCAGTGGCGTTTCCCCATTTGGCAACACCGCCGTGCCACGCGCGCAGATAGTCATTTAGCATGTGATACACGACACCGTCGCGGCCGATAACGTAGTGTGCGCTCACCTGAGTGGTAGGTACAGTAAACGTTTTTAATGTTTGTGCAGTTGAATTTTGCGCAGTATGATGGATGATAACATAATTCGGCTTACGAAGTCCAAAATTAACCGTACCTACAAAATCCTGACCGCCAGGATTTACCGGGATTTCCTTAATAGTGTTTGTTAATTCTTTGGCCTGTTTTTTATAAATCTTATTTGTAGGACTATATGGTGAGGAGGAGCAGGCAGCGGTTAATGCGGTGCATGCAAAGATTACGAATAAGCGGTTTTTTATAATCATAATATGTTTTCTGATCGGGGCAATTTACAAAATGAATTTTTTCTTAGGGAAGTTTTCTGAAACATCGGCGTAATTTCACCGTATAGAATGGTGATTTAACACCATAGTTGGGGGTGTTTTAATCACAATATTTGATGAGGTTATATTTGCTTCCGGTTCAGGGCCTAACTGTCCGGTTGCGAAAAGGTTTTTTAAGTGAGTTGATTGACCTTTGGAAGTGCTGTTCATATTTGTGCAGCACTTTTTTGTGGTCTACCTATGAGCCCCAAAGTATCTGACTTAAACAGGCTTATAAAATTGGCCTGGTGTTATTTCCCTTATTATTTTTAATCTTGCTAAGAAACATATCCGCCATAGCCAAAGCTTTATTTTTCGCCTGGTCGGCGATAAGTCCCTCAAAATGCAAATCCACAGTTTCATTGAATAAACTCAGCCATCGTTCAAAATGGGATTCGTCGACCTCCATCGTAGCATGTTTGCTAAATGGATTACCAACGTATCCCTTCACCCCAAACAGAGCTGCATTCCAGAAGGTATACATTTTTTCGAGATGCGGCCCCCAATGCGTAGAGAGGCGAAAGTTGAAAATTGGTGATAACAAACTATCCTCAGCAACTTTACCATAAAACTCATCAACCAATAATTTGATGTCGTCTATCCCTGTTATATCAGTTTTGCTGCTCATATAAAAACAAAATTACAGATAATACCGGGTAACTTGAGGGAAGTTAAATCAGTTGGTGCGGCGATGGTGTTGCTTTACTAAATCGAGGAGATCTTCGATGAGAAAAGGCTTGGCGATGTAATTATCTGCGTTACATTTTCGGGCAATTTCAGCGAGATCGTTCACAGCGGAAATCAAAATGACCGGGAGGTGTGATGTGCCAGGATTTGCTTTTATTTCAAGACATAACTGATGACCTTTCGATGTCCCCAGATTCTCATCCAGCAGGATTAAATGAGGATTAATGTCTTCGAGGCTTTTTATAGGTTCGGCATTAAGTGAAGCAAGCACTTCATAATCTTCGTTTTCAAGGATAAACCCTAAAAGCTCAAGAATGTCATGATTGTCTTCGATAACAACAATTTTCTTTTTCATGTACCTCTCTTAGACTGCAAATATAAGGTTAGTTTCAAAAACTCAAATTACCATTATATTATCTATCTATAACCGAGTATAAACCACGGTTTTGACCAGGTAGTTATTTTTTACTGCTCTAAAGATCTTCTAAGTGCTTTCATATAGTTAATGGAAGTTCACTATTTTAGAGTTATTGTATATGCCGATCGCGTGTTCGCACTAAAGATTCCGAGTGCTCCATTGTCAAGGTTGCTATCAGGATTTGAGGGTGCCACCGGCGGTCCACCATTTCCGCCAATCTGGCTGATAGCAAAATAATACTTGAAAACGTTTCTGTCTATACACTGTATCTCAACATCAACCTTGTCGCCGGGTTTTATACCATCGCCGTCAAACGTTATCAAGTCTGATGTTGCATTACCGTCATTAAATCTGTCTTCGCTAACCTGCTCGGCAGTAAATAGACCATTAACTTTTACTATATAACGATATTGATTTTGAACCTTCGCAGGATCTGTGTAATAAACTGCCGGATAAACTTTTGAGTTTCCGAAAAACGTAAGTTTTTTGAAAGTTATTGAATCGGGTTTTACAGCCGTCGGCATTAATGAATTCGCTTTGTAGGTTTTACCGCCTGTGATAACTTCTAAAACATAGTTGACGCCCGCAACGCCTCTGAAACGCGGGCTTTTATATACCCCGGTGCTCGATTCAGTAAAAGGATAGGTTTGGCTATTACTTGAATAGACCGTGACTTTAGCGCCTGCTACCCCATTGAACGAGTTGGACTGATCGAAGTCAATCGTTTTGGAAACTTTTACAGTATGAACTTCTGATTGGTCGCTTACACTGCCTTCGATAACAACTACCGGATCAGCTTTTGACAGATCGGGGTCAATAATCTCTTCGCAGGATGAAAGGCTCAATGCAATTAAGACTGCTAAAAACCCCCGAAAATTTTTGATAGTGCTGTTTAATGTTGTAAGTATATCCATAATTAAAACTTAAAATTCCACGTTACCGACGGAATAATCCCGAATAAAGTGGTTTTAACTGCTTGCGTTTTAGTTTTATCATTCGGGTCATCCTGAAAATCAATAGTATAAGCGTTCTTTCTATTATATACGTTGTAAAAACCAATTGACCAGCTGGACTGCAATTTTTTGCCTGGCTTAGCTTCCAGAGTAGCTGCCAGATCGAGCCGGTGGTAGTCTGGCATCCGATCTGAATTCCGTGCTGAATAATAAAAGTAAGTTTGATTATTGATCTGATATTTTCCGGCCGGGAATGTTACCGCATTGCCAGTATTATAAACAAAAGTTGATGAGAGGGTCCATCGTGGACCGGCCTTGTATATGCCTACGACCGAAATATCATGTGGACGATCTTGTTTTGCGAAAAACCAATCCCCGCCAACAAGGTCAGTGAAGCGCCGTTCTGTACGTGAAAGCGTATATCCAACCCAGCCATTAAGCTTGCCGAATCTTTTCTTCAGATAAAGCTCTAACCCATAGGCCCTTCCTTCTCCATAAAGCAGATCGGCTTCAACATTTTTATTGCCGCGGAGATCAGTGCCACTCCGATATTCGATCTGGTTTAACATTGTCTTATAATAAATCTCCCCCGAAAACTCATATTTATCTTCATTGAAATTTCTGAAAAACCCGAGTGCGACCTGATCCGCAATTTCAGGCTTCACATTATTGCTGCTTAAAATATAAAGATCTGTAGGTGAGCTTGCCAATGAGTTGGACATTAAATGTAGATTTTGGCTATTTCGGGTATATGAGATTTTGAGCGATGAGAATTCATCCAAAAGATAACTCGCTGACAGCCGCGGTTCAAACCTGTAGTAGCTTTTCACAAGATCTCCGGATCCGTAAGAACGTGTATCGGTGACTTTTCCCTCAGAGTTATATTCATTGAACGTTCCTGGGCCACGCAGAAAAAATGAGCTAACTCTCATTCCATAAACTATGTTGAATTTATCATTTACCTCCCATTCGTCAGAGATATAGGCTGAAACTTCATTCCCCTTTCGTTTTTCGATATTATCTTCATTCACACTTGATTGTTCATTGGAAGTAATGCTGCCAGGTGCGAGTGTATGACCAATCAGATCCAATCCGAAACGTACATTATGACTGTTATTGAGTGAAAGCTGAAAGTCTTGTTTCAAATTCAAATCCCTGATCGAGGAACTTACCTTGAAGTTATTCTCCTTAATAAAATTCTCGATTACATAATTATAATTGCTGTAGATGATTGACGTGTTTGAAAAGAGACGATTACTGTAAAGATGATTCCAGCGAAGTGTCGCAGTTGCATTGCCCCAGTCAAATCCAAAAGTTTCATTTAAACCCAGTTCATCCCTACCGAAGTAACCGGAGACATAAATTGTATTTTTATCGTCGATTTGATAGTTTGATTTAGCATTCAAATCGTAAAAATATAAAGTGTTCTTTCGGATAGATGTATCCTTCGCAAAAGCAAGGAATGCATCAGCATAAGTTCTTCGCCCGCTGATCATAAAAGAGCTCTTATCACGGGCAATTGGCCCTTCTAATTTTAATCTCGAAGATATCAGGCCAATCCCACCTTCAGCGGTAAATTCTTTTTTATTGCCGTCATTCATGCGTACGTCCAATACAGAAGATAATCGTCCGCCATATTGAGCCGGCATCCCACCCTTATATACGCTAACATCTTTTATGGCGTCCGAATTGAACGTGGAGAAAAAACCTAAAAGATGTGAAGCATTATACACAGGTGCCTCATCTAAAAGGATTAAATTTTGATCAGCCGATCCGCCCCTGACATAGAACCCGCTATTTCCTTCACCAGCTGATTTGATGCCAGGCAGCAACTGTAGAGTCTTCAGTACGTCTCGCTCCCCAAATATTACCGGTACATTCCTGATTTCACTAAGGTTGATTTTGGCAACTCCCATTTGCGCGCTTACCACATTGTCATTTCGCTTCTCAGCAGTAACAATCACTTCTTCAATACTATTATCGGGCACTAATGTAATATTTAGCCGTTCGTCAGAATTGATGGTTACAGATCGGCTTAATGTACGGTAACCAATATAGCTAACGGTCAGGGTATAATCCCCCGGAATAAGTTTGTATGAAAAAAACCCGTAGGCATTCGTGCTTGTTCCGTTTTGTGTTTTTCCACTGAACTTCACGGTAACACCAATTAGGCTTTCTCCCGAAAGGGAATCAGTGACAATGCCATTTATAATATAGTTATCCTGGGCAAGGCTGCTTTTTGTGACGATTAAGATAGCAAGGGACAGAAGAAAGAAATATTTCAATTGAACAGATTTAGGAGCTGAATTCAGATATACGTTTTTTTTGCAAAGCTAGTTGGTTTTCATGAGCAATTAGCTAAGACATTGTTGCAAAAATAGGAAGGCCAAACCGATTAGTTTATTCTATCGTATTCATACTTGCCTTTGATGTGAAAATTAAGAAAACGCCCCTTAGAGCCGGCTATCTTTAATGCGTTGAATATCTCTGGGGGAACATTCTTATAATCGTAAACCAGACCAGATAGGAATTTGACTCGCAAAATGAGGCTTTCAGGAAAGTAATCAATTGTATCTACAACACTAGAAGGCATTTTTTTTAGAATTAATGAATTGTATCTAAAAAAATAATGCCAAGTCAATAAGTAGAATTCATTCAGTAACAATGCTTATTTTTAGCATCCTTAAAACGATCTATATGAAAAGTCATATTAAGTTAGTTTTGACTCCAGTATTCCTAATGGCTGTTGTCATTTATTCATGCTCTAATAATAATAATACAGGAATTGCGGACTCAAAAGACAGTTTGGAAACTTACGTGTCCGAAAGGCTGCCTATCTATGCTACCGTAAAACTGACCACAGATATCCAAAAACTGACAGAGAACGAACGTAAAGTATTGCCTTTACTTATTCAGGCAGCACAAATAATGGATGACCTTTTTTGGCAACAGGCTTATCCTCAAAGAGATAGTCTACTATCAACTATCAAAGATGAAAACACCAAGGAGTTTGTTCTCGTAAATTACGGTCCATGGGATAAATTAAATGGCAATAAGCCATTTGTAAAGGGGATAGGTGTTAAACCAGAAGGTTCTGGATTCTATCCGGCCGATATGACAAAAGAAGAGCTGGAAAGCTCAGACATAAAGGATAAAAAGGGGCTGTATTCTATGGTACGCAGGGATTCTACCGGCAAATTATACTCGATACCATATCATATTTACTTTAAAGACGGTCTTAAGAAAGCTTCAGATTTATTGAAAAAGGCAGCGGAAATTTCAGATGAACCGCAGTTAAAAAACTATCTAAGCCTGCGGGCGGAAGCGCTGGTTACAGATAATTATAATCCGAGTGATTATGCCTGGATGGACATGAAAGATAATGGGCTGGATATAATTATAGGCCCAATAGAAAATTATGAAGATGCACTATTCAACGCCAGAGCTGCATTTGAAAGTTACGTTCTTGTAAAAGACAAGGAATGGAGCAAGCGTTTGGAAAAGTATGTAAGCATGATGCCAGAATTACAGAAAGGTCTGCCTGTAGATGCTAAATATAAGAACGAAACGCCGGGTACCGGGTCGCAACTGGCTGCATTTGATGTTGTCTATTATGCGGGTGATGGTAATTCGGGTGGCAAAACTATTGCTGTAAATCTGCCCAACGACGAGGTAATACAGCAAAAGAAGGGAACCAGAAGGTCTCAGCTAAAAAATGCGATGAGGGCTAAGTTCGACAAGATAATGGTACCTATTTCCAACGAATTAATTGATGCGGAACAACAGAAGCATTTAAATTTCGATGCCTTTTTCGCGAATGTCATGTTCCATGAAGTCGCACATGGATTGGGAATAAAATCGACCGTAACAGGCAAAGGTTTTGTTAGAGAAGCATTACAGGAACAATCTTCCTGGCTAGAGGAAGGCAAAGCAGACATCCTGGGTCTTTATATGGTCACCAGCCTGCTACAAAAAGGCGAATTAACTGGTGATATTAAAGATTATTATACCACGTTCATGGCCGGAATACTACGCTCTGTTCGATTCGGTGCGAGCGAATCTCACGGAAAGGCTAATATGCTTTGTTTTAATTTCTTCAATGAAAAAGGGGCTTTCGAGAGAACCGCAGAAGGCAGGTATAAAGTTAACTACGAGAAATTTGCCAGCGCTATGAACGACCTAAGCAGTCAAATATTGACTTTACAAGGAAATGGTGATAAAGCTGCAGTGGAAAGAGTACAAAAGAACATGGCTCTGATACACCCGGAGCTTAAATCCGACCTTGACAAACTGAGTAAAAAGGGAATTCCGGTGGATGTAATATTTGAGCAGGGAGTAAACGTGCTCGGTTTGAAATAATTACAGAGCTGCGACGATACTAGCCACAATGTCTTTAGAGATAGGCTTACTGTAAAACTTTAGTATACAAGGATGATTTTCAAGCCTGTTCTTATCGTTCTCATTAATTGAAGAGCTGAACATAAATATGGCATAATTTGACTTTATATTTTCTGGAAGCTGCTCAAAGGCTTCTACGAACTGAAAACCGTTCATAACGGGCATTTGGATGTCCAAAATAATTACGGTTATTGGTTCTTTAGAGTCAGGGTCTGAATTTTTTATAACTTCATACGCTTCGGTTGCCTGTATATAGGACTTAACACTTGAGAAAGTGCCCGTATTCTGGATGATCTTCTCCCCAATAAAACAATCAAGCTGGCTGTCATCAATTATAATAAAATGGGGGTACGGAGTCGGCATTTTACTTATTTTGAATTATCACATTGAAGCTGGTTCCTTTATTAATCTCCGAATTTACTGCTATTTTCCCATTTAGTTTGATAACAGCGGCCTTCACATTATATAATCCGAAACCGGATCCGACTTCCTGAGAGCTGGCACGGAAAAACATATTAAAGATATCGCCGATATAATTCTGCTCAATCCCTACACCATTATCGCTAACGTCAATTATCGCTTTTCCGTTCTCAACGAGTATTTTAAGATCTACCCGCTTTTCTTTACTTTCCTTCTTCTGATATTTGAAGGCATTTGACAAAAGATTGTTCAATATAAGCTTGATCGAAACTTCATCACCTCTGAATGTTTCCTTTTGCTCAATAGTTTTATTAAACTTCACATCGCTTACCAGATAAGTAAAGTTAAATATTCTAATCTGCTCATCAACAATTTCCTTAAAATCAATTTCTTTAATTTCAAGTTCACCGCGGTTCAGATTATAATAGTCATGAATACTTTGAATGAAGTCGTCCAGATTCCTTACAGACTCTTTCATCATAAGAAGCATCTTTCTTATTTCAGTAATATCCTCCATATGCTGAGCAGCTTCAACAGCACCTAAGATGCTGAGCAGCGGACCCCGCATGTCGTGAGTTACACTGTAGGAAAACTTGTCGAGTTCATTGTATGCTTTCTGAAGCTCATCATTTTTTACTGCAAGAAGGGAGTTTGAAACGTAGAATTTATTAGCTTCATTTATAGCAGTGAGGATATCGGCATCCTTCCATGGTTTTTTTACATATCTGAATACATTTCCCAGATTAATAGAATCGATAACCGAGTCGATATCGGCATAGCCAGTTAGTAAGATGCGGATTGGTTTTGGATAGCGGCTGCGGATTTCCTCAAAAAATTGCACGCCTGTCTTTCCCGGCATTCTCTGATCACAGAAAATAACCCGTATATCGGGATGTGAGTTGAGATGCTCCATAGCGTCGGTAGCATTCACCGCAATCATGACATTATAGTTTATCCTGAATGATGCTTTAAACCCTGTAAGGTTATTAATTTCATCATCAACGTATAATATCTTTATTTTCTCTTGTTTTTCCACTTAAATATTTTCTTCTATGTATTCAAAGACAATAGGCAATTCCAGAATAAATTCTGAACCTTCGCCTGGCGTGCTGTTAATACTAATTTCTCCCTGATGTCGTCGAATGGTGTTGTATGCGATCGACATTCCCAATCCGGTTCCTTCGCCTACATCTTTGGTAGTAAAGAACGGTTCAAAAATCTTTTTCTTGGTTGCTTCGTCCATCCCGATCCCATTATCTTCGATTTTTATGATAACTCGTGAATCGGTATTATCTGTTGTTATTTTCAGTACACCACCCTCCTGCTCGCCAAACTTTTTATTGATCGCGTATATCGCGTTCGATAATATATTAAGAAAGACCTGATTAAGCTTTCCAGGATAACATTCGATCAGGGGAATGTCTCCGTATGACTTTTCGAGGCGGATTTTGTTACTTAACAAATTATTAATTATGATTAATGTTGAATCCAAACCATCATTCATGTCAGCTTTTTTGAGATCATCTTCGTCCAAACGAGAGAACACTCTCAGGCCCTTGACTATCTCTGAAGTACGGGACGCACCTTCCTGAATTCCTTTAAGCAGCTGACTGATCTCCATTTTAAGATAATCGTAATCCAGCTCTTCTTTCTGTTCTTCAATCAGGCGCTGTTTTTCTTCTACCGGAAGATCTGAAAGCCCGATTTTTTCCATTTCCTGGATAAACTCAATCAAAATATCAACATCGCGGTTAAGCGGGTTAATATTGGACGTGACAAAGTTAATAGGATTATTGATCTCATGCGCGATACCGGCCGTCAGCTGACCTAGAGAAGCCATTTTTTCAGCCTCTACCAGTTGCCCCTCCGCTTCTTTTAGATCTATCAACGTTTGATTCAATTCCGTATTTGCCTGACTTAGTTCGTACGTACGTTCAGTTACCTTAGTTTCAAGAATTACATTTTGTTCACGAATAATTCTTTCATTTTCCTTTAATGCCTGCAAGGTTTGCTCTTGCGATTTCTCTTTTTCTCTCTTAAAGGTATTAATCTTGTCTGCAAGAGCGAAGGCCAGTAAAACAACATCGAGCGCTGTGCCACCCTCTTTCGTGTAATTGGTAAAAGCATTGTATGGCACGATGTTGAGATTCCTTAACACAAAGAGCAATAGTCCTGTAAAGAATAAAGTAAAGGCAAGGAGGAAAAGTTTAGCTGGACGATATCCTTCGAGGGATAAAGAAATCGTAACAATGAATGTTATTACTACCGTTGAAATAGCGGCAAAGTCAATTGCACGGAAGCTCACCTGATCATATCCTAATATTCTTAGAATTACGGCGATAGAATACAGCAATATCGATAGATAAATGAACCGATGCATTCGCGGAGAGTTTTCTTTGGTCTGCAGGAAGTTCATCATAAAAAGGTTTCCTGCAATTCCAGCTAGTCCTGGAAAGATTACTATACCAAGGTGATTCAGGTCCGGGTGATCAAAAAAGATCAGGCGATATGAGTAACCACTTAGAGTTATTGAACTTAACCCAATAAATAAACTATAAAATACATAATAGAGGTAGCTTTGATCTTTTACAGACAGGTAGATGAAAAAGTTATAGATGATCATTACCAGGATCAGGCCCATAAATAGTCCCCATGCCAAATCGTTGGTTAGAAGATTTTCGGCCATCACTTTTGGCGTGCCTAGAATCAGCGGCAAAACCATTTGTTCTGAGCTCTTAACTCTCAGAATATATTGCTTGGTAGCACCCGGAGCGATGTATACGTCAAACAGGAAATTTTGATGCTTATATTTTCGATGTGAAAAGACAGTATTATAACTTAATTTCTGAACTCTTCCATCCGTCATGGCGTAAAATTCAGCGGTACTTAGCATTGGGTACTCAAGTGCCAGGATTATATGCTCCTGATCACTTTCATTCTTAATGGAAAATTTTAACCAGAAGTCCGAGCTGCTGAGCTGCAGATTAGGAATCTCAACTTTGGAAGGGACAAACGAAGTTTCTCTTCTTACATCATTTAGTCCCAGCTTATTGGTAGGATCTTCCAGAATGGATACATACTTACCAATTACAATATTTTCACCCTTGAATACCACTGGTGACTGTGCATAAATAGAGGCAGAAAAAAACAATGACAGTAAGAGCAGGATGACATAATGCCTTTTCATTACTAATTGATGTAGGTCATTTTTAAACGTTACCAAATTGCCCGTAATTTTCCCTAAATATCACTTTCAACCACTAAAATATCTTTTAGCAATAAACGATGTGCCTTCAACGGAGGCTCAGCTGCTATCGCTATTTTTGCAAGAAATACCTCAGAATCGTCGTTAGTCGATTGCGTTATTTTGTTAAACTGTTCCCTCAAATAGTGAAGTTCCTTTATGTTTTTTTCATCCAGGCCTTCACCATTCCCATGTAAAATACGGGAAAAAAGATAAAGCGGAGAAATCAGAGGGTGAATTGCCAGATTTAAATTAGTTGCTTCCAGCCAGAATCTTTCCAACGCTCGTCCCCCCTCGAAGAAATTTTTAAGTTTATAACCCGGGATGCTGATCAGCGCAATTGCAGAGGCTGTTGAAACCGTTCGCATAGCAAGCATGCCAAGAGCGTTACCTCCGCCAAGTTCTTTAACCGCCTTTATAACCTTTTCACTTCTTATAACTCCCATGGCGGCCATTAGAGAGTGCCCGAGTCCCAGTGTTTGGACATCAATTCCATCACGCGTTTGTTCAGCTTCTTCATTAGTCCATCTCATCTCCCTGTGGACGAAATCATAATGTCCCTCCGGATTGAGAAGCCGAATCTTGTCACATGCCCCGATTATCATTGCAAGGCTGCGCAGTTCACTATCCTCCGTAAAATATTTAATTTTTGCCTCTGGAATAGATTCTGACAGACTCCTGAGCCGTGATAAAACCTCGTCGCTTACCGGAGATTTTGGCGCTAGAATTCTGTTAGTATGACGCCTGGATATTGCAGGTGCCAGGGATTTCAAAAGATCACTGCTCTTTGTAGCGCTAAGTTTTTTGAAACGGATGGTTGCTACGATCTTTTCTGTCGAAGAATCCGGGAAAAGCTCGTAATACGGCTCCAGCCCAAGACTCAAAGCTTGTATATTGAGATTTTCATATGCTGCGCCAAAACTTATAAACGATGCGGTTTTCTGAAAATCTCCGAATGAGAATGATCTGAATTCATCATGAAAGAGATAAAGGACACCTTTTCTATAGAACCATTTCCATGGCTGGTCATTACCGGTGGAAGGTGCGGCGGATGCTGCAGTAACTAATATATCGATGGTTTTCCTGTCTGGAGAAATATCGTCGGGAAATACCTCAAAATTTAGCTTGGAAGCCAGTTTTTTCATATCCTCCTCCCATAGAGGAGCAAAAGGATTATGTTTTACGAGAGAATGCTCTTCGCTGGTTTTTGTATTAGCAACAAGTTCATCCAGGTCGATATAATACCTTCCGGATTCATGGAATTGATCCAGTAATATCCTGCGGCTTACATCTGCACCGACTGCTCCGCCCAGCACAACTGAACTTGCCAATTGAGGCCATGTATTTATAGTCTGCTCAACTTCCAGCATTGAAGCTTTTGCTCTAAGCGATATATTTTCAATACCCAGCATCTGCAGCATAACGGGAATCTTATCTTCCGTGCTTAGTCCTTTGATAGTTTTAGGATCAACATTGTCTATAGTGCCATGAAGTAGAGGCCGTGACGGCTCGAGGTCGAAACGCTCGACATCGAGCATTCCACGATCACTGGTATCCATCAGTACAGGGATACGCAGCTCTCGTGCTTTATAGCGTGCAAGGATTTTAATGTCTAGGCCGTCACACTCGTCAACCAGGAGATCAAGCTTCCCATTTTCAGTGAAAAAGGAATTCATGTTGTCTTCGGTAAGACCCTCAAAAAAGCATTTAACATTTAAAAACGGGTCAATTTCCGCTATTTCTCTCGCGGTTATTACCACTTTCGGCACGTCAAGGTTATGCACTCCAGAGCGTATGCGGTTCAGGTTACTTAACTCGAGCGTATCGAAATCGGTTAGACGAAGCTCACCAAAACCCCGCTCCATAGCTAGTGTAAGAGCTATCGATTGTCCAACAGAAAGGCCGATAATTCCAATGATTTTAGTACTAAGAATTTCCTGTTCCTTATGGGTTATTTTATATTGATTGCGATTGGTTCGGACCTGGATAAATTCATCCCGGTCAAGCATATGCACAAGACGACGATTCCAGGGGTAGTAAACCCAAACGCCATAATTATCAACACTCTGTCCCGCCAGGTGATTATTGATCAGACTGGCATAGTCCTCCTGTTTAATTTTGACTGAAGGAGTCTTCATCTTGATTAACTCGTGAAGTTGCCCGTAAAGTTCATCATGGACAAAAACGACTTCGCCGGATTCAATTAATTTGTCAAGAGATTCCATTTCGTCTGAAATGGCCGGCCTAAAAAATACTGGATGATAAATTTGCTGTAATTGTTTGGAAGCATCAATTAGTGCCCTAAACCTGGAATTCATAATACCTGATTAAAATTTTAAAATAGCGGTGAGAGCGTTATTTAAGTCACGATATGGAGTGGCTAAAATTACAGCAAATTTATCTTGCTTTCATCAATATCACCGGTAGAGACACCTTTTTTTACATTGGCAATGGTTGCCTGCAGATCCCATTTGTCCATATTGGGAATTTCAATATCGTAGTGTATTTCTATTTTCTTTTTTCGCAGCTCTTCGATTCTTACTCCCTGAAGATTTGCCCGAAGAGAGTTGATCGCTTCTCTATTCTCCTCATCGGCAGTACTCAGCTCTTTCAGATCCCTTAATATTAGTACTGTTGCTACCAGATCCAGTTTCGGATAATAGAATGTTCCATTGTTCCCGATACCTTCCTCAATTTCGTACCCGACGCTTTGCGCCATTTTTACTGTGTACGGCGCACATAATCCAAAAAGTGAATCTAAGCCTATCTGAGTCGACATGGCTACACCCACCCGGGTTAAAAAGATACTCCCGATCCCATAACCAGCTATCTCACGTGAATTCCACAAACCGCATCCCTCACCTGTCCCTTTTTGGGCAAAGTCGTATACCATATCATAAATGGATGGATCCAGTGTTCCTGTAGCTTGCTCAATTGGCAGAGGTTCGGTTCCTCCTGCCACGTGAATACGAGCACCCCCATAGATATGCTCTTTATCAAGAGACTCTACGATCATAACAAATGCGGCCGGATTGTGAATCCATTCGTTATTAGAAGATGTAACTTTCTCTACGCCGATACTGGTTAACACCCGTTTATGGCCTTCCACAAATAACTCACATGAACGCGGGTCATCTATAGCTCTGAAAGCTCTCAGCCGTACAACAGGGTTACCGTTATTAAATTGTATTTCCATTATAATTCATACCCACCGCCCTTCTGCTAAATATATTTTGTAATTAATCAGATCAAAATTGACAATGAATGTTTCAATGACTAATTTAACTGATAGTTAGCACCCTTTTGGTAATTATCCGTATTTTTGCTAAAATATTAATGTTACATCAAATGTCTGATAAAAAGATTGATATCCTGTACGTCGACGACGAAGAAAATAACTTGATATCATTCAAGGCCACTTTCAGGCTTAAATATAACGTTATGATCGCAGTGAGTGCTGATGCGGCGATGAAAATTCTGGATACTAAGCCTGTTGAAATCATTATCACCGACCAGCGGATGCCCAATATGACCGGGATTGAATTCCTTGAAAAGGTCATCGAAAAATACCCCGACCCAGTGCGCATTTTGCTGACAGGTTACGCTGACATGAATGCCGTTATTGATGCTGTTAATAAAGGTAAAATATATCATTATCTAAGCAAGCCATGGAGCGAGCAAGAGCTTGAAGAAACTATCACAAAAGCATTTGAGGTTTATCAGGCCAACAAAGAAATAAAAGAAATGAACAGTAAGCTCGCTGTTTCCAATGATCAGCTCGAATTTCTGTTAAGGCAGAAACTCCTTTCGTAAACTTCTGATATATATTTTCTTCGGAAATCTGATTTGGGGACATCAAAATAATCTGATGATCCTTTACCCTAAGTCTTTTTAAACAATCCTTAACGAATTCATCAAAATTGTTGTCCTGTTCCGGCTTCATCTCGTTTTCGGTAAAGCTCTTACCCACCTTAATTACATTTTCCGAAACCAAAGCGAATAGATCGTGTTATATTTCTAATTAACCAACACTACAATTATGGAAACCAAAGAAAGCACAGGCGTACTAAACGACCTAATTTTGATAAACAATGATAGAATAGAAGGTTATCAAAGAGCAAAAGAAGAGTTAAAAGATGGGAATGAGGATCTCAAATCCTTGTTTACCGATATGATCGAAGAAAGCCACAAACTTAAAATGGCTTTGGCAACTGAAGTTGCTTCTGCAGGAGAAGAGATTGAAGAAGGTACAACAAACAGCGGAAAAATTTATCGTGCCTGGATGGATGTGAAAGCTGCCTTTAGTGGTCACGATAGAAAAGCAGTTCTGGAGAATTGTGAATTTGGAGAAGATGCAGCACAAAAGGCTTATCAGATGGCGCTGAAGGAAGACGATCTTCCAGGGCACATACATGCGTTGATCTCTGATCAAAAGGCAACACTAAGAGTTTCTCACGATAAAATTAAAGCTCTGCGCGACGCACAGGTTTAGTGAGGATCAATATTTAACAAGAATCCCCCCGGTTTTTAACCAGGGGGATTTTTTATGTTTATAGCTTTTCACTTTTAGTGAACTAATACATTTTCAAATAAATTGTGACGACCTGAACGGCTAAGTTTTTTTCACCGCCTTTTTCCCCCCATTTACCGAGTTCTTACCTATACCTGCCTAAAACCTGTTTAGTGATCGGGTTCTTCGATATACTTTTGATCAAACAAAAACGAAAACGAACAAAATAAAATCGATATGAAAACTTTAAACACTATCCTAACTCTTTCATTACTAGTTGTCAGCACTGTAAGTTTTGCTGCTGTTGCGGATAAAGGTTCCGATAACAGAAACAATATTCCGTTAGCACCGAGCGTGTGGTCAAGTGCCGAGATTGAAACTCCAGAACTGTTGAAATACGTAAAAGCTAAGAATGCCTTTGTTCCGGTAGCTGAATTTGTATGGGGAAATGCTTCTGAAATTCCTGCAAACCTTTCGATGGTGCCGGTAGCACCATTTACTTTGGGCGATTCTATGGATAGTGCACCTGAAGAACTTGCATTTATTAAAGCTAAGTCTGGCCTTGTCCCGGTTGCTCCATTTGTTTGGGGTGATGCATCTGAAGAAGTGATTGTTAAATAATCATTCTGAAGCTGTAGCAATTTGACCCTACCCTACGTCTTATATAATAAATAAAATTTTAATCTGATGAGAACTGTACAATTTGAAATCCCAACGATGACCAGGCTTCATAAGCAACTTGAAGTATGCAACTCTGTTAAAAAGCTGAATGTTGTTAATATTACAACTGAAAGCGGACGTGCCGCAGTAACATTCCAGGACTCGCTGTTAAAAGTTGATATTATAAAAGCAATCGAGGAGGCTGGTTATATTGTCAAATATTAATTGAGATTATACTTTTCCTGACGAACATGTACCTGTTTGTCGGTTATAACCAGAATCATAATAACCAGACCTAAAATTATCGCAACAACAAACTGGAGCTGCGAAATAAATCCTGAGCTCGACTGACTGTTCTGAGATTCCTTCAACAACTCTCTTCCCACTTCTGTTTGAACCTGTGTTAGTCTCATCAGATCTTTGTTAAGATCATTATATAAATGATCTGTAGTGTTCAAATACAAATTCCTGGCTGTCTCTTTATTCTCTTTGGCTGTTTTAATTAAAAGAAGTTCATCCCGCCGGTAATCTGTTAAATTCTTTTTAAGTCTGTTGAGATAATTACTTTCAGCTTTCACCAGATAGGTGCTTTCATACTTGCTTATCAGCTTATCCAATTTCGAATTCTCTACTCCAAGGTAATTTTCAATTTCAGACTGACTGATTTTATCTGTAAACAGGAAAGTAAAAAGCTGATTTCTTTTACCGTGTATATGATCAGCAATTGAATATAGGTCAACAGCAGGTATAAGCCGATCCTCATAAATCGAGTTAAACGATGTCGAGATCCGGGTAACATTGTAGGACTCCAGAAGGCTGAAAATAATTATAGAAAGCATTAATACGGCAAGCATAATCGCTAGCCGGATTTTACGTTGTATTGCGAAAGCCCATTTCATAGAAATTGAAGTTTAAGAAATAAATAATAAACTCTCCTGACCTCTTAGCCGGGAATGCACCCCTTTACTTGCTTGCCTGAGCCAGGACGGCACCGTTTAATCTTACATACTCAGCAATGTTCATAGCTTTTGCGATCTCAATTCCAGTTTTTGCACTTGCTGCAGCACCTGCTTTATCGCCAGACTTAAGCTGGATTTTTGCTTTCCAATAGTTAAACCATGGTGTTTTTTGTTCTTCAGGAGCCATGGCATTCATCCATGCCAGTGCTTTTGAAAGATCTTTCCCGTTATCGTAGTAGTAAATGGCTGATTGCATATAAGGCTTTTTTTCACCTTTCATAGCCTCGTCGATACTCGCCATGACTTTACTATCAACTTCAGTTAGCATCCCAATACTCACTTTTACATCTGCCCACATTAAATTTAATTTAGCAGTAGTTGGCATCACATCGCTAAACGTAACAGTCAATGTCTCGGCCTTATCACTCAATTTTGAGGGTTTAACAGTAAAACGCAAAACATCGTCAGCTTCTTTATAAGCGTAAGCACCCCATTGCTTTGTCCCTTTATTCAGGATAATGGTCCATACATCTTTTCCAGGAATAGTTAACAATGCATATTCACCAGCCTTCACACTTTTGCCTTCCAGGATAATATCTTCTGAAAAGGAAATCGTCGTAATGGTATTTGCGCCTGTCCTCCAAACTTCCCCGAAAGGAGCCAGTTCAGAGAAAACATCTCTGCCTTTAACGTTCGGGCGAGAGTATTTAACTGTTACGGTACCTAAGCCGAATTCCTGAGTTAACGTTTGGGCGCTGCTCACTTGCGGCATTTTAAGCTGGCCAAAAGAAGGATTGACTAACAAGCAACAAAGGAATAAAACAATCAATGAGAAGATCTTTTTCATAACTGGTTTTTTGAATATTTAAAATTAGTTAATTCCGCAGTAAGAAATCTACTTATGTTGTCACTTTGTAATTTATGAAGCGACATAATTTCCCGCTGTTTATAGTCAGCAAAATCTTAAATAACGAATTCTTATTACTCACCTGATTGGGAATCTGGTAAGTTCTGATACATACCAGGTTCGGGGATCCTTCGATCAAAGAACTGTTTGATCGAAGGATCCCCGAAGAATGTCCTTTGCAGAACCCTGCAAGTTAAATTGGAAATAGGTATGGATACTCTAAGTGAAATTTTAATTGTCGATCTCGGAAAGAATGCTTCCTGCTATGTTAAGGGTTCTGTTGTAATAACGGATAACCCAGCAGGCGAAGGCCAGAAAAACTATCACGGCAAGTGGGAAAACTACGCTCCAATAGTTAGGAAACATGCTCATGTCTTTACCCATTATATCCATCATTAAAGGCAAAGAGACTATCATTAAATACAATCCATAAACTACACTAACTTGTTGAAGCCTTTGAAACTTGATTTTATGATGAAGATAAATTCTAAGATTTTCTGAATAAGATTTTGTGGAGATATTTAAACTGCTCATTCCACTGAGTAAAGTGAGAGAAATAATGGGGAGAACAAGCGTTAGCGCGATAGCGACTAATGCGAATACTTGCAGATATGGGTTGTCTATTTCACTGAATCGGGCAATAACATAGAAAGCACCCAGATAGCTGATAAGTGTCCCTCCATATTCCCAATATCCTATCCTATTCAATCTCGATTTATACTTTTCTTCAGTCATTTTTTCTATTATTTGGTTAGTGAGTTTTTCCTGATGCTCTGCCTTTTTGCTAAGTGCGCTCCACGCTTTCTGCATTTCTTCCAGTTCCATATTATTTAGATTGGGTTATTTGAGTTTTTAATTTCTCTTTGATTCGTGAGATTCTGGTTCCTACATTAGTAATAGAAAGTCCGACGATCCCGGCAATTTCTTCATGATTTTTCCCTTCAAGGTAAAGCAGGATGATGCCCTTTTCAAGTAAGTTAAGCAACTGAATATGCTGGAAAAGAAGGGCTATTTTTTCCTCTTCTCCGCTGTCCATATCGTCGGAAAATCTTTCTATTCCGATATCGATAGGATCGGTTATTACTCTCTTTTTATCCTTCTTCAAATGGTAGATAGCCGTATTTAACGCCACCCGGTACATCCATGTGCTGAGCTTTGATTTTTCGTTAAAAGAAGGGAATGACTTCCATAGCTGATATACAATTTCCTGATAAAGATCATCTCTGTCCTCTATGCTATTAGTGTAAAGGGTCGTGATTTTATAGATCAGGCCCTCATTTGCTTTAATAACTTCGATAAACCGGTCCTTGATTTCCATTAAAAGTTAATCTTCGGCTAATTAGTGTCTCAACTTTAATAAAAATCACAGCAGAGCGATTTTTTTTTGATAACGCCTTTTCTATGGCCATTCTTAGACTTTTTTCCAGACCTTTTCCGACATCATATCAGCTGCGAAACCGGCATTTACAGGAAGGTTCAGAAAGGGATAAGTAACTTTCGATAAGTAAAGGCCCTGTGGATGAGCCGGCAATATTAATGGAGGAGTTTTTTTCGAGATCAGGTGGCTTTCAAATTCATCAACACTCATCGTCCCGCTGCCAATTTCAATCAGCTTACGTGAAAGGATGCGGATCATCCTACCGAGAAACCGATTGGATGAGATCTGAAAGCGGATGCGGTTTCCGTTGGAATTTGTAAAAAGCCCCGCCGCCGAGACTTCACAGATATTGTGTTCGTTTTTGTCAGGGGATTTGCAGTAGGCACTATAGTCATTATATTTTGGCAGAAGATCCACAGCTTTTTTCATTTCTGACAGATTTAAATCCGGGAGCAGATAAAGTGCGCTGCCTTCGCTAAGAAAGGGGTCTTTATATGTGTGAAAAAAATAATCGTACGTTCGAAGCACTGCATCAAATCGCGCGTGAGGTTTACCATCAACTGGAAGAATATCGAAGATTGCAATGTCATCTGGCAAAATGCGATTCCATCTGAAGAACAGGTCGAAGTTCCAGTCAACCTCTATGTCGATATGAAAAAAATACTGGCTTGCATGAACACCGGAATCTGTTCTGCCGCACCCATATATGATGACCGGGTGTTTAAGGATTTTACTCAAAGTAGTTTCAAGTACTTCCTGAACGCTGATCTTATCGGGCTGGTTCTGCCAGCCAAAATAGCGCGTGCCTTTGTAAGCTATATGGACAAAATATCTCAACTGGAGTTTTTAGTATGCTAAGCTATCAATTTATAAAGATGAAATTGTTGCACCGCATTTCTGATGGGACGTTTTCATTATTATAGCGTACACAGAAAGTTGATATGACGACCTTGTTACACCTTTCTGTTTCAAAATTGGTTATTTTTGTAAATCCTGTTTTTAAAAAAATAAATCTAGAAAATTATGAGAACTATAGTAATTGTTGGAGGTATAATACTTGCTGGAGCAACTGTGATTGCTGTAGTTCAGAATGATAAGAAAAAGGAGGCTTCAAGCGAGATGCAGCAAACTGAAAATGTGCAGGGGCAAGTACCGGCAACACCCTCAGCTGCGCCTACCATAAATCCGGCACATGGCCTTCCCGGGCATCGTTGCGACCTTGCCGTGGGAGCGCCTCTTCCGAGTACTTCGGGAACTGCTGCACCGGCACAAAGTTCTCCAGTCATAAATATGAATCCGTCGCAAACTCAACCTTCCTCTCAAACACCGGCTGCAGCTCCTGCACCTTCTGCATCGGGCGTAAAAATCAATCCGGCGCACGGAATGCCAGGGCACAGATGCGATCTTCAGGTGGGAGCTCCACTCACGTAAATGGCTTTTTACTGCGAAGAAATCTTTTTATAAAAAGATGCTTACAATTAAGTAGAACGTATTGTTTTAACATTTAACAATTATTTTTTCACATTTATTGCAAATCGCGAAATCCGATTCTATAATTTTGTGTACCTTTCTTTATGAAAGAACACAGAGGTATGCGTCCACAAGACGTTATAATACTTTTAAAATTAGCTGTTGACGGGGAAGAGGGAAGCCGGATTAAAGACTTGTCAACGAAGTTATTTCTAAGCGGTTCAGAAGTTAGTGAATCTTTAAACCGTTCCGCGATCGCCGGGCTGCTTTCACCGGACAGTCGCATAGTCAATAAAGATCCCTTTTTAAAATTCCTGGAGCATGGATTACAGTACGTTTTTCCAGCTCAGCTCGGGCCGGTAATGAAGGGCATGTTCACTGCACACTCAGAGTCTTCACTCTATTTGAGCTTCTCTTCAGAAGAGAAATTAGTCTGGGCAGACGAGCTCGGAAAAGAACGTGGCTCCACAATTTTGCCCCTATATCCAACGGTCGTCAAGGCTGTAAAAAAAGATCGAATACTATACCGGCTGCTTGCGCTTTGTGACATAATCCGGATCGGAGATTCTTCTGATAAGAACAAGGCAGTTTGGCATTTGAGGGAAGCGTTTCAGGGAAGAAATTAAATGGTGCTTCTTTAGTATCATCGGGTTCTGAATTGCAATTTTTAAGATCCTATTCGCTTTTGTAAATAGTACGACAGATATTTGCAGCTCAATGAATCAGCAGATCAATAGTCCCGGGGAGATTCCGGTAGATGATATTAGGAAGGCCACCGGACAAACGGTATTTCCCATTTTATTTGCAATAAGTTTTTCCCACCTTCTAAACGATACGATTCAATCATTGATTCCGGCTATTTACCCAATCGTAAAAAATTCATTCAGTTTAACCTTCGCACAAATTGGATTGATCACGCTGACTTTTCAGATGGCGGCATCCTTATTACAACCCTTTGTGGGTCTTTATACAGACCGTAAACCACAACCATATTCGCTCGCTATTGGTATGGGATTTACGCTGATAGGATTAGTTTTATTGTCGCAGGCTCCCGATTTCATGATGCTGATAGTATCTGTTGCATTCGTTGGAATCGGTTCATCAATCTTCCATCCCGAGGCGTCAAGAATGGCTAGTATGGCATCAGGAGGAAGGCGTGGTATGGCGCAGTCTGTTTTTCAGGTAGGTGGAAATGCAGGCAGTTCAATTGGTCCGCTACTTGCTGCGCTAGTGATTGTTCCATATGGTCAGGCGAATATAATCTGGTTCTCACTACTGGCTGTGTTGGCAATAATTATCCTGGTAAATGTTGGAGGATGGTATAAGCTAAAGATTAAGGCCCGGGCACATAAGGAGAATTCTGCACGAGCAGTGCAAACTCTTTCACAACGACAGGTCGTCATATCCGTGGTCATACTGCTTGTCCTGATATTTTCAAAATATTTCTACCTGGCAAGTATGAGCAGTTATTACACTTTTTATATGATCCATAAATTTGGTGTATCTGTTCAAAGCTCGCAGGTCTATCTATTCATATTCCTTTTTTCGGTGGCAGCAGGCACACTTATAGGCGGGCCATTAGGTGATAAAATCGGGCGTAAATACGTAATCTGGGGCTCCATTCTTGGTGTTGCTCCGTTTACTTTGATGCTGCCGCATGCCAATCTTTTTTGGACAGCCGTATTGACCGTACCAATTGGAGTGATACTGGCTTCAGCTTTTTCAGCTATTCTTGTCTATGCTCAGGAACTTATTCCTGGAAAAGTGGGAATGATCTCGGGATTATTCTTTGGCTTTGCCTTTGGCATGGGTGGCGTGGGCTCTGCGCTACTGGGTGCTCTGGCCGATCGGACTAGCATTGAATACGTATACCGTATTTGTGCGTTTCTGCCTTTAATTGGCTTGATTACCGGATTTCTGCCTGACATCGGAAAGAAATCCAACGTTGCTTCCGTTTAACAAATGATATTTCTGCTCATCGGAGAATAATGAGTTATCCGATGAGTAGAAAATGTTCTATTTCGCTTTGACCCAGATTGCAATGTCCTCAATCAATTTTGGAGAAACATTTGCAGGTGTCCGATACTGTAGGCCCGTCCCTTTTACCTTCTGAGACGTTAAAAGATGGTTTAAGTCCGGATAGAGCTTAAAAGAGGCATTCTTATTTGCTGCCAACGCTGTTCTCCAAATATTAAAATCCTGAGCCGATACCTGAAAATCACGTTCGCCCTGTATGATAAGAATCTTTTTTGTGAGCTTTTTTGCAGAAGCCAGCTGATCATAATTATTAATATCTACCCAATATGATGCCGGAGCAGACAGTATAACTGAGTCTGGCGCTATATCACCCAGCTTAAGCATTTTTGAACGGCCGATCTCATTTACAGTTGCCTGGTATTGTTTTTTTCCGACAGCTGTGGTATCACCGGAGGCAGCGTATAAATAGGTATTTTGCTCGGCTATCACGTCTGAAAGTTTTCTTGCTGGTGCCGCCGCCAGGATTATCCCCGCAAGGTCCGGAGCAAGGGCAGCAATTCGTGGGGCAAGCATCCCGCCAAGGCTGTGACCCATTAAAAAGATTTGAGATTTATTCACTCCGGCTGTGTTTCTGGCTATTGCGATTGCCGCCAGAGCATCATCCAATACTTCCTCTTTAACGGTAAATGTTTTTACAAATGAATTTGGATAGACCATTGAACGTTTCACATAGCGAATACTTCCGATCCCTTTAGCAGCAAGTCCCGCAGCTAAATCCTTAAAGGGTTTGTTTGGCCCAACAGTTTCATCCATATCAGATGGCCCTGAACCATGAACAAATATTACAACAGGAAAATTAGTAGCACCCTTGGGAGTAGTAAGGATGCCAGCCATCTGGCCTCCGGCGAACTTAACCTGAATTTCTTTTTCGATGTAAAGGTTTGTGTCAGCATAAGCTGGTGCAACATATACAGCCTCCGTCGTAGTTTGTGCTACAAAAAACCCAACCAGCTTTTCTGATTTATTGAATATAAAAGTAAACCCCTGCGATCCCTTAGTGAACACACAGTCCAATGTTACCTGGTAATATTCGCCCTGAGTTTTATTTTGTGCACCGTCAACGGACTCATATGTACCTAAGTTATTTCCTAATCTTAGCCAGAATAGCTTAAGCTCATCAGGAGATATTTTGTCCTTGACGCTTACATCAAAAAAGCCGTGAGCTTCTTCGAAGTTTCCTTTGTCCATTGTGTCAAAGAATGCATCAGCACGGTTGATCAGATTAATTATGCTTTGTCCAAAGGTGATTTGGCTTATAAAAAGTAGAGCAATTATTAGTTTAAAAGATTTCATGTATTGGTTATTTCAATTTGAAGCCGGAAAGATAATGAAAAGAGCTGAGATGCGAATCAAGCTAGTTCCCTGAGTGTTATATCTGCAAATAAAAAGTTTCCAAGCAGAATGTAAACGGCCAAACCGGAATTGAATTGTACAGAACCAATAGAGCCTTTCTCTTATAAATTTTATTTTTTTTTCGTTCACGTAGGGGTAAAAGGTTTCAGAGTTGTCTCATCCCAAAATAAGACAAAATGAAACTACAATTTACAAGATCAAAATTAGAACAGTCGCTCAAAGCAGTGATTGTTTTGCTCTCTCTGATGGCTCTTTACCTTAATTCCAGCGCTCAGACTATAATGCCTGATAAAGTTAATATAGGCCTAATCTATCCGATCAGCACAAATGGTACACACGCAGCTGCCGATACAAATCTTTTTTCTTTCAATTTACTGGCAGGGCTTTCTGCTGCTGAACACGGCTTAACGTTCGCTGGATTTTCCAATGTAGTCCGTCATGAAGCCACAGGCTTGCAATTTGCCGGATTTTCTAACCATGTGGGTAAAAAAGCAACAGGAATGATGTTCGCCGGCTTTATGAATACTTATGGTGAAGCCAGAGGATTACAATTTGCCGGATTCACAAACATAGCCGTAAAGAATGTAGAAGGTGCTCAGTTTGCCGGGTTTTTAAACCGGGCAGCAGATGTTAAAGGCACTCAGATAGGCGGATTTTCAAACGTTTCCAGAGATATTAAGGGAACGCAGATCGGAGGGTTCAGTAATGTTGCCCGCCGTGTTGATGGAACTCAAATCGCAGGCTTCACTAATACCGCCGGAGATATTAAAGGCTCGCAAATAGCCGGTTTTATAAATGTTGCCAAAAAAATTAAAGGTGTACAGCTATCAGGTTTTATGAATATCGCTGACAGCAGTGATCATCCCATCGGCTTCATTAACATCATTAAAAACGGTGAAAAGTCAGTCGGCTTCAGCGTCGATGATACCCGTACTGCTATGGCTTCGTTCAGGTCGGGTGGAAAGATCCTTTACGGAATTATCGGAGCGGGCTACAACTTTAAGAACGATGAAGAAGTATACGCATTTGAACTCGGATTAGGCGCGCACCTCATCAACAGCCCGGTTTTTCGAATCAATGCAGAAGTGAGCACGATGACACTTGAAAGCTTCTGGTCGGGTGAATACTTTAAAAGCTCGTTCAAGCTTATGCCATCTATCCGGCCGGTTAAATTCCTGGAGATTTTCGGCGGACCTGTATTCAATTATGTAAACACAAATACTTCTGAAGGCCGGGCACTAACGGAAAAGTATATCCAAACCTGGGAGAACAGGTGGGGAAATAATTTCGAAGGCATTTATGTAGGCTACACAGGAGGTATTAATATTCTTTTTTAAATCAAACAGTAACAAACAATTTAAATCAAACAATTATGAGAACTATACTATTTATCGCAATCATCGGCTTATTAAGCATTTCGTGTACAAAAGACAGACTAAGTGCTGATGGAAACATCATTACAGACGTGCGTAAACCAGGAACATTTACCGGCGTAAGCAGCAGCGGGTCTAATCCGATTACCATCACCTACGGAACGGAATATAAAGTTGAAGTAAAAGGATCAGCAAACTTAATTCCGAGATACAAAACTGAGGTCCGTAATGGAGTTATCAACCTTGGCTATGAGCATGTAAATGTTCAGAATGATGATATCGAGGTGTTCGTCACACTTCCAGGTCTGACTAAAGCAGCCATGAGCGGAAGCGGAAAGCTGTGGATTGATGGAAACTTTCCTGCTCAGGACGTGTTTCGTTTAAGTGTCAGTGGCTCATCAAAAACTATCGTGAGAGGAGCCTTTACTGCAAACGAAGTGAATGTAGATATTTCCGGTTCAGGCGACGCAAGCATGGAAAACATACAGGCAAAAAAAGGCGATGTAAGGATTAGCGGCAGCGGTGATGTAAGGTTGAATATTCAAAATACTTTGAAAGCCCGTATCAGCGGCAGCGGAAAAGTTTATTATACAGGTAACGCAACAGTTGACTCTGAAATCAGCGGCAGCGGACAGGTAATAAAATTTTAAATAAAAACAGATTCGTGGCGACACAAGTCTTCAAAATTTGGGTTGTTTCGTTGCTGGTGATAACCAGTGACGCGACACCCGAAATACTTTAGAAAATGATTCTTTCAGTATTGTCAATATTCGGAGCGGATAAGATCCCAATGCAGGATGTACATGTTCTGCAAAAGAATTCACCTGATATACTAGTATACGCTGTACCCGCAGTTCTGATCTTAACTTTGGCTGAATTTATTTTTTCGCGTATTCACGATCACGACAACTATGCAGCAAAAGAAACGCTAGGCTCAATTTTAACAGGCGCCGGAAGCCTGATTATTAATCTGGTGATGAAGGTGGTCTTATTTTATGGTGCAGTTTGGATTTACAACTTATTGCCCTGGAGGATGGAATTTCATTGGTGGACTTTGATCCCTTGCTTTATCGTTTACGATTTTTGCAGCTACTGGGCACACCGGATCGCTCATTACAACAGGTTTTTCTGGGCTACACATGTAATTCACCATTCAGCGGAACACTATAATCTAACCGTTTCATTCCGAGTGAGCTGGGTTCAGCATTTGAAAATTATATTCTTTTTGCCGCTCATGGTTTTTGGTTTTCATCCACTGGTATTTTTCATCTCAAATCAATTGGGTGTACTTTATCAATTTTGGGTTCATACTGAATCGATAGGGAAGCTGCACCCTTTTATAGAAAAGTATTTCGGAACCCCGTCGAATCACCGGGTGCATCATGGAAGTGATGAGAAATATCTCGATAAAAATTTTGGGGCAACCTTCATGATTTGGGATCATTGGTTTGGCTCATTTCAATATGAAGAAGAAAAACCAAAATATGGCTTGACAACTAATATTGATCATAAAATAAATCCTTTAGTTCTGAATTTCCATGAGTATTCAGACATCCTGAAGGATGTGAAAAGCGCGCAGACGTTCAGGCGAAAACTGTATTTTATTTTTGCCAGCCCGGGCGATATTTATAAATACAAATTGAAAAAAATTAAGATTTCTAATGAAGAAGCGATAACCAGTTAGTCCAACCTGTTCATGTAACAAATCATTCAGTTAGCATATCTAAAGCCATTGATATCTGATATATTTGGTTAACATTAACGGGTGGAAATTGTAAGTCGAAATAAAGTAATTCAGGCTGCAGGCTATGATGACGATGCTTTTGAAGAGCTGTTTAAAGCTCAATTCAAAGCGCTGCATTCTTATGCCAGCGTAATGCTCTATCACGACAGTCATGCGGAAGAAATTGTGCAAAATGTGTTTGTGAGGATATGGGAAAAAAGGGATTTGCTCGATGTTCAAATATCTGCAAAAGCTTACCTGTACAAGTGTGTTCATAACGACTGCCTGAACTATCTGAAGCATAAAAAAATTAAAGCAAAGTATCAGGACCATGCGGCTTTTACGATGAACGATCAAACGAATAACACATCGGACAAATTAATTTTGGGAGAGCTCCAGGAACGACTACAGGCGGCATTAAATGAGCTTCCTGAGCAATGTCGTACCATCTTTCAGATGAGTCGTTTTGAGGAATTAAAGTATCGCGAGATAGCCGACGAATTAGGCTTATCAATCAAGACAGTTGAAAATCAGATGGGAAAAGCATTGAGGATTCTCAGGGTCAAGCTGGTAGATTTTCTGCCGATGTTATTGTTGTTTATGCATTACAAAGATTTTTAACGGAAGAGCATGAACGACGATCTGATTATAAAATATCTGTTAAAAGAAGCTAGCCTGGATGAGGAAGCTCAGGTTAAAGCATGGATAGCCGCACGTCCGGAAAACCAAAAGGAATTTTCACGATTCGAGCTTATTTGGTCGAACAGTAAAAAACTGGAGAGTGCAAGTAATACAAATACCGAAGACGCCTGGAAAAATTTCAAAGCAAGGGTATCAACCAGTAAGCAGACTGAACCAAAAATTCCGGCTATCGGCCGAAATTATGCTTGGTTAAAGATAGCGGCTGTCTTGTTCATTGTTGCCGGCGCCTGGTCGTTTTACTCGTTATTTAACACTGGTTACGAAACTATCGAATCCGGTAAATTAGTCCGCACCGAAATATTGCCAGATGGTTCTGAAGTGACGCTAAATAAAAATGCTCAGCTCACTTATTCCCGGAATTTTAAAGGAAAGATCCGGAGTGTCAGGCTGGCAAAAGGTGAGGTATTTTTCAATGTAGCTCCGGACAAATCAAAACCATTTATCATTGAGGCCGATGATATTACTGTTAGAGTAGTTGGGACTTCGTTCAATGTTAAACACACTGATATGATTACGGAAGTTATTGTTGAAACCGGCATCGTCGAGGTTAGTATTGACAAACAAAATGTGGAGTTAAGAGCAGGTGATAAGGTCTCGATTAAAGATAAAAGTAAGATCCTTCGTAAAGAAACCAATACCGATAAGCTCTACAAATATTACCGGAGCAAATTATTTGTTGCTGATAACACTCCGTTGTGGCGGGT
Organism: Bacteroidota bacterium; assembly: GCA_040384965.1. Classification (GTDB taxonomy): domain Bacteria; phylum Bacteroidota; class Bacteroidia; order Sphingobacteriales; family Sphingobacteriaceae; genus Daejeonella. The sequence continues at coordinate 6,826 of JAZKIH010000097.1, read as the reverse complement.
AGTGGAGGTTCTCAATGAAGCGTATGATACAAACATTATCATTGAAAAAGATGAACATAAAAACCTCAGTCTCAATACCACTTTTAAAGATGAGTCTCTCGATGAGATTCTTCGCGTGATCAGCCAAACATTCAAGATTAACGCAGTGAAAGAAAACGGTAAAATAATACTCAGATAATTTCGTAATGAAAAGAATTCTGCTGGTATTGATATTTTCCCTGTCTGCTTCAACGTTGAGCGCGCAACATACTTCAGAAATTTCAAATTTATCAAAGCGGATTTCACTTGATATTTCGAAGAAGCCTGTGGGCGATGTTCTTGACCTAATCGCTAAGAAGGAAGATTTTTATTTTTCTTACAGCGGAAATACATTTAACAGCGATAGCCTGGTTAGCATAAACGTAAAAAACCAATCGGTCCGCGATATTTTGGATAAACTCTTCAAGGGAACTGTTGATTATAGAGAAACAAGTAAATATGTGATTTTGCGCTCGACGATGCTGCACTTTTCCATCGAGCCCGATATGATAAAAACAGATTCGCGGCATTACCTGATAACCGGTAAAGTCGTCGACGTATTTACAGGCAAATCTGTGCCCGATGCTAGTGTGTACGAAAAACGCCTTCTTGAGTCAACTCTTACAAATAAAGATGGTTATTTCCGGATGCGAATACGTGGCGATTACCAGTCGGTAATCCTGACAGTTAGCAAGGAGGCCTATCGCGATACCAGCTTAATGTTCCTGTCCACGGTTACAGTGAAACCGGAAGGATATGTTTATAATGATGGCGATTATCTAAATTATGCTTCAAACATAGTGGAACGCCTTGGGGTCGGGAGGTTTTTGGTATCAGCGAAACAAAGGGTTCAGAGTCTTAACATATCCGGATTTATGGCTAACAGCCCTTTCCAGGCGTCGCTTATTCCCGGATTGAGTTCGCATGGAATGTTTAGTTCACAGGTGGTAAACAAGGCTTCTTTGAATCTTCTGGGCGGCTATACGGCAGGCGTCAACGGCGTTGAAGTCGCCGGACTATTTAATATTAATAAGGGAGATGTAAGACATCTTCAGGTTGCCGGTCTTACAAATCTTGTTGGCGGATCCGTACATGGTTTTCAAGCTGGAGGTCTTTTGAATTCAGTTCTTGATAGTGTGCATGGCTTTCAAGTTGCGGGGATAGCCAATGACGTTCGCAAAAATGTAGATGGTTGGCAGGCAGGTGGAATTCTGAATCATGTCCGTAAAGATTTGAAAGGAGCTCAGGTTGCCGGAATTGCTAACATCGTGTCTCATGATTCCAAAGGCGCTCAGATCAGCGGAATTGCAAACATCTCCAAGAATATTGACGGAGTTCAGATCGCCGGCATCACAAATGCTGCGGGCAATGATATGAGCGGTGTGCAGGTAGGGGGTATTTTTAATTATGCTCACAATATGCGCGGTATACAGATTGGCTTGATCAATTTTGCAGATACTTCCTCGGGTGTTAGTGTTGGCTTGATTAATTGGGTGAACAAAGGTTATCACAAACTCAGCTTATCCTCAAATGAAGTTTTTAATTATCAGGCAGGTATAAAAACAGGCAATGCAAAGCTTTATTCAATCCTTATCGGGGCAGCAACATTTAAAGAAGGCCAAAAAGTATATTCCGCAGGATTAGGATTTGGACATGACTTTATTTTTAGCAATAAATTGTCCGCGTCAGCTGAGATCTCGTCTCAAGGTTTGTATCTGGGAAATTTTGATTCTGCTAATATTTTAAATAAGGCTCAGCTCAACCTTCAATTAAGAATGGTAAAAGGCATAACCATCTTTGCTGGTCCGACTTATTCGATTTACCGCACTGACCCTTACGTTGCAAGTGCTGCGGGATACAAGACGAGAATCGGTCCCGCAAGATCTAATATCGCTAATAGTAGTGTCAGCTCCTGGGTTGGCTGGAGTGCAGGAATAACCTTCCTTTAAACTACAGCGGTTAAGAGATTGGTGCGTGAAGAGTTTTTTCTTACATTTATTTACCAATCAATTTTGTTAACCTCATGAAAAACTTTTTCGTTGCAGCTCTTCTCATTAGCTCATTGCCAGTTTTCTCCCAAACCGTAATCTCCAAAGACAAGATAAATCAGGCTGCGGATAAGGTAGAGTCTAAGGTTATTGCGTGGCGCCGCGATTTCCATCAGCACCCTGAATTAGGAAACAATGAAAAGCGAACTGCCGATATCGTAGCGAAGCACTTGCAAAGCCTTGGAATAGAAGTAAAAACCGGAGTCGCAAAGACAGGTGTAGTTGGGATTCTAAAAGGAGGCAAGCCGGGACCGGTCGTAGCACTTCGGGCGGATATGGATGGACTTCCGGTTACCGAACGCGGAGATTTGCCATTCAAATCCAAAGTGAGAACACAGTATAATGGTCAGGAGGTTGGAGTGATGCACGCATGCGGTCACGATTCACATACCGCTATGCTAATGGGTGTAGCCGAGGTTCTGGCCGGGATGAAGTCAGATCTGAAGGGTACTGTAAAATTCTTATTTCAGCCAGCTGAGGAAGGTCCACCTGTTGGGGAAGAAGGAGGCGCCAATCTGATGATTAAGGAAGGCGTTTTAGAAAATCCCAAAGTGGACGTAGTATTTGGATTACATATCTGGGCTCAGACAGAGGCCGGCCAGATCACTTACAAGCCAGGTGGAATGATGGCTGGGGTGAACGATATGAAAATTACTATCAAAGGCCGTCAGGCTCATGGTGCATCACCCTGGGCGTCTATTGACCCAATTGTCGTTGCCGCTCAAATCATAAATAACCTGCAGACTGTTGTTAGCCGTAATCTTAATATAACTGAAAACGCAGGCGTGGTTACAATCGGAGCAATTCATGCAGGTGTACGATCAAACATAATTCCGGAAGAAGCAGAAATGTTAGGGACCATGAGATATTTAAGCCCTTCTGACGGAAAATTGATAGAGGAAAGAATCCGACAGATAGTTACAAAAACCGCCGAGGCCAATGGAGCGGTTGCTGAAGTTAAACTTCCTTACAGCTCACAGTATCCTGTAACTTTTAACGACATTGCCCTTACTGAAAAAATGATTCCTACTCTTCAAAAGATAGCCGGGGCTGATAATGTTAAAGTTATACCTGCAATAACAGGTGCTGAAGATTTTTCATTCTTCCAAGAAAAAGTTCCTGGTTTGTTTTTCTTTCTTGGGGGAATGCCAAAAGGGAAAGACCCTAAAACTGCACCATCCCATCATACACCCGATTTTTTTATTGATGAGAGTTCATTTAAAACAGGCGTTAAAGCCCTTACCGGATTGACACTTGATTATATGGAAATGTCGAAAAAGTAGCAAAATATTTAAACAGGTAGTTGCTAAAAAATAAAATGGAATGATTTACTCATTCCATTTTTTGGTTTGGTAATGGCCGTAAGCACGTAACTTCAAGGCCAGTCTTTAAACTAAAACGGGAGATCGTCCTCAGTGCTTGTCGGCCTGGTGTAGTCCATCGGCTGATCCTCTTCAGTTTTAGCCGGGGTAGTATTTGTGTTTTCTGAATGGCCGTTATCAAAATCACTTTTGCGGCCCAGCATTGTAAAGTTTTCGGCTACTATCTCCGTTGTATACTTTTTATGACCTTCTTTATCTTCGAAGGATCGGGTGCGTAATTTCCCTTCAATATAAACGAGCTTGCCTTTTTGAAGATATTTAGAAGCGACATCGGCCAGACCTCTCCACATAACAATATTGTGCCATTCGGTCTGTTCAATTTTTCTCCCATCCTTGTTATATGTTTCGGAGGTTGCCAATGGAAAACTGGCAACGCTTACATTCCCGTCCAGATGACGGACCTCCGGATCCTTGCCCAGATGTCCGACCAGAATAACTTTGTTTATACCCGACATATTCTTTTTTGGTTAGTATTCAATCTTTCAATTTAAAGAAATTCTTGAAAAAATGAAAAATTAGTTTTGGCTGTGCAAGACCTTCGAGATCCTGCATTTTCACATACATCCAACCATTCGGAGGGGTAAATTGTTCTGAATAATTTTCTATTTCAATAAACGTCGCGTACAGCTTCTGGTGACTTAAAATATGTTTAACCGGACCCACTGCAGACTTTATATGAACCTGATTACCAAATGCTTTAACAAAATCTTCGCTTATAGTTAAAGCGCCCGGATCAGTGGAAGCTTGAGTTTCAAAAAGCGGTAGTTCGTATAAATTTTCCCATATGTCATTTGGGCCTCTTTTATTCATAAGGATGCCCTTTTCGTTCACTGCAATTACATAATTGAAATGCCGCTCCCTGATTTTCTGATTTTTGATTTTAACAGGGAGGTCATTAACACGCCCGCTGCTATAAGCTTCACAGCCAAACTGAAGTGGGCATCGAGGGCAGTCGGGACTTTTCGGTTTGCAAACCAAAGATCCAAATTCCATGGCTGCCTGATTATAGATGCCCGCCTGGGTTTTATCAATGAGCTGGTTAGCAAGCTCTGTAAAGATTTTTTTTCCCTTTCCGGAATTGATGGGCGTATCTATCCCGAAATATCTGGCAAGTAGCCTGAAAACATTACCATCAACAACCGCCCGTGCTTCGTTGGAGGAAAATGACGAGATCGCTGCAGCTGTGTACTCTCCGATCCCTTTAAGCTTTAGAAGGGAGTCATAATCTTTCGGAAAATATCCGCCATGCTCTTCCATTACCATTTGGGCCGTGTAATGCATGTTTCGACCACGGGAGTAATAACCTAATCCCTGCCAAAGTTTAAGTATATCATCTTCTTCAGCTGAGGCGAAATCTGATACGGTAGGATACCTTTCAGCAAAGCGATTAAAATACGGCGTGCCTTGTTCCACCCGTGTTTGCTGCATGATAATTTCAGACAGCCAGATAATATACGGGTCGGTGGTATGTCTCCATGGAAGATCCCGTTTGTGGTGCTGGTACCAATCTATAATTATCTGGGCAAATTCCATATGCTAGGTAAGTATTAACAATTTTACGCATGCAAAAGTATCTTACTATTTGTTTCATAGCTACTTGGTTTAAAAAAAAGCAGATTTATTTCCCAAATTCAATTTAAACCAATACTTTTGCAACCCCAAAACAGTTAAGTTTTTACGATAAATTTATAAAGAATACAGACATGACCAAGGCAGAAATCATTACAGAAATCGCTAATAAAACAGGAATTGAAAAAGTAGATGTACAGGAAGCGGTAGAAGCGTTTTTTAAGGTGGTAAAAAACTCTATGGTAAGTGGAGAGAATGTATATGTGAGAGGGTTTGGAAGCTTTGTTGTTAAAAAGAGAGCTAAGAAAACGGCACGTAATATTTCAAAAAACACTGCAATTATAATCCCGGAACATTTTGTTCCAAGCTTCAAGCCTGCCAAGGTATTTGTTGAAAAAGTGAAGAGCGGCAATAAATAATTTGATATCAGCAATGTTAAACAGGAAGCAAATAGTAGTAGTAGGATCAGCAGTTGTTTTGATGGGCCTAATGCTTTCTATGGATATTCAAGGACTCGTTAAACCTAAAGAAGGTGCTCAAACTGCCGCAACCACGGCTGTGGCGCCGGCTACCAGGACTTTCAGTCTGGAAGAAGTTTCTGAAGTATCTAAGCAGAGCCTGACTGCAAACCTTAATAAACAAGTTAGCGATCTGGAAGCTGTTCTTAAAAGTTCTTCCGAAAATGAAAAGGTTGCTGTTCAGAAGCAACTGGCTCAGAAATGGGATGATCTGAATCAAGCAGCGCCTGCAGCTTTTTATTATGAACTTATTGCTGAAAAGCAGCCTGGCTTTAGTCCATGGTTAAAAACAGGAGATAAGTTTACTGAAGCCTATCAACAAACTACTGATACCCTAATGCAGCCTGCGCTGGTGCAAAAAGCAATTTACGCTTACCAGCAAGCCGATAAGCTTCAGCCAAATACACCTGAAGTTAAAACCGGGTTGGGAATCGCATACGTCAGCGGAACACCTAATCCAATGCAGGGAATTCAGTTATTGCTGGAGGTTGTGAAGAACGACCCGAAAAATTTAAAGGCCAACCTTAACCTGGGTTTATTCTCAATGAAATCTGGCCAGTATGAAAAGGCGGTAGAACGATTCAAAACCGTCATAGCGCAAGACCCAACTGCTGAAGCATGGTTTTACCTTGGTTCCAGCTACGAGAACATGGGAATGAAATCTGATGCAATTGGTGCCTATTTAAAAACAAAAGAGATTGCTGCTGACCCGAATATGAGCCAGTTTGTTGATCGAAAAGTGAACGAATTAAGTAATTAAATTATAAAACATTTTAAAAAACAACATTATGCCAAGCGGTAAGAAAAGAAAAAGACATAAAATGGCTACCCACAAACGCAAAAAGCGTTTAAGAAAAAACAGACATAAGAAAAAATAGTCTGCTTAATTGTCTGAGCTCAAACTCAAATGATTATTCACGACTAAAGTAAGCTGATAACCTCCCCGCCCTAAGCGCAGGAGGTTGTCTGTTTTCTGTTTGTTTTTCAATTAGTCCTTGTATAAACGTATGCCGCGTTCGCGGCATCTTAAACAGTAGCTATTGGTAAAGGAATTAATTATCAATTCATCCCCTAGCGGGGTTACTATCGCTTTACTGCAGGACAAGCAACTTGTAGAACTTAATACAGAGCAGGTCAACAACAATTATGCTGTTGGCGATATATATATGGGTAAGATCAAAAAGATCATGCCCGGACTAAATGCTGCATTTGTTGACGTAGGCTACGAAAAAGATGCTTTTCTGCATTATCTTGACCTTGGGCCACAAGTCCAGTCGCTTTTAAAGCTGAC
>JAZKIH010000096.1:6209-9842 GCA_040384965.1 Bacteroidota bacterium | reverse complement strand
TAGAGCATCTGACTGTTAATCAGAGGGTCGCTGGTTCGAGCCCAGCAGAGGGAGCAGATTGAAAGCCTTACAGAAATGTAAGGCTTTTTTGTTTAAAGACTGGGCGAGAAGTTTATCCAGCGTGTAGCGAAGGTTGTGAACTTCTTCAATTACATCTTATGCTCGGATCGATTGAATGTGTATTACGTGGCTATAAGGGTAAAGATTACCGATAAACAGATCCCGTTTCTTTATTGTCCTTTTTTTAAAAATGCCACGTTTGTTACTTTGTAATTTAGGGCAGTAGTAGTACCAACTGTCACATCAATGGTAACGCCAGTAATTTTAGAGGCCAATGGTGAAGCGAGAAATACCCCGGTATTTGCAATATCTGCCATCATCGGCATTTGCTTCAACATGGTGTCATTTGCCATTTTGTCGATGAACTCTTTTACTTCATCACCTCCTGCCGCTATAGCTTCCTTGAAAGGTCTTGAATCTGGCGAACCACCCGAGCGAATATTGACAACCCTCACGCCCGATGACCCAACTTCAGCTGCCAGGTTCCGGGAAAAGCCTTCTATTGCATTGCAAGCAGGTCCAAACCCGCCTACGTTTGCATAACCAATACCTCCAGGGGTGGCTGTCAGCGACAAAATTACGCCCGAGTTTTGTTTAGTCATGTATCTTGCTGCTGCAGTGCAAGTTAAAAACTGCGTTTTCATTGCAATGTTGATCGGCTGTTGAAAATCTTCTACAGTCATCTCAATTAAAGGGACATCCTGAACATCCTTTATCCCTATTGCATTGAAGGAAATGTCGATGCTCCCTACTTTATCCATTACGTTTTTTAGAAAGGCTTCAATAGAATCCTGATCCAATGCGTCTACAGCTCTTGCCTCTGCCTTTCCGCCATTCCCAATTATTTCATCAGCAACTTTTTGAGCAGTTTCCAACCTGTGATGACTTACAAAAACGTTTGCACCTGCTTCCGCGAAAGCCTTTGCAAATGCACCACCAATAGATGCGCTAGCACCATAAATAACTGCATTCTTATCTTTAAGTATCATGATATCGATTTTAATCAAAAATAATAACTATTGCAATTACATGAGGGGTGATTAAGCGACTTTCATAAGGGTTGTTAGAGACATAATTCGGATATTCTTAATTTTTTTCTATATCGACCGATACTTGAAATTTTTTAATAATTAACGTCTTCAGCCGTTCCTCGTTCCGATCTCCCCACTGACCTAAGGCACTTATTACAGGAATTAAACTCTCTCCAAATTCGGTAAGGCTATATTCTACTTTTGGTGGGACAACCGGATAAATAAGCTTTGAAACAAGTTCATGTTCCTCTAGTTCCTTCAACTGAATGTTCAAAACCCTGCGTGAAGCATCAGGTATTTTACGCTGCAGTTCACTTGGTCTCTTATGCCCTTCATTAATGAACCAAAGCAGACGTATCTTCCATTTGCCGTATAGTACTTCGCCCATCAGGTCAAGGCCGCAGTTCAGGTTCGGTATAATCTTTCTTTCATACATGTTGTAAAAGTAAACGTATGCTCTGATTTGCGCAATAGGGGAATAATTTATCCCTATCCGAATCGTTAATCCCTACTTGTGCAAACTGTTTTTATACCTCAATTTTGTCCTATAAATAATGCTAAAAAATGGAACAATTTAATTTCAACAATGAGTTATCTGGCAAAATAGCGCTGGTAACGGGCGGCACAAAGGGAACAGGAAAAGCCATTGCAGACCGATTATCAAAAGCTGGTGCAACGGTAATAATTACGGCACGAAACCAACCTGAAGAAGCGAGCGAAAACCTTCATTTCATCTCGGTAGATTTGAGCAAAGCCGGTGGAACGCAAAAAGTGGTTGATGAAGTATTGTCAATGTATAAGAAATTGGACATCCTTATAAACAACGTTGGCAGTTCGGAAACAAAGGGCGGCGGTTTTTCTGTTCTGACAGATCAAGATTGGGAACAGGGTATCCAGACCAATCTGCTTGCACCTGTACGTTTGGACAGGGGATTTTTGCCAAAGATGATTGCACAAAAAAATGGTGTCATTATCCATATCGCGTCTATTCAGGGCAAATTACCTTTATATGACTCAACACTGCCCTATGCTGCCGCAAAAGCGGGTCTAATCAATTATAGCAAAGGCCTATCTAACGAGGTTTCACCAAAAGGTGTTCGTGTACTCACTGTTTCACCCGGCTGGATAAAGACCAGCTCCGCAATAGCAATGATGGAACGGATTGCGGAAGGCTCAAAAATAACTGTTGAAAAGGCAACGCAAAGCGTTATGGATGCTTTAGGTGGCATACCTTATGGAAGGCCCGCAGAGCCGGAAGAAGTTGCGGAATTGGTTGGTTTTCTGGTCTCTCCAAGGGCTAATTATCTTACTGGAACAGAATACGTAATAGACGGGGGGACAATACCAACAATTTAAATGCTAGGAGTATCTCTGCGAATTTGCGACATATTGATCAATTCCCGTAGAAGACATTTCTTAATAAGATTTACCAATATAAAAAATAGAAAAATGAATTTACCAAAAATTATCACAGATTTAATTAAAGCGCAGGACAAACATGATAGCGTTGCTTATGCAGCATGTTTTTCAGAAAATGGCGTAGTGTTCGATGAAGGAAAAACGTACAAAGGGAGAACGGAAATCCAACAGTGGATTGCCAAGGCAAACGAAAAATATCAGACTCTAATGAAGCCACTTGCATTGACTGAAGCAGGTACTAAAAGTGTTTTGTCAACAGAAACTTCAGGAACATTTCCTGGCAGCCCCATCGTTCTGAATTTTAATTTTGAAATCATCGACGGGCTTATCCAGTCTCTGAAAGTTACAGACTAGAAACTACATATGAGTTCCTGCACAGCCATGATTTAATATGCCTGTAAAGTAATTCCTTTTCTTGAGGATTTCATTGGCTCGGTTAAATAAACCTCGCCCTATAATTTTTTCAAATTGTCAATTTTGCAATAATTTCTCTTAATAGCCAGTCAATTTTTTATTTATATCGATATTTTCCAATGGTAAATCCCAAATCGTTGCAATACTGTTAAGATCATCTAGCAAATTTCTGGAAAAATACACAGCCTCGGGAGCCACAATCAGTGAGTTAGCCCCATTTGCACACGATTTGCACACAAAATTTTCGATGTTATTAATAATAAAAGTATATTGTTGTATTAATTAATTACGTCGGACCCTGCTCATTTACTAAAATAGAATTTATGAAAAGAAAATATTCAATTCTTAATTTGTTAGCTTTTATTTTGTTTACAATGGTAGGAACAGCCAATGCACAACATAATGATAGAAAATTTCGTATCGCAAAAATACAAATCTACCCCCAATATCTTGACGAGTATAAAGCAGCACTAGCTGAACATGCAAAAGATGCGGTCTTATTAGAACCAGGCGTATTGGCACTTCAAGCGGTTTACGACAAGTCTAATCCCCGAAATGTAACTGTTTTTGAGGTCTACGCAAATGAAGAGGCTTATCAAATACACTTAAAAACAAAGCATTTCTTGAAATATAAAAATGGCACATTAAAAATGGTAAAGTCTCTGGATCTTGTTGAAGTTGCCCCAATTAGTATTGAAATTAAGAATGT
>JAZKIH010000096.1:0-6109 GCA_040384965.1 Bacteroidota bacterium | reverse complement strand
GGTTGTGTTTTATGGAATTACTTGTTAATTTTAACAAGAATTCGGCTACATGAAAGAGGAAAAGTTAAGGATCTTCAATGATCTACATGAGCAGTACAAACATCTGGGATTGCCTGTTTCGCTGATTGATAGGCAGAGCGATTTTACCATCTTTAATCTCGCGGATATAAAGGACGTGATTACTTTCCGCTCTCCCATCAGTAGGCTGAATTTTTTTGTATTTGCATTTGTGAAGAACGGTAAGGGGAACTATACCATCGATGAGCAGCGTTTCGATATCCGTCCGAATACGGTCTATTTTACCAACCCCGGCCACTCGCGTTCATTCGATTGGGCAGAGGTCGAGGAGGTTTATCTGATCACCCTTAGCGAATCCTTTCTGAAGGAGAATGTACATGCAGATATATTCGAGGAATTTCCCTTTCTGCTTATCGAAACCTTTCCGGCACGTGTGCTGGCCCCCGAGATCTTTGAAGAATTCGAAAGACTTTATCTACAGATCCATAAAGAGTACGTATCCCATTCACCATTTCGCAACCGCCTTATCGGAAATCTTTTTGTTGTGCTGCTGCTGAAGATTAAGGAGTACTTTTGGCTTGATTATAATCCCATATACGAGGGCAACAGGAGTTCGTATATTGTAAAGAATTTTAAAAGGCTTCTTGAAAAGCACTATCGTGATCTCAGTAGTGGTCTGCTAGACCGTGCCTTCCGTGTCCAAGAATATGCGGACGACCAGAACCTGCATCCCAATTATCTCAGCAGCGTCATCAAGGCAAAGACAGGAAAGGCCATTGGTACCTGGATAGCGGAGAAGACCATAGCAGAGGGAAAGTCCCTACTGCAGAATTCATCTATCTCAATCAAGGAGATCAGTTTCCGTCTGGGGTTTTCCGAATCGGCACACTTTAGCAACTATTTCAAGAAGCACACCAAAATTTCTCCTGCCAGCTATCGTAGCAAACATATCGTCAAGCTTTCTAAGGCGTAAAAATTTTTTCCTATTATAAAAAAACTGGCATGAACTATTCATGCCAGTCAAAACAAAAGGGATCGTTTTACTTTATTAGCCCACTAAATATTTTTAGCTTAATTGATCGCTCCTCCGTTTACCAGCAAGTGCTGGCCAGATATGAAAGACGAAAGGTCGCTTGCAAAGAATTCTGCCACATTGGCCACATCTTCCACTTCCGCTAAACGCCCCATCGGACAGCTGTCCAACAGTTGCTTGCGGAGTTCGGGATAGCTATCGGCTTCAGCGAATATTCCCGAATGGTCTACGGCAAATGGAATGATGGTATTTACCGTAACCCCCTTATGGCCGATCTCCTTTGAAAGGATTTCTACAAGGTATTTTGGTGTGGTCTTACTACCTCCATATACGGCCATTCCGGGAACTGGATATGAGGTTGTACTAGAGGCAATATAAATGATACGGCCGTTATCGGTTATGTGCTTTGCGGCCTGTTGCATGGTAAAATAAGTGCCTTTGGTATTTATGGAAAACACGCGGTCAAACTGCTCTTCGGTAAAGTCGGTTACCGGCGTTTCTACGAGTTCGATGCCTGCATTTGCCACCACGATATCTATCTTGCCGAAGGTATTGATCGCTTCAGCGAACAACCGCTGTACATCTGCTACCTTGCTAACATCTGCCTGAACGGATATTACCCTTACACCCATTGCCCTGATATTGCTCACTACTTCGTCTGCTGAGGCCTTATCGCGTGAATAGTTGATGATAATGTCTGCCCCCAATGCGGCATAACGCTCTGCGATTGCTTTTCCCAAGCCTCTTGCTGATCCTGTGATCAATGCTACTTTATTTGTTAAATTTGTCATGATTTGAGTCTTTAAAATGATTTTTAATGATTTTGATTATTAGAATGATTAGCTTTTTGGGTATGTACTTTTTCTACGGCTGAGTCGTTCAGCCAGGCGAATAAAAACCCAAAAAATAGCGGAATGGCTAGTTGTAAAATCGGAAGTGGGGTTAAAGGAGGATGTACGCCAAATACTACGATTAATCCAAGAAACCACGCCGGGATATTATTAAGTGTTTTGGTTCTGGCGAAATAGGCCAGTGATCCGATAAAGAAGAACACGGCTATCGGAAAACCTAAAGCGCCGATTTCCTTACCAAGTGCACCACCAGTTATTTGGATCAGAACACCCATTAAGATGCCAAGCCCAATTTGCATAAATGCCTTAAGTGAGGATAACACAGTCTTCCCAAATAGGTAATAGCTTACCCAAGCGATGAACATTACCCACGTTGGCCATGCCATAGCGAAGGATATACTCACAGCAACTGCGCCAAAAAGACCAAAAATGATTGCTACTATAAACGTTTTCATAAATTATAAGATTAATGGTTGTGATAAAGATTTGATTTTGAGTTGCTCAGTTAAGCCATGGCACCATTAGCCCCTATATTCTGTGCCGAAATCCATTTGGCATCATCGCTCGATAGAAAAGCCACAATCTTTGCAATATCTTCAGGTTCACCAATGCGGTTAAAGGCAGAAAGTGAGGCAAGACGGTCGATAACCTCCTGCGGCTTACCTTTGGTAAAAAGCGCTGTATTGGTTGGGCCTGGAGATACGGAATTCACATTGATGCCCCTTGCTCCAACTTCTTTGGCAAACACTCTGGTAAGTTGCTCAACTGCCGCTTTCGAAGCCACGTAAGTACTATAGGCAGGCATCATCACACGGGTTGTGGTAGAAGAGAAATTAATGATGCTTCCATTGTCAGCAAGCTTGGTTGCTGCTTCTCGCATGGTGTTAAAAGTTCCTTTGACATTGATATCAAACTGGCGGGCAAAATCTTCATCAGTCGTATCCTTAAGCAATTTGGTAATCATGATGCCGGCATTGTTAACCAGTACATCGATTCTTCCATAGTGGGCAATGGCAGCGTCAAATAGATTTTTTACCTCATCAGCTTTGCTGATATCTGCCTTGATGGCAATCGCATCGCCACCGTTAGCTTTTATTTTTAGCACCTGTTGCTCGGCAGCATTTTCGTCTCCCGCAAAATTGATGATTACTTTGGCTCCACGAGTGGCTAATGTAGTTGCAATTGCAGCTCCGATTCCTCTAGATGCTCCGGTTACCAAGATTACTTTTTCTGTTAAATTTTTCATGTTGTTGTTGTTTTAAATTTTTATTTCATTTTGATATACCAAAGGTCTACTTAAAACAGAGGGGAAAAATGCAGGATCCAAAGCATTATATGCAAAATTCAAAGACTATAATTTTAAAAGTCAAATTCAGGTGATGTCGACAGAAAGCTGAGCGAAGATGCATAAAGCCACAACAAACGTTGTGGCTTTATTTTGTTTTAAATTGGGCCAGAAGGTTATCCCGATTTATCGGGAAGCCCGGTTAAATCAGGCTATATTTTCGTTTCAAACGCAGTATCTTTGATCAGACTGAAAAAATATTTACTTAAGCAATCAAGTGTCTTATAACAAATGAATTTGTATAAGTTGTTCATGTAATTAACTTTACTTAAAATAACTCCCCAATACATGAAGTGGATTACCCGTGAAAGGCCAAAGATCGATCGTATTGCCTGCCCTTGGCTAATTAAACGGTTCATCGATAAAGATGCTGAAATAATCTATGTGCCATCAGCAAAGGTTATGGAAATTGCAAGCCAACTCGACGCCATTCCATTTGATGTCCCAGATGTCGAGTTTACACATTATCGAGATCAGTGCACTTTTGATTATTTTATCGAGAAATATAAGCTAGATAATCCAGCATTATCAGTTTTGGCCATTATTGTTCGTGGTGCAGATACAGACCGTCATGATATGGCCAGTCAATCAAGCGGCCTCTGGGCTATTTCGGCTGGACTTGGATTTAATTTTAGAGATGACACTCAACTTTTAGAACAGGGTATGGTCATTTACGATGCGCTTTACAGCTGGGCAAAGCATCTTCAACACGAGAAGCATACGGAGAGCCCAATGGAAAAGATGTTGATGGAAGTTTTCAATAAGTTCCTGAAGGAAAAGAACACCGGAAAAAAAACACCAGAATGGGCAAAACAGCTCAAGGAGATTATCCAAGACCAGATTGATACAAATCTTGCACTTAGCCTGAAGGATATCTCAAAAGATTTGGATGTACACCCATCCTATCTCTCAAGAGAATTTTCCAAATACTTCGAAGATCTTTCCTATGGTGAATATATCCGTAAGCTGAGGATTGAAAAGGCCATACAACTCATCCACTCTGGCAACTACAAATTAACAGAAGTCGCTTACCTGACAGGTTTTTCCGACCAGAGCCATTTTACCCGAATTTTCAAGCTTCACACAGGGAAAAATCCATCAGATTTTAGAAAAAACAGCAGAAAAGGTCAACCAGATACAAAAAGTTAATTCAGTTCTATTTTTAAGATTCCGCCTTTGGTAGGTTTGAATTATGAAGCGGAAATATCTTATCGTACTGGGCTTTCTAGCCCTTATTATTCAATCGCAGGCACAGGAAACCTATCCAAAGATGAATGGCTATGTGGGCATCGTACATCCTATTGCAACTTTCAGTTCTACGGGAACAGATCTTAATTTTGACGGTCATTATGTGGTTGGACTTCCCATGGGACTAAACCTCTGGAAGAGCAAAAAAGTCGGCTTCTCTTTTGAAGTTGTGCCTTATGTAAGGGCAGAAAATGGATCGAGTAAAATGTCGAACCTTCTTATACATCCAGGTGTTCTGGTTTCGCTTGGCAATGGCTTTACCTTTGCTGGAAGATTGGCCTTTGAGACTTCTGGCAGATACGGAGTTACACCAGTACTCAATAAAGTAATCATCAAGAACAAAAGTAGTAGCTTTTTTGCCGCTGTTCCGATACCATTCAGGTTTGGGAACGATAAACCTTTTTCTTCGACTATCGCCTTCCAGTTTGGTCTAGCTTTTTAGATGATGGAAAAGGAAAAATTAGCATACAAGCTTAGTGACTTGGTTATATACTTCCTAAAACTCGGGACTTGGGGGTTTGGTGGGCCAGTTGCACTAGTTAGCCATATGAATACCGATCTTGTCGAAAACAAAAAATGGATTACCGAGGAAGAATATAAGGAAGGTCTGGCATTAGCACAACTTGCCCCAGGCCCTTTGGCAGCTCAACTTGGAATTTATATCGGTTTCGTACACTATAGGGTTCTTGGGGCAACACTTGTTGGACTTGCTTTCGTGCTGCCGTCTTTTATTATGGTAGCGCTATTGGGAATGGCCTATAAACTTTATAGTGGATTGCCATGGATGTTGGCTGTATTTTATGGGGTGAGTGCTGCCGTAATTGGAATTATTGCCATCAGTGCCTATCGGCTAACAATTAAATCGGTAGGAAAGCTCAACCTTGCAGACTTAAAAAGCAAATGGCTTTTATGGTTCTTTTATATCGTGGGAATTGTGGTAACAGTAATTACGCAAAAGGAAGATATATTGCTTTTTTCCGTCTGTGGAATTATCTATATGCTTGTTAAAGCTCCCCCGAAATGGCTCAAAAAACCTAATGCACTTCCTTCAATTCTCATTGTTGGAGTTGGATTTTGGCAATATGAGGGTAAGACCCTTCAAGAAATCGCGTGGTTCTTTCTAAAGGCTGGGACACTCGTATTTGGTAGCGGCCTTGCCATTATCCCATTTCTGCATGGAGGTGTGGTAGAACAGTTTGGCTGGCTCAACGAACAGGAGTTTGTAGATTCGGTAGCTGTTGCAATGATTACTCCAGGCCCTGTGGTAATTACGGTTGCATTTATAGGGTATCTTGTGGCAGGGTTTCCAGGAGCATGTGTTGCAGCCTTTGCAACTTTCTTGCCCTGTTATCTTTTTACTGTAGCGCTGGCTCCTTCGTTTAAGAGAATTGCAAAGAATGCAAGTATCAAAGCTTTTGTGGAAGGAATTACTGCAGTTGTGGTGGGCTCTTTGGTTGGAGCGGTGATTGTAATTGCTAGCAGAGCAATTATCGATATACCAACCTTTTTTATCGCTTCATCGAGTGTAATCACTCTCATTTTTTTTAAAAAAATAAAAGAACCACAAATCATACTTTTTTCTGCTATGATTGGACTAATCGTTAAAATTATTAT
>JAZKIH010000095.1:0-12120 GCA_040384965.1 Bacteroidota bacterium | reverse complement strand
ACAGGGCTGACAAGATTGTGAAAATGAATGCCTGAATAAATCCTACTACCAGCTCAATAACGCTGATGAATAGTACAAACGGAATTGCAACACCCGCAACAAGAACGCTCTTAATAATAAAGATCAATGAGATCAAACTCAGGATCAGGATGTGCCCGGCTGTAATGTTTGCGAACAAACGTATCATCAGGGCGATAGGCTTAGTGAACAATCCAATGATCTCAACCGGGATCATCAACGGATACAACCACCATGGAACGTGTGGTGTAAATACGTGACCCCAATAGTTCTTGTTTCCATTGATAGTTGTAAGCACGAACGTACACAGGGCAAGCATCATGGTTACAGCGATATTACCTGTTAGGTTGGCACCTCCCGGGAAGAAAGGTATCAGTCCCATGAGGTTATTTAACCAAACGAAAAAGAATACAGTTAACAAATAAGGCATGAAGCCCTTATATCTGTAACCTAGCTGAGGTTTAGCAATATCATCACGAACAAATAGGATAATAGGCTCAAGGATAGATTGCAAACCTTTTGGCGCTTTGCCTTCACGTTTTTTGTATGCGTTCGCGATCCCTATAAATACAATAAGAAGAACGGCAACGGATATTAATAAGGATACAACGTTTTTGGTGATAGAGATATCAAGGGGTTTTGAATTTAAAATATCTCCCTTTGAATCGTGGGCAATGTAGGTTCCATCGGCACTTTTAGCAGTCGCAGGATAGTAATACTTACCATGGTAATTCACAAGTGAAACACCATCTGCGTCAATAAGCTCTGTACCATGATCATTGTGACCAAACTTATTTGAAAGAAATGTCACAAGTCCGTTCTCCGTATATAAAATAACAGGCAATGGAACTGAGACGTCTCCAAAGAAATGCCACTCGTGAGAGTCAGCAATATGATGAAGGATCATCTGAGAAATATCTTCTTCTTTTTCTTTGCCTTCAGCATGCGCAATCGACGTTTCAGCGTGTGCAGTATCTGCTGAAGTGTGCTCCTGTGAAAAAGCGGAAAAGCTTAGCAATGAAAATAAAACCGCACAAAATGATTTGCTGAAGATTTTTTTTGAATTGAAAATATGGCTCAAATCCATTTATTATAAGGAATTTACTTAATTTTTTGGTTGCGCAAGTTACACAACAAACAATATATTTCAAACACTGTATGAAAGAAATATAGATAAAAAAAGCATATCATAAATTTAGCCGGATCAACCGTGTTTTGACTGATGTAAACAAAGGCTATTACCATGTACAAAAGCAGCTTTACAGCGATACTTGCAAGCAGGGCCTGACCCGAGGATTTTATGCTCACATTCATCCTCCAGGAAGCGAGAATATAAATGACAAATGTGATGATACTAAATACAGCAAACATATTCCAAAAGCGGGGAATTAATAAGGCTAAATCATCGTAATTATTCTCAGCCAAAAGCGGAGGAATGCTCAACACTATATTGAACAGCACAAAGTATATTAGAAACCGGGTGACACTCATGATTTTAACTGCCGGATGGTTTGATAAATAGAGAAACAAACACCGATAACACATGCAATTGCTGTAACCCACTGCGGTTTATGATCGTAATATTGATCAATTTTATACCCAATGAAAGCGAATGCGCCAATAATAGCCATCATTTGAAAAGCTACTCCCGTATACTTAGCATATCCGGTTAACGCGTTCTTTTCTGGCTCCAGACTATCTTCCTGATCAATTTCTGGTTTATCATCTTCGTTCGCCATTCGTTTTATTTTTAGAAGTCAAAATTATCAATAATATCAATGGCTTTTAGTTCATAAACTAAACTGGATGCAAAATAATGAGGTCGTATCGGGAAGTTTGTTTTAGTGGAAAGATTATATTTACATGGGAAATTCCAGCATGAATAAAATATCTTTGCATAGATATTGTTTATATAGAAGTCAAGCATTAATCAATTGAGATCAAACACTCTATTTAGCTTTTTCACCTTTTTATTTTTCTGCATTCTGTGTTTTGGATTAGCTGCATGCGATTCTCAAAAACAGACTGTTGCAAGCCGCGGTATGCAGAATTTGACTGCGCACTACAATATTCTTTATAATGCGAACGAATTGGTGGACGAAAGTGAACGTAATATTCAACTTGTTACTGTGGATGATTACGAGCGGCTGATTTCAGTTTACAAAGAGCCCAGAGAAGTTACTGCTCAGGCTGAAATTAAAAACCTTGATCAGGCCATATTAAAGGCGAACGTAATAGCTAACGAAAAATCTTTAAGCAATTACGTGGATGATGCATATTTTCTGATTGCGAAAGCAAATCATTTAAAAGCTAACTTTTACAATGCCTCGGAATTTTTCACTTATGTCTATAAGTCTTATCCTGAGGAGAAAGAACTCCGACAAGCCGCTTTGGCGTGGAAAGCCCGTTCTCTTATAGAATCCGGACGATTCGACGAAGCTGAAGCGACATTGGATACTGCATTTAAGTATATACAAACTGAAAAAGAATCTGTCGGTGATCTTTATGCGACAAGAGCTCAGCTTCATCTTTATGCCCAACAAGATGAACAGGCAATAACTCTTTTGCAGCAGGCAATCAAACATGCCCGTGACCGGCAGAATAAGATTCGGTGGACTTATCTTCTTGCGCAACTCCAGCAGCTTACCAAGCAAACTGAAGCCGCTTATAATAATTACACTGAAGTAGTAAAAAGCAACGCCCCTTTTGATATGGCCTTCAATGCTAACCTTAGCAGAATAAGTATCCGGGAAGAACAGAACGGGAATAAAGTCAGCAGATCACAACAGTTAAGATCTCTTCTAAAAGATGATAAGAACAAAGATTTCATTGATCAAATCTACTTTCAAATAGCGAACAGCTATGCTGATGAAAAAGATTTGGAGAAGGCAATAGACAACTACAACTTATCGGTAAAAAACAGCACAAAGAATTTAACACAGAAAGGACTATCCTATCAGAAGCTAGCAGAGATTTACTTTGATCAGTCTGACTTTGTTAGGTCCAAGGCTTATTATGACAGCACCTTGGTTTCGCTGCCGAAAACCTATCCAGATTATGCTTTAATCAATATAAAAGCCGTAAACCTTGAACTTCTCGCCGACAGGCTTACCATGATTTCGCAGCAAGATACTCTTCAGATGCTGGCAAGTCTTCCTGAAGGTGACAGGGAATTAAGGATTGGCGCTCTTGTGAGGGAACAGGCGTTAAAAGCTTTAAAGACCGCTGAAATTTCTGCTAATTCCAGTCTGCCGGGGCCGACACAAGCTCTTGCGAACAGCGTTAGAGAGGGCAAATTTTATTTCCAGAACTCTGTTGCTTTAACCCAGGGACTTATTGATTTCAAAAAAAGATGGGGAAGCAGAAAGCTTGAAGATAACTGGAGGCGAAGCCAGAAATCTGCGACCGACATTACATCTGCAATATCTCCTGATCAGGCAATCGCAAATAATCCATTTCAAGAGCCAGTTCCTGATCCTACGGCTGCAAACATTGAGACCATCCGGCGGACGTTTATCGAAGGCATGCCGTTAACGCCAGAGCAGCGGCTGGCGTCTGATCAGAAGATTGCATCTGCATATTTTGATATCGGGAACTATTACCGGGACGTTTCTCTGGATACGCTGCAAGCCTTAACCACCTACGAAAAGCTACTATCCCGTTTTCCAGAAAACTCTAACAAACTGGCGATATACTATAACTTATATCTGCTTAACAGAAAAGTTAATCAACAGCGTTCAGAAGAATTCAAGAATATCCTGCTTAAAGATTTTCCTGATTCGCCATTTGCCAAGATTATTGCTGACCCTCAATATAACCAGCGATCAGATGAACAAGAGATTGCTTTCAACCGCTATTACAATGACGCATATAATCTATACTCAGCAAAGAAATATGACGAGGTCCTTTCACATATCGACAAATATGGTCAAACGTTTACTGGCCGGCCTCTTCCTGCTCAGCTTGACTATCTTCGGGCTTTGGCAGTTGGCCGTACTCAGAAGCTCCCCCAACTAGAAACCGCATTTAAGGAACTTATAAGTGCATATCCCGATGATAAGTTGATTGTGCCACTTGTAAAAGAGCACATTGAATATATTAACTTAAACAGAGCGCAGTTGAGTGAGCGGATTGTAGCGCTGGTGGATAACGATCCGGGCCGGGATAGATTTGTCCAGGAGCCAGACAACCAGCCCACGCCTGTTGTAGTGTCCAGCAGCATTCCTGAAACTCCGGCCGAGAAAACTCCGGCCGCGCCCACTACAACAGTTAATGTTCCTGTGGAAGAGAATTCCCTTTTCGTGAAAGAAGAAGCTGCATTGTTTTATTTCATTATTAATGTATCAGACCCATCTGTGAATTTAAGCTCGTCGCGCTTCGGTATTGGGCAGTTTAACAGGATCAATCTACCCCGGGCTGGCATTAAACATCAGTTAAAACCTTTAAATAAGCAAAACCAGCTTATATTTGTCGGCCCGTTTGAAGGCCGGTCAGCTGCTCAGGATTATTTTAACAGCATCAATCCGATGATGAAAGAAATAATGAAAATAGCAGCAGCAACATACACTACCTTTTTTATAAACCAGCAAAACCTGGATAAGATCACTGACAGGGCTACCCTCAATAAATATGTTGAGTTTTATAAGAGCAACTACTAATGAGCCCAAATATGAATACCCAATTGACGCAGCAGGATATAAATCGTTATACAATTCGGTTCTGGAAATGGATTATCGGAATAATTGCATTCGGCGCTATCCTGATCTTCAGTATCGGACTGGGATTATTTGGAACCTTGCCGGATCTTCGTACACTTGAAAATCCTAAGAGTAACCAGGCCTCAGAGGTTATATCGGACGACAATGTAGTATTGGGAACATACTATGTCCAAAACAGATCAAACGTAAGATATGACGAAATCTCGCCAAACGTAATCAATGCATTGATCGCTACAGAAGATATAAGGTTCTACAATCATTCAGGAATAGATTTCAAACGAACCTTCACGATCATTTTTTATAACCTTATTGGAAATAGGCAGGGAGCCAGCACTATTACTCAGCAGCTCGCACTGAACTTGTTTTCCGAAGAAGGCAGATCTAAAAGTTTCCTAAAAAGGCTGATCCAAAAATCACAGGAGCTTATTGTTGCGGTAAAGCTCGAACGCCAGTACACTAAAGAAGAGATCCTTACGATGTATTTGAATACAGTTGATTTTGGTTCTTATAATACTTATGGTATCAAATCTGCCGCAAGAACTTATTTTAGCACAACACCTGACAAGTTAAAGCCGCATCAGGCAGCAATCCTTGTCGGAATGTTAAAGGGACCATCTTACTATAATCCTCATAGAAATCCTGAACGCGCATTACTTCGCCGGAATACGGTGCTGGAGAATATGAATAAGGCCAGCTATATCAGTGATGAAGAAGCAGGGCGATTGAAGCAATTACCATTGGGGCTTGCGTTCAACCCGACAGATCATGCCGACGGTTCCGCAGCATATTTCCGCGCTGTCCTGAAAAAAGATGTTCAGCAAACGCTTGAAGAAAACAGTATCTATAAAGCTGACAATACGCCATATGATCTTGACAGAGACGGCCTAAAAATTTACACAACGATCAATTCGCGAATGCAGCATTACGCGGAGGAAGCTCAGACGGAGCACCTTAAAGTTCTTCAGGTTAGTTTTAACAAATCCTGGAAAGGACGTGATCCTTTCAATTTCAAAGAAGCAAAGGGTTTAATAGACCAGGGTATGAAACGGTCTGACCGCTATCAACAGTTGAAGTTAGAGGGTAAAAGCGACGAGGAAATCAGACAGGATTTTAACACACCAGCCAAGATGACGATTTTCAGCTGGAAGGGAGAGTTGGACACTTTGATGAAGCCGATCGACTCAATTAAATATTATAAGCTTATGCTTCGTAATTCCCTGATGTCGATGGAGCCAAATACTGGGTATGTTAGGGCTTGGGTTGGCGGAATTGACTTCAATTATTTCAAGTATGATCAGGTTAAAATCGGAAGACGGCAAGTTGGATCCACAGCAAAACCATTTACATACGCAGTAGCGATAGGAAATGGTGGATTTTCTCCTTGTTTCATGGTAGATAACCTTCCTGTTAGCATTGACGCGGGTGACGGCACAACTTATACTCCACGCGCTTACAAGCCGTTGCCGGGACCACTAACCTTGAAAAAAGCACTTGCTCATTCTCAGAATAACGCCACTATGTTTATGATGAAGCAGGTAGGATCTACAGCTGTATCAACGCTGATCAAAAACATGGGCATCACTAGTCCGGTAGACGCAGTTCCTTCCATTGCTTTAGGATCATTCGAGGCATCTGTGTATGATATGGTAGGAGCCTATTCGGTATTTGCTAATCACGGCATTTGGACGGAACCAATCTATCTGTTAAGGATAGAAGACAAAAACGGTAACGTAATTTATGAACGTAAACCCAGAATTAAAGTGGTTATGGATGAGCAAACCGCATACGTGATGACTGATATGCTAAAATCGGTTGTCAGGGAGGGTACGGGCATAAGACTGACCTGGAAATATAAATTGACTAATCCGATTGGCGGTAAAACCGGTACTACGAATAATAACTCTGATGGCTGGTTTATGGGTATTACACCTGAATTGGTAACTGGTGTATGGACAGGAGCTGAAGACCGGGCGATACATTTTACCCTAACCGACAATGGAGATGGTGCGACTACCGCTCTTCCGGTGTTCGGCTTGTATATGCAGAAAGTATACGCTGATAAGACCCTCAAGTATACTAAAGGCGACTTCCCAGTTCCAAAAGGAGGCGTTACTACGACACTGGACTGCGGCGCCTACACTAAGCAGCAATCTGTTGAAACCGAACTTGATAAAAAACTGGGCTTCTAATTGCTCCCTATGCTCGCAATTACAAAACAGTTACCCGGCATGATGATTTGACCTGCGTCATTTCACACAATTCTTGCGAATAAAGAAGCGAATGGAAAAGTTTGATCATCGTACCGCGACAAAAAATATCCCACATAAACCGGGGATATATCAATTCTGGTCGGAAAGCGATGAGCTCATATATATTGGCAAGGCAAAAAATCTAAAGAATCGGGTTTCATCCTATTTCAACAAAGACAACTACCGTATCAATGCGAAAACCCGGGTACTTGTAAGCAAAATCAATCGGGTAACGTTCACGATCGTTGACACTGAAATCGATGCCTGGCTGCTAGAAAACAGTCTCATAAAAAAGCATCAGCCTAAATACAATATTCTTTTAAAAGACGACAAGACATATCCCTGGATCATCATTAAAAATGAGCCTTTCCCTCGTATTTTCTGGACGAGAAAGATCATACGTGATGGATCTACGTACTTCGGTCCATATGCTTCTATCAGTATGATGCATACCATACTGGGAATGATTAAAGAGATTTATCCACTTCGCAGCTGCAGTCTTCCATTGACCCAATCAAACATCCTAGCGGGGAAGTTCCGGGTGTGTCTTGAATACCAGATCGGTAATTGCAAAGGCCCTTGTCAGGCGTTCCAAACAGATGATGATTATGATCAAAATATATCTGAGATCAAGGACATTCTGAATGGAAAAACAAGCGTCGTTATAAAAAGACTTAAAAATCAGCTGGACACTTCAGTTGCCGAGCTGAATTTTGAATTATCTCACCGCTTAAAACGAAAATATGATCTCCTGGATCGCTATCAAAGCAAATCAACAATTGTAAATTCATCTATAACGGACGTAGATGTTTTCAGTATTGCCACGGATGATAAGCATGCGTTCGTGAATTATCTTAAGGTCATGAACGGTACAGTCATTCAGACCCAAACCCTGGAGATGAAAAAGAGATTAGATGAGACTGACGAAGAACTTTTGACAATAGCAATCTTTGAATTCAGGACACGATTTAACAGTACTTCCAAGGAAATTATAGTTCCATTTGAGCTGGATCTCAGTGAGTCAGGGATGCGGGTTAATGTACCCAAGCTGGGAGAAAAAAGAAAACTGCTTGACCTTTCCCAGAAAAATGTGATGTTCTTCAAACGGGAGAAGCTGGAGCAATATGAAAAACTAAATCCTGAGCTGAGGACAGACCGGCTTCTAACTCAGATGATGAAGGATTTGCGGTTAAATCAGTTACCCCGACATATTGAATGCTTTGACAATTCAAATTTCCAGGGAAAGTTTCCAGTTTCGGCGATTGTGGTATTTAAAGATGCTAAGCCTTCGAAAAAAGACTATCGGCATTTTAACGTGAAAACAGTTGAGGGACCGGATGATTTTGCAACTATGGAAGAGGCTGTTTTTAGAAGATACCGCAGAATGCTTGAGGAAGAACAGCCTTTACCACAATTAATAGTGATTGATGGAGGAAAAGGACAGCTTTCATCGGCAATGAAGAGCCTAAGGACACTTGGTATTGAAACGCAGGTTACCATGATAGGGATTGCTAAAAGGCTGGAAGAGATTTATTATCCTGGTGATCAATACCCAATGTATTTGGATAAGAAATCAGAAACCCTGAAAATCATCCAGCAGTTAAGAGACGAAGCTCATAGGTTTGGTATAACATTCCACAGGAGTAAACGGAATAAAGCTACACTTGCAACTGAACTGGAAAATATCCCGGGTGTTGGCAGGACAACCGCTGAAAAATTATTACGGCACTTTAAATCTGTGAAGAAAATAAAAGAAGCGACAGAGCAGGAGCTAACGCAGGTTGTTAATAAGAGTCAATTAAAAGCGCTCCAAACCTATTTTACAAAAGAAAAGCCCCAGATTTAATCCGGGGCTTTTTATTTATAGTTCGATAAGATTAATACGACCAAAGATCGTGTTCAAAATCCATCAACTCTTTCTTCACACGGTCGGATTCATGAAGTTTATCAATCCCAACAGCGTAATCCTTGATACGAAGATCTTCCGGATTAGACTCTTTGACAATGTAACTCGAAAAAATACGCTTCATAAACACATCATCATAGCTTAATCCTGTAGCGTCATTATCCCGATTGACAACTGCTTTAGTCACCAGTAAGTGACGCGCTTCAGGGAAATAGATCCAGAATGCAGGTTGATCATCAAATGATTGCCCGGCAGCCTGTATTCTTATCATTGGCGCAATACCAATAATTCTTGGCTCAAAAACCGAACGTTGTTTGTCAAAAATCCAATCTTCTTTAATTCTGAATTTGATAATGCTATCCGGGTTAAATTCACCTGGTTTAACTGTCGTCCCTGTTTGGTTACCATCGTTATCAAATACCGGCACAAGCACACTGTCAGCAAATGTTGCCATCGCTGCCTCCGGAGTCAATACCGAGGAAAACTCATCACCGTTTACGTCGTCTTTAGTAGAAGTTGCACTGTAAGCTGTAAGCTCACCTTCCGCTATCGCATCGGTTAATATGGTTACAAGCCTAGATTTCGGAGATGCAAAGATCATGTTGACCTTCTCTCTAAGATCAATTTCCCGCCACACACGTTTGCTAAACATTACGTCCGACTCTCTCAGATTCGCATAAGGAGAAACTTTTGCACTTAGTATATTTTTCTTTTCGTAATAACCATCAAGAGGTTTCTGAGCTCTCTGCGGCACGGTGTCATTATTCAAATTCGGCAGCTGAGCAAAAGCCTGAAGGCTGCCTGCGAATAGAATAAGAGCTAAAATTATCTTCTTCATAACCTGTCAATTTGCTTTAAAGACCATTCCGGGAAGCAACCTTTGCGTCCCATCCGGGCCTACAGCCACTATATCATCAAAAATTACCCGGGTTCCAGGGGTTACTCCCGCGATTGCTGCCTGCATCTGAGCACTAAATGTACTGCCGTTTGAACTAAGTGCCACGACATCTGCTCTTGGTTTTGCGATTACAAGACTGAACTTAGTCACACGGAATTTAGCGTCAAAATCGAAATTCTCCAATACGGCGAATAATGCATTTGAATTTTTAATTACCACCGAACTTAGTGTTCCGGAATTCTTTCCAGCAAACTTTGCAATCGGATCTGGTATTCGCTTAACACGGAAATCTGTACTTCCTATACCCTGCACCTTACCACCAATATTCGCCGATACGTTAACCTTCGCAGCACCAGGGCTAGTCACATTAACAGTGTATTTGCCATTCGATCCGGAAATTGTACCGCCAGTCATTGAAACCACAAGACTTTCTTTTGGAATGCCAGGGGCAGATACGGAAACTGGGTTAGGAACTCCTATGTAAAACACATTCATCTTATCAGGAGAAACTACTGCGGAAGGGCGTGCTACCTGATATTTCTGAATTGGGGTGGTGTACGTTTTAATTGTACCATCTGTTTGCTTGACGCGAACAACTCCAGACCAGCTGAATATACCTTCTTTACCTGTATTTACTGTGTAAGTACCTTTCCCGTCTTTAATAGCAAGTCTTGATCCGCCAACGGAAATATCAGGGCTTGATTTGGAATCAGAAGCTGTTAAAAATACCTCTGCTGTATAAGGTTGTCCTTGTATCAAATATGACGTTGGAGCAACAGCCACAGCTGAAAACTGATCAAGGTTTACAACAGCCTGGTCCATTTTACCAAGAATTCTTTTCACGATCTCGGATTCAGCATTCTTAGTATCTGCTTTAATCTTTGCCAGGGCAGTTATAGCTGCTGTTAGCGGAATGCCATCTCCAAAATTAGACTGCTCCCATGATCTGTTAACACCTGCACGATCTGGTGGATCTACTGCCTGAAGTGAAAAATTAATACCCTGACGTTCCTTCTCGTCCAGTAAGCTAAGGAGCTTGGTACGAGTGTCGTTTATCTTTTTCTTCAGTACCGCAGCCCGGCCCTGATTGATCATCAAACGAGGGGAAATATCTAAATTATCCCGGGCACTAATGTCGCCAGTTGCCTCATTGATACCGCCGCCTTCGGTTAAGAAAAGCTTTTGAAGGTCATCAACATATACATTAAGCTCGTTAAGATGGGCACTAGCCTGTTTCGCTTTATCATAGATAGGCTTAGCCCTTACTGGTTCCTCTTTTAACTTTGTAGCTTCAAATGAGGCGTAAGTGGCGTCAACTCCACTTTGTACATTTTGGGTTGACGTATTAAGACTATCTGTTAAGTTTTTAAAAGCCTCTAAGATCGAATCACTAACGTTCAATGCTACCAAACCAAGCAGCACCAGGTATAGTATTCCGATCATTTTCTGCCTTGGGGTTTCTTTACCTCCAGCCATGCATTTTTATTTAAAATTGTAAGAATAAAATAACAATTAAGGATTAGCCTCTTGGCTGATTCATAGCCGATAGCATATTGCCATAGATAGAATTCAGAGATGCAAGATTCTTAGCCAGTTTCCCAACTTCTTCTTTGAATTGTTTGGAATCTTCCATTGATTCATTGAAGTTTTGCATGGTGAGGGAAAGATTTGAATAGAATTTATTCATGGATTTTAAATGTGCACTTGAGTCCTGTAATTCCAACTCATATACAGCATTTAAAGCCGAGATATTTTTCGCAAGTGTATTAACCTGATCGTGATAAGCTCTTGAATCGATACCTGTATCAGCCATCTCTCTTAAACTTGAAGTCGCTTTTTCAAACGCTGAGTTCAGGCCGTCGAAGCTTCCTGAAGCAGTCTTTATTTTTGCTGTTAATTCGGTAGTAGCACTCGCTGAATCAGCTACGTTTGATATAGCCGAAACTTTATCGCCAAAAGTACGAAGCCCTGTTCCAAGACTTTCAATAAGATCAGGTCCTATTTTAGCTTCTGATAGCATTTTATCTAATGCAGCAGTCGAACTAGGAGATGAACTTTGTACAGAAGAGGAAACCGGCAACTCTCCTTTAAAATCCGGGTCAAGTTCAGGATATACCCTGGTCCAGTCGGTCTCTGTGGCTTCTGCCTGAAATCCTAATGCAAAAAACAATAACGCTTCTGTGATCAATCCGGCAGCTATCATCATTTCACCACCTTTCCAGTGGAGAATTTTAAACATCAAGCCGACGATTACAACTGAAGCACCCCATGATATCAGAGTGTTAATACCAAATTTGAATTTTTTCTTTTGAGCCATAACGGAAATACGAA
>JAZKIH010000094.1:0-56898 GCA_040384965.1 Bacteroidota bacterium | reverse complement strand
GAATGGGTTTATTTAATTGGTTTACACAAGAGATCGCGATTGACCTGGGCACCGCAAATACTCTTATTATTCATAACGATAAGGTGGTTGTGGACGAACCCTCGATCGTGGCGTTTGACCGCACTACAAATAAGGTCATCGCTATTGGTCGGCAGGCGATGCAGATGGAAGGTAAAACGCATGATAACATTCGGACTGTAAGGCCCCTGAAAGATGGTGTAATCGCTGATTTCAACGCTGCTGAGTATATGATCCGCGGTATGATCAAAATGATCAACAACGGGAAAGGATGGTTTTTTCCTTCCCTGCGTATGGTTATTTGTATCCCTTCGGGCATAACAGAAGTTGAAAAACGCGCTGTACGCGACTCTGCTGAGATCGCTGGTGCTAAAGAGGTGTATTTAATCCACGAGCCAATGGCAGCTGCCGTCGGTATTGGTATTGATGTTGAAGAACCAATGGGAAATATGATCATCGATATTGGTGGCGGAACGACTGAAATTGCCGTTATTGCTCTTTCCGGAATCGTATGTGATCAATCTATTCGTGTCGCCGGAGATAATTTTGATAGTGATATCGTTCAATATATCCGCCGCCAGCATAATATTATGATTGGTGACCGTACAGCTGAAAAAATCAAAATTGAAGTTGGCGCGGCTCTTCCTGAACTTTCAGATCCACCTTCTGACTATGCCGTACAGGGACGTGACCTGATGACGGGAGTTCCAAAACAGATTACTGTATCTTATACAGAAATTGCTCATTGCCTCGATAAATCTATCTCAAAAATAGAAGAAGCTATTCTTAAAGCTCTTGAAATTACTCCGCCTGAGCTTTCAGCTGACATTTATCAAACAGGTATCTATTTAACAGGTGGCGGAGCATTACTTCGCGGTCTGGATAAGCGGATCGCTGCCAAGACCAAGCTTCCTGTCCATGTAGCTGAAGATCCATTGCGTGCAGTTGTTCGGGGAACTGGTATTGCGCTAAAAAATATCGGAAATTTCAAATTCTTAATGCAATAACGAGTTGTGAGTTATAGGTTATAAGTCTTAAGTTTGGCTTTCTAGTCGGATTTAATTCTTACAGCTTATAACTTATTAACCTATAACTTACCCATGCGTAACCTCTGGCTTTTCATAAGTAAGTATAACGCATTCTTTTTGCTGATCATTTTCTTTACCATTTCTCTTATAATAATGGTGAATAACAACTCTTATCAGCACGCAAGCGTTTGGAATTCTTCCAATCAGTTGGTTGGCAGTACTTATCAGAGGGTAAATGAATTCAGCAGTTATCTTGTTCTCGGAAAAACCAACGATAGTCTGGCTGCTGAAAATGCCCGGTTAAGAAATTTATTAAAATCTTCATTTTACAGCGATAGCGTCAAGCAGGTCAGCGTCAATGATACCCTCCTGAAACAACAGTATACCTATACGGTTGCCAAGGTTATAAATAACTCCGTTCATCAAAAGAACAATTACATCACTATCAACCGCGGTAAAAATCATGGTATTGGTAAGGGAATGGGGGTAATATCTTCAACGGGAGTTGTGGGTATTGTGTTAAATGTATCCGACAATTTCGCCACGATCCGTTCGCTCCTTCATACCGAAACTAAGGTGAGCGCCAGCGTAAATGGTAATATTGGCTCCCTTGTATGGGGTGAAGGGAATTTCGATGCGAGATACGCCATCCTTAAAGATATACAGGGGCATCTGGTGGTTAACAATGGTGCTAGAGTAGTAACGTCAGAATTTTCTCTGTTCCCTCAGGGTACAAATATAGGTAGAGTAGCAAAAACAGGGGTCAAAGGGGATGATAGTGCTTTAAATATTCAAGTTAAACTTGATACAGACTTTTCTGCGCTTCAGTACGTGTATGTAATAACGAACATGCTTTCAAAAGAACAAATATCTCTTGAAGCTTTAAATAAGGCTGAGTAATGGGAAGAGCAATAATTGTTAACACCATACGGTTTATTTTGCTAATAGCAATCCAGGTTTTCCTGCTGAAAAATACGGGCTATTATAATCTCAGCGTGCCTTATCTTTATATTCTATTTATCCTCTTACTGCCATTTAACATCCCCAACGGGCTCCTCTTTCTGCTCGCCTTTGTTACCGGCCTGACGGTCGACGTTTTCTACGATACATTAGGATTACATGCCCTCGCTTGCACGGTAATGGCTTTTGTCAGGATTATCTTTATCAGCGTAACAGTACAGCGAGATGGTTTCGACAACGAACCGGAACCGCGTCTGGGGATTATGGGCTTCCGATGGTTCTTGTTCTATGCAATCATTCTTGCTTTCTTCCATCATTTAATATTATTCTCCTTCGAAGCATTCAGGATATCCCAATTTGGATATACCATTATCAGAGTGATGTTAAGTGCTGTCCTGAGCACATTTTTAATCCTGATTACAGAATTTGTCTTCTACCGCAAAAAAGTGAGATAGAATTTCCTCAGCCGTCGGTTTCTAGCAGGAATGCAAATCCTTACAATGGCTTGCGGTCTCCGCTCATTTCAGGAACATAGTTTAATCCGGGAGTAAGATAGAATAACAAAACAAGCCTCGAATATCTATAGTTGAATGGCGAGAGAATCACCACAACAGGGAAAATAATCGCCATATATAACCATGGATTTGTAGTATTTCCAGTTACAACGTAGGTGAGCAAACCGGCCAATATCATTTGCAGCACGTTAAAACCGTAGCTAACAAACATGGCGACGTAGAAATAACCTGGCTCGCGCTCAAACTTAAGGTTACAGTGCGGACAATTATCATTCATCTTCTGGGACTTTAACCCATACATTGAATTTTGGAATACTTTTCCTCTCCTGCAACGTGGACATTTCGAATTGACTAAGGCGTAGAATTGTGAAATCTTATGCTCTTCTTTCTTCCCGGTGGATACTTTCATCTTTTATATTTTTTCTGAATTCTTCTGGTGTCAAACCAACGTGTTTTTTAAAAGCTTTTGTGAAGTAAGAATTATCAGTATAATTCAAGCTATCAGCAATCTCTGAAACGCTTAGATCGGGATTGATCAGTAGCCGCTTAGCCTCTAGAAAAACCCTATTCCTGATCACTTCGCCGGCCGATATTCCCAACAAGTCATTGCATAAGGCGTTCAGGTGATTTGGTGTAATATAAAGCAGTTCAGCATACTCTTTCGGCAATTTCAGAATTTGGTAATTATCAGAAATCAGTTTCTGAAAACTCTTGAGCAGCGTATAGTTATATGTGGTTTTATCATGGCCTTCGACTGATGTTGCGAAGCGGGAAATCAGAATAAAAATATTGATCATCAGAGCCTTAACCATAGTCAGCTCGAAGCCCTTATTTTCAATGCTTTCCAGAAGAATGTCCTCAAACAGGGTTTTTATCTTAGCATGCGCTGCCTCTGGAATATTTACAACGGAATCAGTAGCATTTCCTTTAAAAAAGCTGAACGATTCTATAAAGTCAGGGTTCAAAAGAAAGGAATTAAAAATTTCCGCCGAGAAATTGATTACATATCCGTCCACAAAACCGTCAAAGTTCCAGCTATGCACCTGTCCCGGGATCATGAAATATATTTGGAATGGCTGAACTGTAAAGGTTTCAAAATCTATTGAATGTGTGCCCCTACCCTCAGTAACCAGTAACAAATGATAAAAAGTGTGACGATGGGCATGCCGAAGGTTTTGATGCGTTTCATAATATCTCGCAAACCGGCTTACTAAAAGACTATCTGTTCTAAATTCTGATACCGAACTAATATCATAAACTGGAATCTTTGCTGCCATATACAAATTTAGCCATAATCAATCACAGACAATGGCGTAATTCATTGAATTAATGGTATTTTTTACTTGTTAATTTAAAATCATGACGGCATACAATGAATAAGTAATCGACCCGTTTGAATACAGAACAGATATTTAAAGTCATGCAGGTTGCTTAATTGAAAACTCTCCACCGCATGTGTATAATAACGAATTTGAATAAATTCTTTATACTTTTACAGCCTGGTTTCACACGCAAATCAGGACCTGTTTACCGCTGCCATAACCCAAAATAGAATAACACGTTAATGAATAGTTTTTTTGCCCGGAAGTTCGTTGTGCAGGGGATTTTTATTGCCATAACAATCATTCTGCTCACGCGATTATTTTATATTCAGGTGGTTAGCGATGAGTATATGCTTTCGGCGGAAAATAATGTAATCAGGAGGCTGCCTGTATATCCAGCGCGGGGTGTAATTCTTGACCGCGAAGAAAGGATTCTTGTTCAAAACGAGCCGGTATATGACCTGATGGTTATTCCCCGTGAGGTTAAGCCCTTTGACACTCTGGAATTTTGCAAGCTCATTGGAATAGACAAAGTAAGATTTGACCGCCAGTTCAAAAAAGCAAGATCGTACTCACCCTATAAAGCGTCAATTTTAGAAAAACAGCTCTCTGTTCAAATCTACGCTTCTTTCCAGGAACGTTTATCTGATTTCCCAGGCTTTTTCGTTCAAAATAGAACGGTACGGCGGTATCCGGATAGTATTGGCGCCCATTTCCTCGGTTACATTGGAGAGGTAAATCAAAATGCAATAGACAAATCTGGGGGCTTCTATAATTTAGGTGATTACTTAGGTATTACCGGTGTCGAGAAATCATACGAAGAATTGCTTCGGGGGCAGCGCGGTGTGCAGAATTTGATGGTCGATGCATTGAACCGACCTAAAGGTCATTACGCAGATGGTAAATATGATACAGTAGCTGTATCGGGGGAACATATGATCTCGTCCCTGGATAAGGAGCTGCAAAAGCTGGGCGAAAAGCTCATGAAAAACAAGATCGGCAGTATTGTGGCAATAGAACCATCAAGCGGCGAGATATTATCTTTTGTCAGCAGTCCTGGATACGATCCAAATCTTATGGTTGGCCGTCAGCGAGGTAATAATTACATGGACTTGCTTAACGACACTTACAAGCCAATGTTCGTCCGTCCCATTCAGGCTGAATATCCGCCCGGATCAATTTTTAAGGTAGTAAACGCTCTTGTGGCCCAACAATTCGGCCTTATAAATGATAAAACTTTTTTCTTCTGTCCGGGCGGGTACCGATACGGTCGGCGCGGTTGGATGGGATGCACACACGTGCACGGATCCGTGGATCTGAGAGGGTCCATCAGAGAATCATGCAATACCTATTATGGCTATACCTATTCGCGGATGATTGACCATGCAGGTATGAGACCGGTAAATGCTTACAAAAGGTGGCGCAGCGCGGTTTCTGCATTTGGAATAGGCAGCCCGCTTGAAATCGACCTTCCGGGCGAGCGTAAAGGTTTACTGCCCACGGATGAGCTTTATACCAAGCGATTCAAAAGTGATCGGTGGGGATCAGCTTATACAATCTCTCTGTCTATTGGACAAGGTGAATTAGGGATTACACCATTACAAATGGCTAACGTAATGGCAATAGTGGCAAACAGAGGTTTCTTCTACAAACCTCATCTTATAAAGGCAATCGGCGATAAAAAGGTAGTAAAAGAAGAATTTACTGTAAAAAATAGCGCAGGTGTTGATTCAAAATATTTTGACGTTGTCATTCAGGGAATGAGTGATGTTGTAAATCAGGGATGGGGAACGGCGTATTATTCTAAAATAGACAATATCGAAATGTGCGGGAAGACAGGTACCGTTCAAAATCCTCACGGTAAAGATCACTCAGTTTTCGTCGCCTTTGCTCCAAGGAACAATCCAAAGATTGCGATCGCGGTTGTGGTTGAGAACGCCGGCTTTGGGGGAACCTGGTCTGCCCCAATCGCAAGTTTGATGGTTGAAAAATACCTTACCGATTCCATTTCGCGTCCGAAATATTATATGGATAGATTGCTGGAAGCGAATCTCCTTCCCGGAGTTGCAGCAAAGCCTAAGGTTATCAAAAAAGGAATTCCCGACAGCGTGAAAACGAAAGCTCAACCTCAAAAACCAGTACCTTCAACAATAACTTCAAGATGAATAACCAGCGGAGCGTATTCTTTAATGTTGACTGGTTTATAATATTAACCTATCTCGCCCTTTGTATCATTGGCTGGTTTAACATTCATGCTGCAGTCTATGATCCTGAGAATCCCAGCATAATAGATCTTGACACCAATTACGGCAAACAATTAATCTTCATAGTTTCGGCCGTCATAATTGGATTTGTGATACTGTTACTGGAAGGCAAATTTTTTAATGCGTTTTCTCCTGTCTTTTACGGCGTAACGTTGGTGCTTTTGGTACTGGTATTAATAGTGGGCAGGAATGTCGGGGGGAATCAAGCCTGGATTCCTATTGGAAGTTTTCGGCTCCAACCATCCGAATTCGCAAAATTTGCCACCTGCTTGCTTCTAGCGAGATATTTGAGCTCCGGGACGGTGAAAGTTCAGGATATCCGGACACAGGTGGTCGCCGCCTTTATCATATTGATTCCAACTGCTCTTATCTTATTACAACCAGATGCTGGTTCTGCACTCACATTCAGTTCATTAATTTTAGTCTTGTACAGAGAAGGACTTTCCGGCTATTTTCTTGTAATTGAAGGCTTGTCTATTCTGCTTTTTATCCTTACAGTTCTCTACAATAAATACTTTGTAATCGTTGGTGTGGTGGCTTTTGCCGGACTCATGGTCTACCTGTTCAGACGAAATCGAAATATGATAACTGTGATCGGCGTCGGACTCGTGTTTTCAATCGTGTTCATCTTCTCGGTTGACTTCGCATATAACAGTGTGCTGAAGCCGCATCAAAAAAACCGGATAGATGTTATTCTTGGAAAGATTAATGATCCGAGAGGTATCGGATATAACCTGAATCAATCCAAAATAGCTATTGGATCAGGTGGACTATGGGGCAAGGGTTATTTACAGGGCACTCAAACCAAGTACAACTTCGTTCCTGAGCAAAGTACTGATTTCATCTTTTGCACCGTGGGCGAAGAGTGGGGATTTGCCGGATGCTTCGTCGTGATCGGCCTGTACCTTTTTCTCCTACTGAGAATAGTGATCATTGCAGAACGACAGCGCTCACCCTTTTCCAGAATATACGGTTACGGCGTAGCATCGATCCTTTTCTTCCACTTCTTTATTAATATTGGAATGACTATCGGCTTGATTCCGGTAATTGGTATCCCTCTCCCATTCTTAAGTTATGGAGGATCCTCGCTGTGGAGTTTTACAATACTGTTATTCATCCTGCTAAAGCTGGATTCAAACAGGATGGGAATTATTTAGAGAACCGCCGGTTTAGAATTTCATAAAATTTGTCCGCAACATCCTGTTTTGCAGCCCAGCTATTCTTTGAAGCATAATTCTGTTTAAGAAAATTATCAGCAGCTTCAAAGTTGTCGAATCTGTTTACAAGTTCCAGGGCTTCACTGTAAGCCAGGCTATATCCATTAAAAAGATCTCTCACAAAAAGCAGCTTGTCGTTAAGGCTTATCATACTCTTTAAATCCTTGCTTTGACGTGAATTAAATTGGCTGGCAACTGTTTCCTGAGAAATATTTTTGGAAAGAAGATCGTTAACTGTCGGCACAAAATTCTCATCTCTCGTGGGTTCTGCCGGAACTGCTATAGTGCGCTCAGAAATTACTACTTCTTTTACGTGAACATTTTCATCAGGTTCATCCTGTTCTTCAATCAGAACCTCTTCAATATCGTCATTTGATTCTTCTTCAAAATCAATATAGTCTTCCTCCTCTTTTGCTTCTGTTTTGAGCGTGGTCTTCTCATCGATTACCCTCTTTTCGTCTTCTGTTAACGGACGATCAAACAATTTATCTGCTGGCTTATCCTCAAACTCGAAGGTCATGCTGGGTTCCTTTTCCAATTCAAATTTCCAGCCTGAGCCTGTTTCGTTCTCCTCCTCTGCTGGCTGTTCTTCAACACTAGGCTCTTCGGTCAGTGTATCCTGAGAAATCGGCGGTTCGTCGTCATCCACAGAAACGGCAGTCGATTTTTCACTATCGCCCTTACCATCATTTAGCTTCACTAATATTGAGAGGTGATCGGAAAGGAAATTCGCATTGGCTGAAAAAAGCTCAAGTTCTAATTCGTTCAGGTTATCCGGACTTTTAGAAAGATACTCGTATTGCTCATTTAATTCATTGAGTATAGTTCCAACTTTTTTAAAAATTTCCTTCTTATTCATCATTATTATAATATGGCGGATTTATGTCAATAATTTGCATTTCCGGCATTAAAGCTACATTTCAAAGGTAATTACAATAACGCGTTATTTCTAATGGAACCTCCACGCCTTAAGCCTCTGTCAAGGCAAATTTAAAAAAATACACAACCTCCGGCGGCTTAATCTGATATGCTTCATTGTCAAGAAAAACGTCACTATTTCAAATGAAAATTCAGATATTAGGAGCCATAACCAAACGGAGAAAA
Source organism: Bacteroidota bacterium (assembly GCA_040384965.1). Lineage (GTDB taxonomy): Bacteria > Bacteroidota > Bacteroidia > Sphingobacteriales > Sphingobacteriaceae > Daejeonella. The sequence continues at coordinate 48,470 of JAZKIH010000094.1, read as the reverse complement.
GAATACAATGTTATTCAGTGAGCATAACTTTAAACGACGAAAAGAACTTGGTGGAAGCATTGAAGTTATTTGCGGATCAATGTTTTCAGGTAAGACAGAAGAGTTAATTAGACGGTTACGCAGAGCTCAGATCGCAAAACTTAATGTTGAAATTTTCAAGCCTAAAACCGACACCCGCTACGATGAAACATCGGTAGTATCTCATGATCTCAACTCCATACACTCTACCCCTGTTGAAAGCGCGAACTCCATTCTTCTCCTTGGTGCAAATACGGAAGTTGTCGGTATTGATGAAGCTCAATTTTTTGATGATGAACTTCCTGATGTATGTAATAAACTTGCCAACCGGGGTATAAGGGTAGTTATTGCGGGTCTTGATATGGATTTCCAGGGAAAACCTTTCGGCCCGATGCCAGCCCTGATGTCAATCGCTGAACTGGTGACTAAAGTTCATGCAGTTTGCGTTCAATGTGGCGGTCCCGCAACGTATTCATACAGAACCGCGGCGAGTGAAGCTAAGATTCTCCTGGGCGAAAAGGAAAGTTATGAACCCCGATGCAGAATGTGCTATAACTCCGACAGCATCGACTAATTTTCTGGCTGTTACAGCGTATTCAAATTCTTTATTCAAAGGGAAGCATATCCATCCAACATTTTTTATTAAGCTATAAACTTAACTCATACCATAATTCGTATCTAGAATTATGGTAACAACTTAAGTTAAAGTAAACATATTTATTGTTGAATATTACAGGTATGACTAACACTCTCAAAACAATCGGAGCTATTTTTGCATTTATTACAATAGCAGTCAGTTGCCGAAAAACTGACTCAGATACTGCAATTAGCTTAGTTCAGAACGCAGTAAAAACTGCTTTCGGCGGAAACATCGATTTGAACAATCTTTCCAACTACTCGGCTCAGGGAAAACCAGCTTACGTAACTAAAGATAATTTTGGCGGAAACACACTCTCAAATTCTAAAGGCACCTTAGGAAGAGTTCTTTTTTACGACAAACAGTTGAGCGTAAATAACACGATCTCATGTTCAAGTTGCCATAAACAGGAATTTGCTTTCGGTGATTCGGCTATGGTAAGTAAAGGTGTTTTTGGAGGAATTACTCAAAGGCATTCCATGAGACTTGTAAATACGCGATTTGCGGTAGAATCGAAATTTTTCTGGAACGAACGGGCTGCAAGTCTTGAACAACAAACTACACAGCCCATACGTGACCATAATGAAATGGGTTTCAGCGGACTTGAGGGCCGACCTGGGATGGAAAATTTACTCGTTAAATTAAAAGGAATCGCTTACTACACCGAGCTGTTCAAATTTGTTTATAACGATCAGGATATAACTGAAACGCGTCTGCAGGAATGCCTTGCTCATTTTATACGCAGTATCCAGTCGTTTGATTCCAGGTATGACGCTGGCAGAGCACAAGTAGCAAACGACAATCAGAATTTTCCCAATTTCACCCAAGTCGAAAATCTCGGCAAAAACTTATTTATTTCACCTCCTGTATTCGATGGAAATTCAAGCAGGATTGCAGGCGGCGCCGGATGCAACGCCTGCCATAATGCACCCGAGTTTGACATTGATCCAAACAGCAGAAATAACGGAATAACCGGCGTAATTGGTAATCCAAATACAAGAGACTTTGCTAACACGAGATCATCGTCATTACGAGATTTAAACAGGCCTGCAGGTGGCTCCAACGGCCCCTTAATGCATACCGGAATCCCTGATCTAAGAGCTGTGATAAATCATTATCAAACTATTAATTCTGGTCAGAACACCAATCTGGATCCAAGGCTGGCACCAAATGGAATTGGGCAAAAACTAAACCTTACACCGAATGAATCAAATGCTATAATCGCGTTTTTAGCAACTCTGTCCGGAACCAAAATATATAGTGATTCAAGGTGGGCAAATCCTTTTATAACCCAGTGATCATCGTAAATTTTATCTTATTTCACCTGAAATCATTAGATTTAGTTTATCGAAAATATGGTGGCGAAATTAAAAATACTCCAGGCGGGTTTCCTGGTCGGAACATTAGATATACTAGCCGCTTGTCTCCAATATTACCTTAATACAAACAAAGAGCCTTCTGGTGTCTTCAAATTTATAGCGAGCGGGATATTTGGAATAAAAGCTTTTAGCGGCGGCGTTCCGATGATAATCGCAGGACTTATCTTTCACTATATCATTGCACTCGGCTTTACATTTATATTTTTTATACTATACCCCAAAATACGTCTGGTTATAAAGAATAATATCTTTATCGGCATAACCTATGGAATATTTGTATGGCTTGTTATGAAGTTTTTGGTTATTCCTGTGTCCAATACTCCCCCACAGCCTTTTAAATTTACCAGCGCTGCCATCGCCATGAGTATTCTTATTGTTTGTATTGGTATTCCGCTTTCTTTCATTGCAGCAAGAAGAAGCCGGGCAAAAAATTAACTATTTAGCCACAATAAGTTTCAGAGCCTTTTCCTTTCCGTTAAATTTCATCCTATACACGTATATACCTGCTTCATACCCAGATAAATCGATGTTTAATGTATAAGCACCCGGAGATAAGTTTGCACTAACCAACTCACGCATCTGCTGGCCGCCAATGTTATAAAGTATGATGGACGTAGCACCTGACTCCGCTAAATTGAAATTAATAGTTGTAAGACCGATAGCCGGGTTCGGGGAATTTTGCTCAAGAACAAATCCTTCTGCAGGTATCAAGCGGCTTGGCTGGATTTCCGTGTATTTCTTTTGTGCCGCCTGAGCGCTTGCCAGAATATCTGTCAGATTATCCCCTGCCATGTAAGCAAAAGCAATTTTTAGTGATCCGCTCGGTGGTATGGTTAGCGGACCATATCCGCTCACAAACATTACGTCAATCCCATTGGGTGTATTTTCTCCGAGGGATACTGCTTTGATACCACTCGATAAACTTTGATATTTCTCGGCTAAACTAAGTCCTCCTCCATTTTGTGATATATCACCAAATATCTGGTCAGACATTGGATAATATGAGGGTGCAAATTCTGTATTTAACAACTTAACGCCCGCATAAATCCCGCTCCCCGTTTTCGGATATGTCAAACCGAGTCGGTTCATTCCATCAAATCGCGTAACGTCCCGGCCAGAGGGATCGACATCCCAGTCAGTCAGCATCCCTGCGTATATTCCTGTTAATGTCGTCGAACCATTATTTTGTATTTCATAATCTGCGATGGTATACTTATCATCGGGAGCTGATGCAAAGGCTGTTTGAGTGTGCTTTACTGATAAGTTAAGACGATTAGAGTTTCCTGAATCATCAAATTCCGATTGCCCTTTAAAAGCGGCCTGACTATCATCCAACTTGCCCACGCGAACTTTTTTAACAAAGTCTTCGTCGGTTCCCCCGCGATCGTTACGTGCATTGTTTGACATTTTTGAAGGCGAGCTGCCGATCATTAAAGATGCTTCAAACAAAAGCTGTTCATTCATATAGGTAAAACCCAGACCATTAGTACCTTCAGGGCCGCTAAAGCCTACTCTCCCGTTGCTGCTGATAGTAGTTCCTATTTTATTAACAGTGATATTCAAATAATCTAGGGCTACGCGAACTGTAAAAAGCTCCGTATCATTGTATCCCGTCGAAGTAGTGTAAGTTAACTTGAAGGTAACCACTTCATTATCTGAAACACCCGGTTTGATATAAACCCTGAAAGGCCCCGCCATCGTTTGAGTTTGCAAAGTACCTAAAGACCCAATAGTCAACAGCTCGTCGATTACCTGAACGTCTGAATTATCGGAACTAAGCTTTACAATAAGACCCGAAACAGGAGAGAGAAAATTCTTAAGGTCCACAAATATCCTTAAAGTATCTCCGGGGGGGATCGAACCGCGGCTTTTGTCAACAAGCGTTATCTTTTGCTGCCGAATCGAGGGTGGTGTTTCGGTTACAGCCCTGAAAACATTTAATCTACCCTTTCCAATCAGGCCTGTAAAATTTACGTTTCCCGGATCAACATTATCGGCAGTCACCCTGATCTGTTCCTTTACCTGACTCATATCAAAACCAGGAAACCTTGCTTTAACAAGCGCTGCAGTGCCTGATACGAGGGGGACAGAAAACGAAGTTCCACGGGCTATCGTGTAATTGTTTCTATTGCCGGTAGAGAATGTTTCACCAGGAGCAGAAATTGCAACATGCGATCCATAGTTAGAAAAACTGCTCTTCCGGTCTGAATTATCAACGCTTGTAACTGCCATAACCCCTGAATAAACAGCCGGGTACTCTGGTTCTGAAGACCCTTCGTTTCCAGCAGCAGCAATAACCAAACATCCTTTTGCGATAGCATAATTAATAACATCCTGCCCGTACGAACCTCCGGCCGGACCACCCCACGAACAATTTATGATATTAGCGCCATTATCAGCAGCATATTTTATCCCTTCATAACCTCTGTAAATGGCAGTAGCATCGTTATCAGCGCCCGCTTTCACAATTAATAGTTTTGCATTGAAGGCCACGCTGCTTATCCCAATACCATTATCGGACACTGCCGACGCCAGGCCGCTGACGCGTACGCCGTGATCTGTCGAATCACTTTTAACATCCGGATCGTTATCCTCGATCATCGTTGTGTAGCTTGCTCCCACCAAATCTTTGCCGGGCAGAAGGATATTCGCTTTTAAATCCTCATGATCCATATCAGTCCCGGAATCCACAATAGCTATAATGACTCCCGAGGAATTCCTGATTATATTCCACGCCAGGTCAGCCTTTATCTGCCGTAAGTAATTTTGCGAAGAATTATAATACTGGTCAGAAGGAACGTATGAGGTGTGGTAAATATAGCTTGGCTCTGCATATTCAACAATTGGGCTTTGTAAAACCTCATTAATAACAGTTTCTATACTGCTGGTGCCCGTAAATTTGAATTCATATATACGGTCTAGCCCAACTGTATCACTAAAATCTGTGCTTTTTAAAAGGCGGTTGGTTGAAAGGACTGAAGCTTTGAATAACTGCTTAACATCTTTAAGGCCAGCTGAAGAAATTTTCAGCGTATTGGCACTCAGCATGCTTGTAGCCGCCTTTATCTGGCTGGCACTACTGCCTCCCCGAAATTTGACTATCACGGTATTCGGCAAGTATTGCTTATCAGATACGCTCTTGGGAAGCTTAAACGTTCTGGAAATGCCCCGCGAATTATTCTGTCCTTGTACTGCTAACGCAAATAAGCAACATATTAGCAGTAAAAGTTTTTTCATCAGGTAGGTTTCCCAAAAATAATAAAATCAGCTCATAAGTACATAAAAATCAATGCCTCTCAAATTAATTTAAGGATATAGCAACATAAAACACTTCCAAAAAGAAGACATTTCTGAAACTCTGAAGGGAAAGATATCGTATAAATAGTATAACCGGCGTAGAATTTAAGATGGCTTTTACAGAACTGAACAATGTCCTATGTATTAATGATAGTGACATAACATTATTCATACTTAAACGCACTTTGACCAAATCGAATTTTGCCGACAAAATTACAGAGAAAAAGGATGGTCGGGACGCTCTAATCTATTGCCAGCAGCTTATAGACAATGGTGAATATCGGGAGGGATATTACCCGAAAGTGATTTTTCTCGATCTCCATATGCCTGTGATGGATGGCTGGGAGTTTTTGGAGAAGTTTTCATACCAGATCTGGCCTTATTTTAAGGAGACAAAAATCATCATTACTTCGCAATCAATATACAAGGATGATTTCGTACGGGCGAAGCAGTACCCATTTGTTATAGACTTTCTGAAACACGCAATTTCCGTAGAATACCTCGTCAGGATTCGCGAGAGCCTGTTAGTGCATAGCCTTCACGGATAGCTATTAGATTGTTAACCTTCCTAATTCAGGGTTTTAATCCAATCGCCGGCCTCCACGGCCGCACGATTGTGAATATTGAATTATTTCTAATTCAAGTACGTATAGCGTGAAGAGTTATCCCGGCTGTGGAGGTCAACTCCGGAAAAATATATATCCTGCAGCGACATACTTTGATGCCGATTCAACCGGCGATTAAAATCCCTGGCCTCCACTTCACTTGTAGATTTATACCCGCATGCCTCCATAAGTTCAACTACAGCGCTCAGAGTGTTTTTGTGGTAGTTAGCAATTCTAACTCTCTTGTCTCCAATATCTATCCCTCTGTATAATCGCTTGTTTTGAGTAGTGATACCCACCGGACAATTTCCACTATCACAAATTAATGCCTGGATACAACCCAAAGCCATCATCATACCCCGGGCACTATAACAAGCTTCAGCGCCCATTGCTATAGCCTTAAGAATGTCGAAAGCTGTTATAATCCTGCCCGACGCTATCACCGTGGAAGGAATTCTGTATTTCCGCTTCATTTCCGAAGTGAAAGCTAAAGCCTCCAACAATGGCATACCAACATGATCGGTAAATTCCAGTGGAGCCGCGCCCGTACCGCCTTCAGAACCATCTATCGTAATAAAGTCCGGATAAATATTTGTTTTTTTCATCGCGGCACATAAATCCTCAAACTCGGACTTATTCCCTATACATAATTTTATCCCAACAGGCTTGTAATCTGATAGCAGTTTTAAATAGTCAATAAAGCTGAGCATTTCCACAGCGTTGCTGAATGCACTATGATGGCCTGGTGAGTAAACTGTGACACCCGGAACCACATTTCTAATCGCTGCGATTTCGTTGGTATTCTTTATAGCAGGCAATATTCCTCCATGTCCGGGCTTAGCCCCCTGAGACAATTTTAACTCAACCATCTTCACCTGCGGATTACCCGCATTTTGCCGGAATAAAATCGGATCAAACTTACCTTCTGTGGTTCTGCAGCCAAAATAACCGGTTCCTATTTGCCAGATAATATCTCCGCCCCCTTCAATATGGTAAGGACTAATTCCCCCCTCTCCTGTATTAATTGCAAATCCACCTTTTTTGGCACCCTCACTTAGAGACTGGACCGCAGTTTTGCTTAAAGCGCCATAACTCATAGCACCAATGTTAAGTATACTCAGATCATAAGGCTGTCTGCAATTGCTAAGGCCCACAATAACTCTTAAGTTTGGATTCTTAATCTTCACTGGGTATATGCTGTGCGCGATCCATTCGTGCCCCGGGGAATAAGGATCACTTTGCATCCCAAAAGCAACTGTATCTCGTACATTTTTCGCCCTCTGATATATCACCGATCGCTGTCGCCTATTGAAGGGCCGCCCTTCCAGTTCACCCTCAAAATATTGAATAAACTTTGGCCGAAAAGATTCAATTAAATATCTGAATCTCCCCACAATCGGAAAGTTTCGAAGAATAGTATGCTTTTTCTGGTACGCATCCCACAACGCAAGCTGACCGATTGACAATAATATGGCTCCTGTCACCCACATCCAACCCCCAAAAATCAGGGCGGCTATAACAACGAATAGATTTATTAAGAATAGAAATGTTAAACAAAATCCTATGAAAGTTTTCACTTTTAGATTTTTCATAATTAAATGATAGAAATTAATTTAAACGCCATTTCTGCCTGGTTTCATCCCTGTAACATCTCATGAAAGAAATTGAGAGATTGCAAACAAAAGTTAAGCTGGCATAATGGCGTTCAATCAAACTTGATTAGATATATACCTAAGATTTCCGCCCTTAACATCAGTCGGCAGAACCGGAAAAGTTAGGTTAAGGCTTTCACTTCTACTATTGTGAAAGTTTTGATACCGTCCGGCATCTCCCAAACAACTTCAGATCCCTCAGAATAACCAATTACGGCAACGCCGATTGGAGAAAGTATAGAATGGGTGAGATTTTTTCTTTTAGCTTTTGCTGGTGCTACCAGTTTATACGTGAACTCTTCGGCTGTCTCGACATTTTTTACAGTAACCGATTTATCCACGGCTACTATATTTGCTGGAATTTCTTTTCGCAGAACTTGTCGTGCGTTTTTAAGTTCTAACATCAATTTGTCCTCATTATATTTGCTCAGCCGCCTTTTACGAAGCTCTTCTTTTAAAAGATCGTACATCCCGGTTGTTAAAATTATTGGCGTGACAGAAGTTTTGACTTCAGTATTCATGATATGTTTTTTAATTAGAAAATAGTTTGCGTAAAAATGACATAGACGGAAACAATCAAAAAATCGTGATGATCTCTGACCCTTTACGCCAGCCCTGCGGCCGTCATTCCATTAAAATTTAGTAAAGTCCCCTCCTGATTTTAGGCCGGGGATCAGCTTATGAAGTCCTTGCTGCTTTTGAGGAAAGCATCTCCAAGTTTAAACTTCAATACCAGGACGCCTATAAAATCCGCATTAGCAACTTTAAAGCTAGTGGCAATTTTATCATTAGAGTTATGAAATTGGCTATCCATGACACAAAGATAGACAAACAATAGACATTGCTGTGAGTTATCAGCAATTCTGGCAAATGGATGATAATGTACAATAACTATGCTTGCACCTGACTCCGATCTTATTGGATCAAGTCAAATTGTTTAAGTATTTGTATCTTCCTTCCTAATTTATATCATTATGAAGAGGCTCCCCATCATCATTGTATTGCTGTTATTGTTTACTCCTTCTATAATACTGGCCCAAACCGGAAGAGTTTTTGACAACCTTTTGGTCACATCTAAAATTCTTAAAAGCGAGCGAAAGTACTCCGTTTACCTCCCGCCTGATTACGAAACATCCCAGCGTTCTTATCCGGTATTGTATCTTTTACATGGATCTGGCGGAGACCAGGGTAATTGGATTGATTACGGTGACGTTCAGACTATTGCTGACAATGCGATTAACAGTTCTAAAGCGACACCAATGATAATTGTTATGCCGGATGCTACTACCGGAAGAAGCGGTTATTTCAATAACATCAAAGGTGATTGGAATTACGAGGATTTTTTCTTTCAGGAATTAATCCCGCACATTGAAAAGAAATATCGGGTAAAAGCTCAGAAACGCTCGCGGGCGATTTCCGGATTATCTATGGGAGGTGGAGGAACGTTCATGTACGCCTTACATCGTCCGGAAATGTTTTCCGCAGCCTATCCAATCAGTGCATCTGTTGGAGCTCTGACGTTTGAGGCGGCAAAAGCCAGATTCACCCGCGATAACGTTAATTTACCTGATTCTGCTCTCCAAATCTATTATTCAAAGCATAATGCAATATCATTAATAAATGACATGCCCGAGGCTCAAAAAAAAGCCGTGAAATGGTTCATAGACTGCGGCGATGATGACGGCCTCGACGAAGGAAATTTTCTCGCTCACATGGCGATGCGAAAAAAGGAAATCCCGCATGAGTTCAGAATTTTCAATGGCGGACATAACTGGACTTACTGGAGAACCGCCCTGCCTAACGTACTGGAATTTGTTTCTCAGTCGTTTAGAGCGTCCTGATGAATAAGAGCTCATCAGGTGATCGGCATTACCTAATGAGCTCTTGTTACTACGTTACACTAAACTCTTGTAAGTTTTAAGGTCCGTACACAATATCAACAGAGCCGGCGCCGGTATTTTCAGCTAAAATCTTTCCAGCTCTGTCCTTGATAGTCACAGAAATGGAGTTTGTAATAGCGGGATCAAAGTAGCCGGCAGTTACGTGAATTGGTGACCCGGTTGGAACTACTACTGTGGAGGCTTGCGGTGAACTGACAATAATCAATTTTGCGTTCCCGTTGTAACGTTCAAGACCGATCCCTCCGGAAAGAGACAAATCCCCGGTAACTTCGACTACATACGCTGTTACATTCTCCTTCTTACACCCTGAAAGAAAAAGTAGAGCTGCCAGTATTATATAAAGTCTTTTCATCCTGGATTTAAATTACTGTCAAGTTACAAAATTAATTAAAGCATAAAAAAGCCCCTCATTAGCATGAGAGGCGAGTGGGAAATACTGGGTTCGAACCAGCGACCCCTACCTTGTCGAGGTAGTGCTCTAAACCAGCTGAGCTAATTTCCCGGTTTTATTATTTGTGCAAAGTAAATGTCGCTCCTGATACTTATCTGGTAAAATCTCCCTTGCAACGGTCGTAAACCTATTAATAAAAATCGCCGAAAGCAAAGATTTACTCATAATCATAAAAATCAGGAAAGCTGCGGAACCTCCCTGTACCCAAAATCAATAAACTTTTCGGTTTCACCAGTGTTAACCAGAAATAACATAACGCCACATTAAATTCAAGATAGAATGAGCCTGGACAAGTATGTAAAAAAGAGAGACTTTACCAAAACGTCTGAACCAACAGCAGGTAAGAGTAAGGATAAGGATAAGCTGCGCTTTGTAATTCAGAAACATGACGCTACTCGTTTACACTATGATTTTAGGCTGGAAATGGAGGGTGTACTAAAAAGCTGGGCCGTTCCTAAAGGCCCCTCAACCGACCCAAAAACTAAACGTCTGGCAATGATGGTGGAAGACCATCCCTATGACTACAGATTGTTCGAGGGTATTATTCCTCAGGGTGAGTACGGCGCCGGAACAGTTATCGTGTGGGATGAAGGAACATATGAGCCAATTGAGGAAATCAAAGGAAAAAAAGCGCAGGAAAAACACCTCCTTAAGCAATTAAAGGAAGGCTCGCTCAAAATAAAACTACATGGAAATAAAGTTGAGGGAGAATATGCGTTGGTGAAAACTAATGGAATGGGAGAAAATGGCTGGCTTCTGATCAAACATAAAGATGACCACGCTTCCGCAACTGACATAACAAAAAAGGACAAATCGGTATTGTCAGGCAAAACTATTGATGCCATGGAGAAAACCAGCGAAAAGGTATGGAAAGCGGGCCATGAGCAAACCCTAAAAAAAGCCGATAAAACTCCCCAAAAAAAAACGTCAGTAGCAAGTGAGGTTGACACCAGTGTTTCCGGGCTAACAGCTGAAGCCATCTTAAAAAAAGCAAAAAAATCTAAATTCCCTTCCGGGATGAAACCTATGCTGGCTACCCTTGTTGACGAACCTTTTGATGATCCGGCCTGGGTGTACGAAGTCAAATGGGATGGTTATCGCGCGCTGGGATTCATAAAAGATGGTGTCGTTGATCTTTTCTCGCGGAATAATAAGAGCTTCAATGATAAATTTTATCCCATTAAAAAGACACTGGAACGCTGGAAGATCAATGCGGTGATAGACGGCGAAATAATGGTCATAAATGACAAAGGCATCTCCAATTTCGGAAACCTCCAGAATTGGCGAAGTGAAGCCGACGGCGAGCTGATCTTCTACGTATTCGATCTGATTTGGCACGACGGAAAAAGCCTGGCAGACCTTCCCCTATCTCACCGGCAGCAGGTGCTCAAGGAAATCCTTCCTACAGATGATGATAGTATAAGGTTAAGCAAAGTTTTTACTGCCAGCGGAACTGAGTTCTTCAAGGCCGCTGAAAAGATGGGATTGGAGGGCATCATCGCAAAAAAATCCGACAGTACTTATTCTGCTAACATCCGCTCCAGAGAATGGCTTAAAATCAAAGTCAGCAAACGGCAGGAAGTAGTTATTGGTGGCTATACAAGAAATGAGGATACCACCAAAGCATTCAGCTCCCTGTTGTTAGGGGTTCATAAGAATGGCAAATTACACTACGCTGGTAAAGTAGGTACGGGCTTTTCTGCAAGCCAGCAAAAAGAAATGCTCAATCAATTCAAGCCGTTAATTACTGATCAAAGCCCATTCACAATTGAGCCTGATTATAATAAACCCTCCCGCTTCCGTCCCAATCCTCCAAAGGCGAAAGCAACGTGGCTTAAACCGGAATTGGTTTGTGAAGTGGCCTTCACTGAAGTAACTAGTGACGGCGTGTTCAGGCACCCTTCTTTTCAAGGCATGCGTACCGACAAAAAAGCTGCCGACGTAATTATGGAAGTTGCTCAGCACACGGACACAATTGTTGATGAGGAACCTGAGTCAGATCATAAGCAGGCAGTTAGCCCGCCGAAAAGTAAGGCTAAAAAAACATTGTTGAATCCCAAAGATGAAACCCAAGTAAGGAAAATCTGCGGACACGAGCTTAAGTTTACCAATCTAAGTAAGCTATACTGGCCTGAAGACGGAGTGACAAAGAGAGATATGTTTAATTTCTATTACCAGATCTCAGACTATATCCTGCCCTATCTCAAAGACAGGCCTCAGTCTCTTAACCGGTTTCCCGGCGGTATTCATGGGCAGAGTTTTTATCAAAAAGATGTAAAAGGTAAAGCTCCTGACTGGGTGAAAACATTTCCATATGTAAACGGAGAAGGTGAGCATAAAGAATACCTTGTTGGTGCAGATGAGGCCACATTGCTATGGATGGCCTCATTGGGATGTATTGAAATGAATCCCTGGTTTAGCCGGATCCAATCGCCGGACCAGCCCGATTATTGCGTAATTGACCTTGATCCCGATAAAAATACTTTTGATCAGGTCATTGAAGCAGCACTGGAAGTCAAGAAAGTCTGCGATGCGATCGATGTCCCTTGTTTCTGTAAAACGTCTGGATCAACCGGAATACATATTTATATTCCCCTTGGGGCAAAATATTCATATGATCAGTCCCAGATGTTTGCCCGCATAATTGTCAATATAGTCCACAAGCAGCTCCCCGGTTTCACCAGCCTGGAAAGAATGATCGCAAAAAGAAATGGGAAAATGTATCTCGATTTTCTGCAAAACAGACCTGGTGCTACTATCGCCGGCCCGTATTCACTGCGCCCAAAACCGGGTGCAACTGTTTCTATGCCACTCCATTGGGATGAAGTTAAACCGGGTTTAACAATGAAGCATTTCACCATATTTAACTCGATGGACCGCCTCAAAGTTGAAGGCGATTTATTTAAAGGCGTGCTCGGTAAAGGAATTGATCTCGAAAAAGTAATCCCAAAAGCACAGAGCATCTTCAATGTCTAGTTGTAAATTCAAGCCTGCTTTCAAATAAAATTCAGAACTGTTAAAGTCCGTAGTCGGCAGGCTAACCGTCCGGCTAAACTAAAATTGCACATTCAGAGAGGCGTATTATATATATTTTATAAATTAGCTGACGATCCGAACTTTACGCATGACCAAGAAACTCCCTGGAGAGGAATACAAAGAAATTTTTTATAATAGCCCGGCCACAATGCTCATTATTGATATTGATGCGCCTCATTATACAATGCTGGATGTCAACAATGCTTATTTGTCGGCTACCAACACCACCCGGGAAGACCTTATCGGGAAACCCGTATTTGGTGTATTTCCCGGCAATCCTACAGACAACGTTTCGAAGAATATTGAGCGTACCATCTTTTCGTTTGAACAGACGATAAAAAATAAGGTGCCGTACATAATGAGTAATTATCGCTATGACATTCCAATTCCCGGAACTGATCAGTTTGAGGAACGATATTGGACAACCAGCAATACTCCGGTATTGAATGAAGATGGTGAGGTGATATATTTCATCCACTCCCCCCTCAATGTCACCGAACTTTATAAGCTTTCCGAAAGAGAGAAAGCTGGTATTGAAGCATTGAAACACCAGGAGGAAATGCTGCATAATACATTTATGCAGGCGCCCGTAGGCATTGGTATCTTCAAAGGTCCAGCATATATTGTCGATCTGATTAATCCTCCCCTCTGCGAAATCTACGGAAAGACAATGGAAGAAATGGTGGGGCGAAACATTTTCGATGTCCTCTCACATGCCAAAGGGATGGGCTTTGAAAGCCTCCTGGATAATGTCCGTCTGACGGGCGAACCGTTCAAAGGCTCCGGGCTAACCGTTCCGCTGGTTCGTAATGGAGTTCTCGAAACCGTCTATGTTGATTTTGTTTATGAACCTTATCGGGAACACGATGGAACAATAAGCGGAGTAATTGCCATCGCTACCGAAGTTACTGAGCAGGTCAATGCTAAACATAAAATAGCTGAAGCAGAAGAACGGGCTCGGCTTGCGGTAGACGCCGTTGGTCTGGGGACATATGATCTTAATCTGCTTACCGGCGAGATGTTTACCACAAAGCAATTCGCTAACATTTTCGGTTTTGACGAACCAGTTTCCCGACGAAAGTATGTTACAGTTTTTGATCCGGACGATCTGGAACAAAGAGAGCAGGCCCATAAAGACGCTCTTATTTCCGGTAATCTGTTTTACGAAGCCCGGGTGATCTGGAAAGACAAATCCATACGCTGGGTGAGAGTTGAAGGCAAAGTTACCTATAAAGACGACAAGCCTGTACGGATTCTGGGTACCCTACTTGACATTACCGAACAGCGTCTCGCCAAAGAGGAACAGCGCAAGCTTATCACTTTGGTAGATAATAGCGTGGATCTCATGTCCATCTTAAACCTTCAGGGTGTCAATTCTTATATTAATCAGGCGGGTAAAGACCTTTTGGGTTTCAGCACCGATGAGGAAGTTCAAACCACACCTATAGCTAATCTTCACCTACCCGAGGATCTCGAAATCGTCGAGCGTGAAGTACTGCCTACGGTGATGAAAGAAGGCAAATGGTCAGGCACCTTGAATGTAAGGCACCTGCATACCGGAGAAGTTTTCCCGGTGTTCAACAATTGCATCCGGATCGATGACCCTGTGTCCGGCGATCCAATTGCCGTAGGCGCTGTGATGAGAGACCTCAGGCCGGAACTGGCAGCGAAACAGGCCCTGGCCGATAGCGAGCAATTGCTTAGAAATATAACCTCAGCTGCTCCTACTGCACTGTGGATGTCTGATGAGGAAGGCCGCGTCACCTATAACAACCAAACCTGGCTCGACTGGACTGGCCGGACGTTCGATGAGAATCTTGGCTGGGGCTGGCTGGAGTCTGTCCATCCGGATGACCGGAACAAAGTAAAAGAAAAGATTTTAGCAGAACTGGCTACGAAGCATTTCTACGAAGTGGAATTTCGGCTGAATCATTCGGACGGAAATATTCATTGGTGCATAACAAACGGACAGCCACAGTACAGATCAAATGGAACGTTTACGGGGTACATTGGCGCCTGCGTTGATATTACCGAGCAAAAACACCTTCAGCAGCAAAAGGATGATTTCATAGGTATCGCCAGTCACGAATTGAAAACTCCTGTTACCAGCATCAAAGCCTATACTCAGGTTCTCGAAAAAATGCTCCGGAAAAGAGGTGAAACGAAAGAAGCTGAGATGATCAGCAGAATGGATGGTCAGATAAACCGACTCACCAGCCTTATCGGCGATCTTCTGGACGTAACCAAAATAAACTCTGGTAAACTTCAGTTCAATGATCGTGAGTTTCAGTTTATTCCTATGGTAAAAGAACTCGTCGAAGATCTTCAGCGAACCACAGATAAACACACTCTTATCGAAGAGTATGAAGGAGACGGAATAGTATTTGGCGATAAGGAACGTATTGGTCAGGTTATTTCGAACCTGGTTACCAATGCAATAAAATACTCCCCCACTTCTGAAAAAATCATTGTGCATACCTCATTAAAGGATAATGAGATCAAATTATGTATTACGGATTTTGGAATCGGGATCTCCCCTGACAAACTGGATAGGGTATTTGAGCAATTTTATCGCGTTAGCGGAAATATGCAGCATACATTTCCGGGACTTGGCCTGGGACTGTACATTTCTTCCGAGATCATAAAACGGGAAGGCGGCAGGATTTGGGTGAACAGTAGTGAGGGCAACGGGTCAACATTCTGTTTTGCTTTACCCCTGGTAAAATCAGCTAATTAAAATGTATTAACTTCGATCAAGCCCTGACCTTTTCATCTAATACTATTTCTGAGCCTTTGCAAATTCCTGATACACAAAGTCCAGCACCTTTGCCCTTAAGTTCACTTTCGACACGCCGTAGGTCTTATTGTCATCGGGATAAACTCTGTTAGTCAGACAAATATAAACCAGGTTGTATTTGGGATCAACCCAGACATACGTACCGGTATACCCGCTATGTCCGTACGCCAGCTGCGAAGGATAGCTTTTACCAGCTTTCTCTTCGGCCTCTGTTAAACGAGCAAAGCCGTAACCCCGCGTACTTACCTTCGACTGTCGCGAGGTAAATAATTCAACAGTTGATGGGTCAAAGAATTTTTCACCCCCATAACTTCCTTTATTTAACAGCATCTGGTAATAGATCGCCAGATCATTTGCATTTGAAAATAAACCAGCGTGGCCTTCCACGCCTCCGGCCATAGCAGCGCCAGGATCATTAACATAACCCTGAACCAGCATATTCCTGAACCAGTTGTCATTCTCCGTCGTAGGAACTATCCTCGAACGGTCGAAACGGTTGCGTGGTAAAAAACCCGTAGCCTGCATTCCAAGCGGAAGATAAAATTCGTTCAGAACATATTCGTTAAGCCTTCTGTGACTAACCTGTTCTACCACCTCTTTTAACATGTACATGCTTACATCACTGTAAACAAATTTCCCTCTGGTTCCTCCATGCGACTTCAATGTGACAGGCCACATCACGTCTTCAAAGTAATTAGCTCGCAGGAAATAACCATCTGCCACTTTCACGGGATAAGCTGCTGATGAATCTTTACTCATCTCACCCGGTTTTAACAATTCAAAAAACTTGATATACGGATAATAACCTGCTTCATGGAGCAAAGCTTCCTTGATCTTTATATCACTCTTGTCAGGAATGCTGCGTGTTGTAGCTACATATTTGCTGATAAGACTATCAAGGCCAATCATTTTACGATCATAAAGACGCATGATGGAAGGCGTAGTTGCCGTAACTTTCGTTACCGACGCCATATCGTAAATATCGTTAAGTTGTGTCGGATTAGCACCATCGTATGAATGGGCGCCATAAGCTTTATTGAAAATGACTTTGCCATCTTTTGCGACCAGGATTACCGCAGACGGAGCGGAATGAGCCGCAATACCCTCCTTTACAATAGCATCGATACCGGAAGCAAAATCGGCGCTCAGCGAAACCTCTGCAGGCATAGAATAACCCAGGCGGATCTTTTCTGTTATAAAGCCCAGCCCCTTTTTAAATGATGTACTGTAATTCGCGTCAAGCTTGCCTTTAGCACCCAGGCCACCAAAAATAATCTGCGCCTGAGCAGAAGCTGCTTCGGGACTTTGGTATTTGCTCCATATTACGGGAGATTTAAGTTTATCCAGTTTAGCCAGGCTAGTCCCGCTTCCAGATAAAACCAATACCACATTAGTCTGGCTTTCCAGATCTGCGATAAAGTGCATCATCGACGTACTGAATGAGCTCTTATCCGACAATTTCAGAATCACTGTGTTAAACAGCTTGAGCTTCATGTGCATCGCGTTAAAGCCCAATGGCGAGCTTATGGTATCTCCGCTAAAACTTTTCAAGCCCCAGTACTTGGCGGCAATACTATCGAATACAGTTGAATTGGTAAACCCCAGGTCAACACTCGCGATTCGCAGATCTTTAACGTTTTTCAGCGGAATGATGCCTTTGTTATTATTTAATAGCACGGCGCTCGTTTCAGCCGATTTAATTCTGCCTGCTGATCCATCTGGCCCCTGCGCAAACGCACTTATTGAAAATAGGGTTATGAACAGAATTGATATCTTTCTCATAATGAGGGTCAAAAAAGAGAGGAACAATTAGTTCCTCTCTTTCTGATATTCTAAGATAATTAAATTGCAGGATCTGCAGGTGTATTCTTATTATTTATCCTTTCCTGATCAGGATATGGATAAAAGATCCTGTTGCGTTCTGAGTTATTTGCCGGAGGTACGGGACGATTAAAACGTCTGGTATCATCCAGTTTCAAGCCGCTCAGATAAAGCTCTGCACAACGTTGTTTATAAACTTCAAGCAGAAGGTCATCCTTGGTAACAGGTCCGGAATAGGCTGGAAGTCCCGCATTTACCCCAAACAGATCACCAGACGCCTGAGTTCTGACTTCATTGATAAACCCAAGTGCTGTGGCTAAAGAACCATCTGTTCTTAAAGTAGCTTCGGCCTTGATAAGCTTCATCTCATCAGGAAGGTACACAGGTATAGCAGTAGTTTGCGCTGCTGAAAAGCCCGTTAGCGTAACTACCGGATCTCCATTAAGGATGTCTCTCGGAGTAGTGAAGTAAAACGCCAGGCGTTTGTCTGCCGGATCAAATAATCCTGCTGGTAGTCCGAAATTCTCACGCGGCCTATAAGACTTAGTCACATTGTAGATAGTGTATGTCGGATTCGGACTGATCGTGGTGTAAGTAAAGCTTGATTTTTTAGTCAGATCCACCAAATTAGCACTAGCCAGTGCTGCGGCATAGTTTCCCGCCATCATATTCACTCTCGCCTGCATTGCATAAAGTGAATTTTTAAGGTCGAAATCAGGACCCGAAATTTGTGCAGTAAATGACGCAGACGGTGCAGTCGCATTAACGGCTGTGATTCCAAGGCCAATAAGCCTTAAAGACTCAGCTAACACCTGTGCACGCGGCACAAACGCCACTGGCTCAGTAATACTGCTGTTAAGATTCGCTTGTTCAAATACAAGAGCCAGATTAGCAAGCGCTAATCCCTTGAACAGGTAAGCTTGCGCCATCATACCGCTAAGTAATCCTGGCTCAAGGCCCGCTACATTCGGTGCATTAGCAATGAGGTTTTCACTCATATTCATCTGCTTTTGCATTCCCGACCAGTAATTAAGTATGATACCATTAGCACTTGGCAAAGCTGTGCCACCTGCTTCAAGTTCCAGCGTGTTAGTGAAAGTAGCGAAGCCCTTCATCTCTCTCGCTGTTACAGTTGGAGCAAGCATTAGATTTCCCAGACCGGCTGTAGAATAATTCTGCCTGATACCAACGCTAAGCGCTACAAGCCCTTCCTTCGTGTTAAGCACCTGCGCATCAGTCGCGTTGTTTGGATTTGTTTGATCCAGCTCACACGAGGAAACTAACAAAACCATCACAGGAAGGAGATATTTATATATAAAATTCGTTTTCATCTCTTACAGTTTTAATAATTAAAAAGAATAATTTAAGCCCACTGCGATAGTTCTCGGGATTGGAACCTCCACAAAGTCGAAGCCTCGAACACCTGTACTTTGTCCGGCTGCATTAGTTTCCGGATCCCAACCTTTATACTTATCAATAGATAACAGGTTCCTTCCGGAAACGGTAATTTTCAATGGTTTATTATTTAGCGCTTTAAGGCGGATATCATATGATGCAGCTATCTCTCTGAATTTCAGATATGATCCATCTTCGATCCAGTTTTCCATAATGCTAAATAAGGCCTGTGAAGTTCCTTTTTTAACCGTTCCGCGCAGTTCATCTTCATACCCTTTCAAACCGCCATAGAGATCACGATCTCCAACACGTCTGGTAAAGTTAAATACGTCATTGCCGTAGGATGCATCCCACTGCATTCTTAAAGTTAAATTTTTGCCCACATTAAATTCATTCGTGAATGATGCAGTCCAGTCTGGATTTGGATCACCGATTACACCAGGAAGGTTACCTCCTGTTGGCTGTCCGGCAGCTGTACGGCTTCTTTGCTCTGGCTGAGGAAAGCCTGCTGCATTAAGAAGTAAGCCTCCGGAAGCATCACGCGCAAATTGTGTAGCATAGAAAGCCCCCAATGGATAGCCGTTTACAGCAGCAACCTGGCCAAAGCCTCCTGGGAATGTTACTACACCGCCTGGAACATCACTTACCTTATTCTTAACTTTTGAAAAGATTAAGGCAGAACTCCATTTAAAGTTTGTGCTTTGAACCGGAATACCGCGAAGCATCATTTCAAAACCTTTGTTGGTCATGTTACCGATATTCTGGTATTGAGTCAAATAACCTGTCGAAGGACGAAGTGTAACCAATAGAAGCAAATCCTGTACTGATTTGTCATAAAGAGAAACTTCAAGTCCTAACCTGTCGTTAAGGAAACTTGCATCTAAACCAACTTCCTTCTCTGTCTGACGCTCTGGCTTAACATCCGGATTTCCTAACTGGCCTGGAGCCGATAAACCTGGCAAACCTGCCAGTGATACGTTAGAATAATTCGTAAACTGATCGTAAGGGCCCAGCGCGGTAAGGTTACCTGACTTGCCATAGGAAGCACGAAGTTTTAGGTTAGGAATTACTGACCCTAAAGACGATTCTTTCCAGAAGCTCTCTTCAGAAATTATGTACGAACCGCTAATCTTAGGATAAGTTTTCCAGCGGTCATTAACTCCAAAAGAAGAAGCAACGTCTCTTCGGATCGCTCCCGTAAGGAACAGCTTATTTGCTATACCAAACGTTTGCTGAACGTAAAATCCGAAAATGTTTAAGGTAGAATTGAAGTCCCCTGTCACAATGGATGCACCGCTTGACGCAGCCTGGCTCACAGGGCTTAGCTGAGTTCCGGTAATGCTGTTAGAGTTAACCCTCTCTGACTGCACTGTACCACCGGCTGTAGTAGTCGATTCCAACCATGAACCAATTTTAGCCTTGTAAGCAAGATTCACGTCGTTGTTCAGTAAGAAACTTATCCGGTCAGCTTTCCGTGCATAACCTGTTGTATTTGCCGGAGTAGTATTGCCGATCGGAATGTAAGCGGTAGCTAACTGAGTTGCGTTATCAAGTCCCAGTGTATAATTTATCGACAGATTTTTTGCCGGCTCTGCTGTTAATGTTGCATCGGCTATCAGGCGATTAGTCTGCTGATCAAAATTAAAACGGTTGATAGCTTCTAAAGGATTAGTCCGCAATAAACCGGTTGGGGCCAGAGTTGGATAAATTCCGGTAACCGGATCAGGATTTGGATTAACAAAGTTATTTCCAAAAATAAAGCCTGTTAAAGCTCCCCATGCAGAGTTGATACCTCCGTTAGGAAGTTCAGCACTGGTGCTTCTGGTGTAATTAAGACCTGTACTTAATTTCAGCCAGTTATTAAAACGCTGATCAAGTCTCAAACGTCCGGTCACCCGGTTAAAGTCAGTATTTTTAACAATCCCGTTATTTCCAAGGTAACCTGCACTTACATAATACTGGCTGTTATCAGATCCTCCTGATACGGAAACATTCGTTTCTGAACCATTAGCCGTTTCAAAGATCTGATCCTGGATATCATAACGTGTCACCGGAACCTGCGTAGTGTTTGCATTTCCCGCCGCCGAAATGTCGACAAAACGGAATGGGTATTCATTGTATTCTATTTTCTTACGCAGTGAGTTACTCCGGAACTGGGTTGAAACTGCAACCACTGGCGCACCGGATTTACCTCTTTTAGTGAAAATCTGAACAACACCGTTGCTGGCACGTGATCCATAGATCGCTGCACCGGCAGCACCTTTAATGATCTCGATACGGTCGATATCGGCTGGATTAATGTCCACAAGCCTGTTCTGAGTATAACCGCCCAAATCGACAAGCTCAGCTGAACTGTTGTTAACAATCACTCCGTCAATAATGTACAAAGGATCACTCGATCCCGCTATTGTACTGTTACCACGTAAGCGTACGCTGATACCTCCAGCGGGATTACCTGAGTTTTGTGAAATCTGAGCACCAGCAACTTTACCAGCAAGTGCCTGGTCAATTGACGTAGCTGCTCCTCCTTCAAGTTGTTTCGCTGATACTGTCGAAATTGCATTTCCCAGCTGTTTTTTACTGGTAGCTACTGTTGTTCCTGTAACCACAACTTCGTCGATGTTCAACGCATCTTCAGTCATCTCAATGTTAAGAGTCACCCCTGCTGGTGTTAACGTCACAGTACGGTTTACAGTCTTGTAGCCCGTGTAGCTAATTGTTAACGGATAGCTTCCTTCAGCTAATTGCGCATTTAAGGTGAAAGCTCCATTCACATCAGTTGATGTTCCCTGATTGGTGCCCGTGATCTTAACGGCGGCACCGATAAGAGGCTCCTTATTCCGTACATCCGTAATAACGCCTTTAATGGCGTATGTACGAGTTTGTGCCGCAGCTACCTGGCAGCACATGATGGCAACAACCGCGAGCAGCTGAGGCCATCTTCTAAATGTTTGTAACACTTTTTCCATACTTCTGATTTTTAATTGGTTTTTATTGTAAGGTCCTATTTAGGGAAACTTATTTTCCCCATTGATACAGTTGGCACGCCCGGACGATCCCCGAATGGCGTATTACCTCCTGCCACTGCTTCATTCGCCAGCAAGGCAAATAATACAGCTTCTTTTGCATCTGGATTTATTCCCAGATCTGACGTGAATTTTAATTTACGTCCAACATGTTCTTCTACATATTTTATCAGCAGAGGATTGTACATGCCTCCGCCGCTTAAATAAATTTCAAAGTCTCCCCTGCCTTTTATCGATTCTTCGATAGCCATTATAATACCTTTCGCGGAAAAAGCCGCCAGGGTTGCCATCACATCTTCGTTTGAAACATTATACTGGCCCGACCTCTCCATGGCATTATTTAAATAATCCAGGCTAAACAATTCTGGTCCGGTAGTCTTAGGAAAGCCAGCTTTATAAAACGGATGATCCAGCAAGGCTTCTAAAAGAGAAGTATTAACGGTCCCTGCCGAAGCTAATTCCGCATCCTTATCATAGTACTTACCAGGATATTTGAGCTGGATATATTGATCCATAAGAGTATTGCCCGGGCCAACATCTGATGAGAAAAAGCCTGTAGAATGGCCCGAAGGGAGAAAAGTAAAATTGGCAATGCCCCCAATATTTAACATGATCCGGTTTTCGGTGGCACTCGAAAAAATCAGGTAATCGCCGTATACCGCCAAAGGAGCGCCTTCTCCACCTGCAGCGATGTGTTTCTGCCGAAAATCACTCAGGGTTATAATACCTGTTTTCATCGCAAGATGATCCGCATCACCTATTTGCAGTGTGGCATTCGGATATCCCTCTATATTATGCTGATGGGAAGGAGCATGGTAAATGGTTTGTCCATGACTGGCGATCAGATCTATTTCAGCAGGTGATATATCCCATTCCTCCAGACACTCCAGTATTAACTCGGCATAATAGGTTCCTATGACAGCATTTAACAAGGTAATCCGCTCCAGATCGGCAAACTTCTTTGCAAAAATAGATTTCAGGTTTTCCTTAAAGTCCGGTTTGTAGTCTTTGGTGACAAAATTTAAGACTTTTATATTGGTGCCAAGCCCGCTTCCCTGAAATTCACAAACCGCTATATCCAGCCCGTCAAAGGAAGTGCCCGACATCAGGCCAATTATACGCCTTACAGGCTTAGTTGCAGTATCGTATAGATTCTGAATATTATTATTCATCTTGTAATCGGTCGAGAGCTAACCATCTCGCATTTATAAACGTAAAATGCGGGTTTGCAATTTCAAAAATAATGATATTTCGTGTAATGTGTGGAGATTTTCATCACAAAGCAAATTATTTTGCACGGTTTTACATTAAACCCGCAAAATACTGCAAATAAGACTAGAGCTTACGGTTTCCTACTTTTAAATTAACTTTACTTTCTTCGAATATTGCTGAAAGGTTTCATGCTTCTTGTCAAGATCAGTTATCATATACTTGATATCACCAAGTCCGCAAACCTTCATCTTTTGAAACGAATTTAACTTTTCGGCAATGGTCAGGATCGCTGTCTCAGATGCTGCTTTAATCATCCCTTTTTTAACCTGGACAACTTCCCAGTCTGAATCAGTGATTCCATCCTTTATAGAAACGCTGTTTGCTCCAAGAAAACAAAGGTCTGCATGAATCTCGCTCAATTGATGGATCACCTGCGACCCGACGAGGATCTGTGAGTTTGATGAAAGCTTTCCCGCTATCAGATGAACTTCCAGGTTTGGCGATTCAGCAAGCTCAAGGGCTACCAGCGGGCTGATAGTAAAAAAAGTACAATGCAGCTGCTCCGGAACCATTCTTGCAAGCTCGATCATCGTCGTTCCGCCACCCACAAGTATTACCATCCCGTCTTCAATCAAACCCAGAGCCCTTCGTGCAATCTCCTTTTTTGCCTCCTTTTTATATACGCCTCGTTCTGAAAAAGGTGAGTGAAATGACCGTGATATTGCGCCCCCATGTACTTTCAGGATAAGCCCGCTTTCCGTCAATTCGTTCAAATCCCGGCGAATGGTATCTTCAGATACGCTCAGCTGTAAGCTCAACTCCGCCGACAGTACCTTGTTGTGAATATTTATCTGGCTGATAATATAATTTAATCGTTCTTCCTTGAGCATGAGAGCTGGTAATTGAGACGACAAATTAAGGAAAAGTGTTGAAAACGGAAAGCTCACCCCCTTTCCCCACATTTCCCGCCTCATGCTTCCCCCTTTCAGCTTTCAGCTGCCTGCTTCTCGCTTCTCGCTTCCCGCTTTCCCCTCATTTTCCCAAAACCATCCCTCCGCTATTCTGTTATCTTCTAAAATACTACTACTATGAACTATGCAAAATCAATTATAGCAGGATTTGCGGGCGCTACGGTGCTGAATCTCTTGCATGAAACGCTGAGAAAATTTGATAGCGAAGCACCACGGATGGACCTGATCGGCGAACAGGCTGTAAAAAAGTCCGCGGAAGCATTGGATATTACTCCACCTACCGGAAAAGAATTGTATGGCATTGCCCTCGCCGGAGATATGGTTAGTAATGCTTCATATTTTGCCGCGCTGGGCGTAGGCGGTCAAAAATTCATATTATTACGCGCTGTGGGCGCTGGCCTTACTGCAGGACTCGCTGCTATCAAAGCACCGAAACCGCTGGGACTTAATGAAGCTCATGTAGCAAATAGTGAAAAACGTGAGGTAATGACGGTTGCGTATTACGTTATCGGAGCTTTGGTTACCGCAGGTGTATATAGTATGCTGGAAGAAAAGGGGCTTTAAGACAGCGGCAGCAAGTATGTTTAACGGTATTGCAATAATTTACCGGAAGATCGTACCTCCTTTGCTACTCTAAAATGCGAATCAAGGAAGTTTTAAGAGACCTGGCTAACAAGCAGGTCTTTTATCATAACCAGCCTTTCATAAAAAACCGCCGCAACCGGCTCTTCGCCAACAGCTTTCAGGGCTTGCAGATGACCCTGTATAAAATCCGGGACATTAATTATTTTGACCCCTTCAGATATAATGATGGTATCAGGTAACATAACAGAGCTGAAAAATGCGTTTAATTCATCTATGGCCATATCGAATCCCTTTTATAGTCAGTGTGGCAATCCCGTTAATTATTCGCCCAACATACAGCAATAATTAGACCAGATGAAAAAAAGAAGCGCAGGGATTATATTATACCGGACTAACAAAAATACGCTGGAGGTTTTGCTGGCCCACCCGGGTGGCCCTTTTTACAAAAATAAAGACCTTGGCGTGTGGTCAATCCCAAAGGGAGAATTCGAACAAAGCGAAAACCCGAAAGACGCAGCTATCCGTGAATTTAAAGAGGAGCTTGGCGCTGATGTTTCCGGCAAAATGATTGAGCTCACTCCTATAGTCCAGAAATCCGGCAAGGAGGTGCTGGCCTGGGCTGTTCAGGGCGACTTCAATCCGGAAGACATGGTATCGAATACCTTTCCGATGGAGTGGCCGCCGAAATCAGGAAAGATTCAGGAATTTGTTGAGGTAGACAGGGTGGAATGGCTTAGCATCGATGAAGCGCGGGAAAAGATTATTTCAGGCCAGATTCCTCTCCTTGATGAATTAATCAAACTCATTGACAATGAATAATGTCACTTGTTCTTCTAATGCAGTGCCTTCTTTTTCAGCAAGCCTCCTGTTGTATCATCAATGCTTTGCTGAATAATAAACGCTGCAGGATCTATAGCCATCACCTCCTTTTTTAAGGATGGAATTTCAAGCCGTGTAGTAACAGTAAACACAATGTCTGTTTGCACTTTCCTTTCGCCCTTACTCCCAAACCCTTTTTTCCCCTGATAAATAGTTACTCCTCTGCCAAGCTTTTCGATAATAGCTTTGTGAATAGCTTCACTGTGGTCGGAAATGATTGTCACACCGGTATACTGCTCAATGCCGTTCAGTATAAAATCGATCATTCTCGAGGCAGCAAGATAAGTGAGGATCGAATACAAGGCCGATTCAACACCAAGGTAGAATGTAGCAACGCCAAATATTACAATATTAAGAAGTAAAATGACGTCACTCACCTTCATGATCTGGGTTTTGCGGCTTACAAGCACGGCTGCTATTTCAGTTCCGTCCAGCACTGCACCGCCCCGCATCGCAAAACCTATCCCCGCACCTATAAACAGCCCACCAAACACCGCAGTCAGCAGCTTATCTGGTGTAACATCCGGATAGGGAACAAAAAAAATGCATAAGGAAAGCCCGAGTATGGCAAGCGAGCTTTTGATTGCAAAAGACCAACCCATTTGCTGAAGCCCCAGAAATAAAAAAGGCACATTGATAATGAAGATCAAAATGGCAAGAGGCACACCAGAAATGTCTGCAAGCAGCATGGATATACCCGTGACGCCGCCATCAATAAAATGACTGGAAAGCAGGAAACCCTTGAGCCCCATGCCTGCCAGAAAAATGCCTATGATGATTAATACGATGTCCTTTATCAGCTTCATCCCCAAATATAAGTAATGACAAAGGTTTAAATTTCAGCTGTAAGTAGATAATTTCAGGAAAGCTCTGGCCGGTTAACATTTCGCACAAGTTTCAAATTGACTGATAGGTTTTTACCAGTTCCGCATAGGTAAATTCTTTTTCATAAAATTCCCGCTTCCCTCTCACTTTATTCACAAAGATACTGGCAGGCAATGCACCAGACCATTTTTTATCAATTCGCTCAAGATACACTTGCGGATCTTTCTCATTCAGCAGAAATACTTCATTCTTTAGCTTAAGCCTCTTTGCGAGCGGAACGACGGCCGATTTTAGTTTTGACAGATTGTCGATGCTCACAAAAAGCACTTTTAGTTTTTGATCGGCAAACTCAGCCTGCAATTTTTCAAAATGAGGCATTTCTTTCAGGCAGGGACCACACCAGGTCGCCCAGAAATTCACAACATAAGTGGTGTCTTTACCCCTGTCCAGTCTCAATTCAAGCTGATCAACAGATAATAGCTTGACTGTTTGCCCGCGGGTTTCCTCTGAAACACCGCAGATGTTAACTATCAAAAGGGCGATCACAATGTATTTTGCCATAGTCAAATTTACGAAAACGATCAGCGGAATTTAGCTGGCGGATAATTTATATAGCGTTCGCTCAATCTTTGAATTTTGCCTAAATAAAAATCACTCCAGGAAATCCGCAGTTATCGAAACATCGTATGTAGGCTCATAAAACTTTAAACCCAAAACAATTTTTTATGAAAAAGCAATTTTTAAGCCTGGTAATGGCGGTAGCATTTGTTGCTACAATTACCGCATGTAATTCTACTAAAACTGAATCTGCAATGCAGGACAGTGCAATGATGGACTCTACAGCAATGATGGATTCTACCTCAATGATGGGCTCAGAAGGAGTTGAAGTTGGTGGTGCAATGATGGTTCCTTCGAAAAATATCGTTGAAAATGCTGTTGGATCAAGTGACCATACTACTCTGGTTTCCGCAGTTCAGGCAGCTGGTTTGGCCGAAACTTTAAGCGGTACAGGTCCGTTCACAGTATTTGCTCCTACCAATGAAGCATTTGCAAAGGTTCCAAAAGCAACATTGGACAA
Organism: Bacteroidota bacterium; assembly: GCA_040384965.1. Classification (GTDB taxonomy): domain Bacteria; phylum Bacteroidota; class Bacteroidia; order Sphingobacteriales; family Sphingobacteriaceae; genus Daejeonella. The sequence continues at coordinate 20,905 of JAZKIH010000094.1, read as the reverse complement.
TCTTATGAAGCCGGAAATGAAAGCAGATCTGACTAAGATTTTAACTTACCATGTGGTTCCGGGCGCTTTAATGGCTGCAGACCTTAAAGATGGCCAGGAATTAACTACCGTACAGGGACAAAAATTAAAGGTTACTGTAAAAGATGGTAAGGTATGGGTTGGCGGTGCTACTGTTACAATAGCTGATGTAGTATCAAGCAATGGTGTTACTCACGTTATCGACGGCGTATTAATGCCAAACTAGGTTAACTGGTTTATTTAAATAATTTTTCAGTGGGGCCCTTTCATTAATATGGAAGGGCCCTTTCTGTTCTGATGCATATCTGCTGAAATCTCCTCCCTTTAATATTTCACCTGGCACAGTTCGCAGAAATAGCAAACCCGCTTGCCCCGCCCAACTTTCAACTTTTTAAAAGGAACTTTATCTCTCGGGCAGATCTTTTTATAATGAGCTACAAATTTATTCTTCTTCGCTTTTGAACGTTTCCATTCAAGGAAGTCTACGCTTACTATAACAGCCTCTTCTGCAAGCTCCAGCTTTTTTGCATCAGGCACGTCCGTAGATTTGCTCAGTGGATGTACTTTGGCTTTGAAGAGCATGTCATTTTTAATGATGTTCCCCACACCTGCGAAAATTGACTGGTCAAGTAAGGCGTCACAGATAAATTCTTTGTCAAGACTATTGAGTTTGTCTACTGCTAATTGCTTATCAAAATCCGGGCTTAACACATCCAGCCGCCAGTCGTAAAGATCATTTATTGGCTCCTCAATAAATCGTACATCTGCAGCATAGAAATTCAGCTCACTGTTCTTGAACCGAAGCCCTAATCTAAGCTTGCCCTTCGGGAAGTTGTCATTTATCTCATAGTAACCAAACAGCATCAAATGTATCCTAACAGCAAAATCGTCGAATACAATCAGAAGCTGCTTTCCGTACGATTTGATTTCCCTGATCTTCTGGCCTTCAAATCTCGAAAGGTCAAGGTCATCGGTCAGCGTGGTGGCACTGATCACTTTCTTCCCAACAAATTGCTGGGTTTCCTCGGCTAATAATCTAATAGTTGGTCCTTCTGGCATTCATGTTTAACAGCCTTGAAGTGCAACTGTTTAGTAAATTTTACTGTGTTGAAACATGGTGTAAATAATGGTTAGTCAACAACGATGCATCGGGATAAAAAGACAACCAGTTGGATATTTTTTTAATAATTAGGCAAGGTAAAAACACCTGATGTTAATTTTAAAGAAAATAAGGCACAACATTTGCTCACGAACGCTAGTTCATAAATTTGCGAATGAAACGAATATTAATAGTTGATGATAATCAGGAGATTCTGGACATGATGCAAATAGTTCTGGAGTTACAAGGCTACGATGTCAGATGTGATACTACAGCAGATAACTTGACGGCTCTGGTAATCGACTACGACCCGAATATCATATTACTCGACATTATACTCGGCGCTTTTGACGGGAGGGATCTGTGCCAGGGGCTTAAAAATGACCCCCGAACTAATCATATCCCGATCATTATTATTTCGGCGTCTGATACGATCTATTCTGCCGGAGAAAAAAGCTGCGCCGCAGAAACTTTTATCTCAAAACCCTTTGACATCCAGTATCTTTTAACCCAAGTTGAGACCTATGTAAACTGATATACTCAACACTCCACGGCACCATTGAGTGGGCCTGACTTTGTAATCAAAGTGACATATAATAGCTGGCCGTAAACTTCATCCACACATTTTTGTTACCATACAAACCCGATTTAAAGACTAGCATTCAAAAAGAGTTTGCGAATTCTTAATGATCATAAAAAACCTGTTATGTTAAGAATTCTTCTGTTCAGTTTAATTACCTTAAGTATTACCATCCCTGGATTCGCCCAGGGTGTAAATCCCGCCGAAAGAGAAACGGGCGTTAAGGATAGTACCACCAAATCAGGGCTAAGTAATCGTCTGTTTGGAGCGCGGCTAAGCCCTACCGCCGATCTTCGCGCAATAGATGGTATTTCCCTGGGTCTGTCGTACAAGATCCAGCAGGATAAATCCACCACCGGCCAACCCGGCAGCTTTCAAAAGATAAAGGCCTTACATAGCCTTTCTACTAGTTCTTTCTTAGTCGAATACGATGCCGATTTCAAAAACATTTTCAGGAACACGGATATGACTATAAAAGCTCTTGCCGATATGAATGGAAATATCATGAATCTATTTGGGCTCGGCAATGAAACGGAATTTGATGAGTCCGGCGATTTCAGAAAGTATTATCGGGTAAACTTCTCTTTTTATGAATTTAAGCCTGCACTCCGGTTTAAGTTCAGCGAGCAGTTATCCTTAACAGCGGGCCCGACTATTCAGCATTTTGTTGATGGCAGCAATGATGGACGATATTTCAATACTCCGGCAATCAGTGCCCAGTTTAATGATGTTTATGGCGACAAATTACACGGCGGGCTGGTTATGGACCTGAATTGGGACAGCAGGGATGACAAGTCTCTTCCCACAAAGGGTATAAACTTCAATATTGTTCTGCAGGGCTTCGAGGGATTAAACACCAGCTCTCAGTCGTTTGCCCAGGCATTCAGTCAGTTTTCATTCTATAAATCGCTCGATCCGCGTGGTAATTTTGTAATAGCCAACCGTCTCGGCGGAGGGCTCACATCAGGTAACCCCGCTTTCTATCAAAGTGTATTTCTGGGCAGCCAGGACAATTTAATGGGCTTCAGAAAACACCGGTTTGCCGGTGATCATGTTCTTTACAACAATCTTGAAGCACGGGTCACTATCCCGAATTTCCTGAGCAAAATTATGCCCGGAAAAATTGGGTTTATCGCATCTTACGATGCCGGTCGCGTCTGGGTTGAAAATGAAACCTCGAATACCATACATCATGGGTTTGGAGCAGGCGTTTTTGCTACCCCGTTTAACAAACTATTTATCCGTGGAATAGCCGGTTTCTCTAACGAGCGCCTTCAGCCTACAGTGGCACTCAGACAGCGATTTTAGCAACCTGGATGTATGAAGGAACGCAGGAAACGTATTTTGCTCTATGTATTGGGAGGAATAACGCTCAGTTTTATTCTGCTTACTATCCTTGTGTCAGCCTTTCCTGTTTCGATAATAGATCTGGAATTTTCTGAAGAGATTCAGGAACATCAGCATCCCGTGCTGGATTCGGCAATGAAGGCTATAAGCTGGCCGGGATACATGCCTCAATCCGCTATTATTGTCGTGGCAACGGCGCTAATTTTTCTGGTATTCAGGCGACGAAGAGAATCAATGTTCATATTACTCGCTATGGTCTCCAGTTTAATAGGGAGGTTATTGAAGATCCTCATTGACCGCCCCAGACCAACCGATGACCTCGTCCGGATAATTGACATAGCCAAACACCAAAGTTTCCCCAGCGGCCACGTCCTGTTTTACATCTCTTTTTTCGGATTCCTGATAATATTAATGAATCATCTTAAGGAAATTAACCGCACGTTGAGGATAAGTGTCATGGCAATATCTGGTTTTATGATCATCACCGTTCCTTTTTCACGAATATATCTCGGTGCTCACTGGTTTACCGACGTGCTTGGAAGTGCAATGCTGGGTATTCTATTTCTGTTCGGATTAAGCTATTTTTATATGAAGAACCATGATCATAAAGATCACGCTTAACTAACATTTTTCCGGGTTGAACTTATGTGGAAATACTACGCATTACTATCAGCACTGTTTGCTGCAGCAACTGCAGTTCTTGCTAAGATTGGGGTAAAAGGAATTAGCGGTAATGTAGCTACTGCCATTCGCACAGTCGTTATCCTGTTTATGGCCTGGGGAATAATCTTATTGTCTGGCGAACTGAAAGAGGTAAAGCAACTTAGCCGTACAAATCTGATATTTTTAGTGCTTTCGGGAATTGCCACGGGACTTTCCTGGATCTTCTATTTCAAAGCGCTTGAAACCGGCGATGTATCCAAGGTAGCACCTATTGACAAATTAAGCGTGGCCATTGCAATGGGCCTGTCGTTCGTGTTTCTCAAAGAACCGATGGAAATGAAAACTATTCTTGGCGGATTGCTGATCGTTGCAGGCACTTTTGTGATCATCTCCTAATCAAGACCGGAAACAAAACACAGAATCTTTCGGCGGCAGTTTACAGATCTGTTGCTACAAGAATTGTATTTGTAGAATCCCGAATGATCATTTCAGCTGCTAGTACCAGGTTTTGTTCCTTTTTCGGTTTCGTCCCTGATTTCATCTTGTTCAGCAGGATATTAATAACCTGATCTGAAATTTCATTAACAGGCTGATACACCGTAGTTATTGAAGGCTGGTGAAGCTGGAAAAGCTCGTGGTCATCAAATGCGATTACTGAAAGCTCGCCCGGGATGTCAATCTCAAGCGCCCGAAGAGCCTTAAGGCCACTGATGGCCAGATAATTTGTCGCGAAGAAGATCGCATCGAGCGATGCGTTTCCCTTCAAAAATGCGCTGATGTCCCTGACAATATTCTCCGGACTTTCCTTAAAGCCGATCTGCCTGACATTCGAAACAAGCCCGGCTTCTTCAATAGCTAACTCATAACCGTGCAGCCTGTCCTCCATTTGTGTTTGCGGGGAATCAAGAGTGACAAAGCCGATCTCTTTACAGCCCGTACCGATCAGGTAATTCACAGCATTATAGCTGCTTGCCGGATTGTCTATGGTAACAGTATCAACCGTAATATCCGGCAGATAGCGGTCAAAAAAGACAACTGGAACACCGGCATGTATCAATGAATTAACATCGTCTTCTATTCCTTCCGGCGGACTAATAATGTAGCCGTCAATATGCCGCTCACGGAACATCTTAATCAGCTCCTTCGTTTTTATGGTGTCATTATCCGTACTGGCATAAATGATCTTATAGCCATTTTTGTAAGCAAGCTCTTCAATGCGCCGCGCTATAGTCGCAAAAAAAGGGTTTGAGATGCTTTCAACCAGTAAACCAATAATATGGGTTTTCCCGGTGCGTAAGCTTCTTGCCAGTGAATTGGGTTTATAACCCACTTCTGCAATGTACTTTTCTACTTTTGCTACAAGTTCAGCACTGATCCTCTTTTCACGCGCCTTCCCATTTAAAATAAAGGATACAGTGGTAGGCGAAATACTCAGGGCATTTGCTATATCAGTAATGGAGACCCGTTTTTTCAATCTTGGAGCATTATTAAAGGTATCTTCTATTGTCAAATATGATCTCTACATAAAACTATCTACTTCACGGTAAGCCTTAATTAACGCCAGCTCGCCTTCTTTACCCTTGATAGAATTCCCATGCTCCATTCCCAGAACTCCCCTGTACCCTTTGTTGTAGATATGCTTTAAAACGTTTTTGTAATTAATCTCACCAGTCGTAGGTTCCTTCCTTCCGGGATTGTCACCGATCTGGATATAAGCAATCTCGTCCCAGCACTTATCCATGGTCAGTATCAGTTGACCTTCATTCCTCTGCATGTGATAGATATCATACAATATCTTACACGCCGGACTATTTACAGCCTTACAAATTAAATGAGTCTGATCAGCGTTTTGAAGGAACAGATTCGGACTGTCACTCAGCGGCTCAAGTACCATCGTGATATTGTGCGGTGCAAGTATTTCAGCTCCCCGCCTCAGGGCTTCTATCACATGGCCGGTCTGAATTCCTATCGGCAGGTTGCGTTCATAATCACCGGGCACCACAGTAGCCCATTTTGCATTTACCCGTTTTGCAACATCTACCGCCTCAGTACACCCTTTTAAAAAGATGTCAATATATTCCCGCTTTCCCGCTGCAAGAGTATTTGCAGAATTTCCGCCTTTTTCAACAACAAATACTCCCATCGTCATCCCCAGCTTCGCCAGCGTCTCGCCAATCTTCGCTTGTTCTGCAACAGGTCTCTTCATCATCCCGTTATCTTCAAGGCTCCGGAAGCCCTGATCATGCATAAAGTTTATCTGGTCTATAATGTCTTTGCCGGCATGGCTTTCGAACATACCCGCATGCGGGGCATAATTTAAATTAAAGGTCGTTCCTGGCTTGGCGCTTGCCGGGATTGCCGCAGCTAACGCTGGGTTCACAAATGCTGCAGTAAGGCCTGCCAGCAGGCTTTTTTTAAGGAATTCGTCTCTTTTCATGATTCTTGTTAAATATTAACCCCATCCTCGCGTCTTCACAGCGTCTGAACTAACATTCCTACGCAACAGCAAGTTATTATTTCTTTGCAGATTTCTTATCCTAAAACGCACAATCATAATTATGAAATTTCTGCAAACACTTTTAATTCCGCTGGTGTTAAAAACTAAAACATATCGTGATGGCAGACAATAAAAATATACAGGACGGACGCGACAGGGCACAAGTCAGCGGAAGCGAAGATTATGAAGTACAATACATAGCAAAAACAATGGGTGTGAGCACCGATCAGGTCAAAGAAGCGATCGCAGCAGTAGGTAACTCCCGCGAGAAGGTCCAGGAATACTTGAAGAAGTAAGCTTTTAAAAGCAACACTTCGTTGGTGGTTAAATAAAAGAGTGGTCGGCAAGCCGCTCTTTTTTATTTTTATTTTTAGATCGTGGCCCTGAAATACGGCTCCCTTTCTATTGCAGAATTATCCCCATAGCGTCAAAATCCCTGCTATACTTCACACTCCCCCGATCGTTTATCAAAATGGCCCTGTACCCGGGGAACAAGTTTACCAGCCTTAAACCCTTCTTTGCACCCAGCACCATTACTGAGGTACTCAAACCGTTTGCAAACTCCGCGCCGGGACCAATTACCGTCACACTGGATAAGCCTGACGCTGGATAACCGGTCTTAGGGTTGATAATATGTGCATAGCGCTTCCCATTAAACACTACGTACTTTTCATAACTTCCTGAAGTTACCGCGGCTTCTTCTTTCAGCGTAAGGATCGCAAATAGCTTATTATTATCGATGGGATTCGTCACCCCTATTTTCCAGTTCTCCCCGTTCGGCTTTCGGCCCCACGTACTCATATCACCAGATCCGTTTACAATGCCCGCCTGCACACCCCGCGCAATCATCATGTCGCGGCATTTATCAGCCGCATAACCTTCTCCCAAAGCACCAAAGCCTATCTTCATTCCGCGCTGTTTCAGAAACACGGTCCGGGTTACTTTATCCAGAATTACATTTTTATACCCTACGTTGCTGACTGACTTTTTGATCGCCTCATGTGATGGCATCTCCTTCATTGAACCATCGAATTTCCACACCCGGTCCATGGCAGCAAAGCTGATGTCAAAAGCACCTTTCGTAATTTTCGAAAATTCCAGAGCTCGCTCAGTCAGCTCAAAAACCTCCTGATCCACTTTAACCGGTCTGATTCCGGCATTCCTGTTAATTTCCGAAACCTGGGTTTCAGGGCGCCAGTCAGAAATCAGGTTCTCAATGCGCCTTACTTCTGCAATCGCCAGTTCGATGTACGCATCGGCTTCAGTGGTGTCCCCGGCAACAATGGTAAAATCAAACCTGCTTCCCATCAAAGTTACCGACCGCTGTCGCAGTACTTGCGCGTGGCTGCAAAAACCTGAAACAATGAAAAATAAAAGTATGAGGTGTTTCAATTTCATGAAGTCAAACGGTAAACAGCAAAGATGCACTTGATTTCCAACTGCACTTAATTAAAGTAAAAAAAACAACTGTTTAATCCTTTATCGGGTTGAATGATTTCATTTTTTTGAACCGGGTTGCTTATTATTGTTGGCGAATAGCATCCGTTTTAGCTGATTAAAATTTATAAACAAATTTCATACTCACGTGTTAAGTAAGAGTCGACCATACAACTTCTGGTTGTAAATCTTCCTGTTTTGCATTCCCTTATTCTGATTAATGCTTCCTACTACACCCACTAACCTTACCGCTGAAGAAAAGCAATCGATGCTGGCTTCTGTGATCGATACTTCAGACGACACCATAATCAGCAAGACTCTTAAAGGGATCATCACCAGCTGGAATAAGTCTGCAGAAAGAATGTTCGGCTACACCGAGGCCGAAGCTATTGGACAGCATATTTCCATGATCATTCCAAAAGATCGCCTTAACGAAGAAGATCTTATCATAAGCCGGATCAAAAATGGCGTTAAAATCGACCATTTTGAAACGGTACGGCTTTCTAAATCGGGTGAGGAAGTTTCCATATCACTGTCGGTATCGCCAATACTCGATGGAAACGGCAAAGTTGTCGGCGCCTCCAAGATCGCGCGGGATAATGGCGACAAGATCAGATCCGGAGAAAGACAGGCCATGCTTGCCGCAATTGTCGATAGGGCGGAAGATACTATTCTCAGTAAAACCCTGGAAGGCATCATAACCAGCTGGAATAAAGCAGCAGAAAAGATGTTCGGCTATACCGAAAAAGAAATTATCGGCAAACATATCTCTACCCTTATCCCCCCAGATCGGCTGAATGAAGAAGATTATATTATCGGCGAAATTAAAAGCGGCAATAAAATCGACCACTTCGAGACCTACAGGCGTCATAAAAATGGCACACTCATTCCAATATCTCTTTCTATATCTCCTATCATCATAAACGGCAAAATAATCGGCGCAGCTAAAATAGCGCGTGATATTACTGCCCAGGTGGAAGCCCAGCAAGAAGCGAAAAAGCTGTATGAGGAAATTAAATCATTAAACGCCAAGAAGGATGAATTTATCGGCCTTGCCAGTCATGAGCTTAAGACGCCGCTTACATCCATTTTCGGATACCTTCAGATCCTGGAGCGTGTGATAACCGATGAGAAGCCAAAAATGTTCCTTAGCAAGACCATGCAGCAGGTGAACAAGCTTTCCTCATTAGTTAACGACCTTCTGGATGTGTCAAAGATCGAATCCGGCAAACTGCACCTGGTTAAGACCTTATTCGAGGTCGCCGAGGTGGTAAATGATGCTGTACAATTAATTGCAGACACCAATACTTCTCATAAAATCAAATTGCAGTCAGAGGGCACACCGGTAACCATCCAGGGCGATGCACACCGCATCGAACAGGTGCTCATTAATCTAATGACCAATGCCATCAAATATTCACCGCATGGAGATGCCGTCGACGTAATTGTTGAATATAGTTCTGATCAGGTTAAGATTGGAATCAAAGATTACGGTATAGGTATTCCTGCCAACAAGATTCCCCATGTTTTTACCCGCTTCTATCGCGTAGAGGATGATCCAAACATCTCAGGACTAGGCATAGGTTTGTACCTGTCCCATCAGATCGTAGAACGTCACAAAGGAAAGATCTGGGTTGAAAGCAAACTTGGTGAAGGAAGTACTTTTTGGCTTACGCTGCCGCTAGTATCCTGACCGACTGTACAACCCTGCCGCTGCTCCCTTCCCCGTCAAATTCGCTCAGGCCTGGAAATTATTAATTCCCTTCCGAGATGGTCTTTACGATCTCAAACCCCTTCACAAAACCGTCATTCATCATTTTCGCCCATTCTTCTCCGGTTTGTACAGAGGCTTTCAATGTCGTAATGCCATTGCTTTCAGATAAGTGGTATTCTTCCAAAGAACCCGCCCAGCTTTTTACTTTTTCACTGGTCGTATCCTCTACACCTTTTATTATTTCACCCTGGTGCTCAAATACCATTTCATAGGGCTCGCTTTTGCTTTTGATCGTACTGATCATACCGTTGCCTTCGGTATCCAGAAAGAGTGTTTTACCGCCTACTTTCCAGTCAGTTTGTATACTGGAACCGCCTTTCGGATTGAATGGGGCTGTCCATTGAGAATAGGTATCTTCATTCCAAAGGGTATCCCAAACTTTCTGTACCGGAGCCTTGATTTCTTTAGTGAACTGTAACTTTTCCATAAGATGTTCGATGTTTAAGAATTGATGTCTGTACAACAAAGCTAGCGCATTAAAGTGTTCATCATGAGGGATAAAGAAGACAAATTAAGGGGTGGATTGCGACTTTTTCCTGCCATTGAGCAACTCCATCCGGTTCCCCCGTTTCACCTATCAATTTAGATTGAGTACTTTTAGTATAATTTGAAAGCCATGGATATTAAGAAAATAGTAGTTCCCACCGACTTCTCAGACGCTGCAAATAATGCTTTACTTTATGCAGCCGGCCTTGCAAAACAATTCGATGCGCAAATTGAACTTGTACATGCTGTTCTGGTCCCTGTTTTAACTGCAAGAGGTAAGCTTTTCCTCCCGGATCAGGACGTGGCGAATGCCAACCTTAAAATCGCGGAAAACCAGCTCGAAGAAACGAAAAAAATGGTCTCCGGAAAAAACGGCGTTCAGTTGGATACAAACGCAATACTAATCAACTGGCAGATGGAATTAGCTGAAGCTATTCATGGCAAAGGCGCTGATCTGATCGTCCTCGGAACGACCGGATCAAGCTGTCTGAAGAAAATATTTCTGGGTAGCAATGCAGCGCGAATAATTCAGAACGCTCCCGTTCCCGTACTTGCTGTTCCGGCTAATGCTAAGTTTTCACCGCTTAAAAAAATTGGCTTTGCTTATGACGGATTGGAGCTGAAAGGTTTTGAAAAACTGTCTATACTCAACGCATTAAAAAATAAATTTAAAGCCGGTATTGATATCTTTCAGATCATTCAAAACAAGCAAACTCCCTCCGCTGATCTTTCCGGCTTGGTAGAATTCTTACCCGGAGCAAAAACGAATGAAGTTTATGAGAGCGTTGTGGAGTCGGGCATATTAAACCGGGTTAAATCAAAGAAGCTTGATATGATGACGATGATCCCTCGACGCCGTGGCTTTTTTCATAACCTTATCCTAGGCAGCATTACCAAAAGAGTAGCTTATAAAATTTCAGTTCCCCTGCTTGCAATACCAGACTAGAGCGCTCTGGCTTTGGGTTCGTGTCTGAAATCGCCTTCTTCCTAAGTTCCTTTCACGGAAGCGAGCTCCTGAATCTTTTTTCGATCGCCCACAATCCATACAATATCATTCCATTCGAAAACGGTAGTGGAATCGGGGTTAAGCATCCGCTCATTATTGCGTTCAATTCCGATTATCAGGCCATTGGTCCGCTCCCGCACCCCCGAGTTCCGGATCGTAACACCTTTTAACTTCGTAAATTCATTCACCACAATCCGCTGCAGCGATACGTCATTGATATCGATAGCCGACGACTCAATTGTGTTAACAGAATCGAATACAGGTTTAAAGGATTGTATTTGGTCGTCAGTGGCTATTATTCCAACCTGGTCAAAGGGTAACAGTATAAAACTTCGATCCGGCGCAAGAATCATTTTCTCCCCCCGTTTAACATATACAATATTGATCCCGTGTTTTTCTCTCCATGCCAGTTCCGGCAAAGTCCGCCCAATGTAATCGGCTTCTGGCGATACCTGAAGCTGAACAATATGGGCATCCCAGGGAGTTAGCTTCGCTTCAAGTGACGCATTTTTACGCGACACATTGGCATCAAGTGAATTGTAAACATCGGCCTCCCGCGCATTGAGGTTACCCAAAAACCGGCCTTCAATACGTTGATAGAAGGCCTGAATACGCTTCGTGAAAACAAACACAACCGCCAGAATTATAGGAACAGCAATCAGGATGGCTACCCCTGTATCAAATATCTCAAATACCCAGAACGAAACGAGGAAAACGCCAATCAGCACCCGCGCAATTTCAATAAGCAAAAGCGGGCCCCGGCTGTACTTCTTTTCCAGCCACATCTCTTTATAAGCCATGTTATTTGGCCGTTTGGTCATTAACGCCCATAGGAACGGCGACGCAATAACCAGTAGAACCAGCAAGGCAATAATACTGACGGTGGTTGTGTCGTCAATATTCTCCTTTAAAAATGGGATCATGAAATTTATGGAGAACACAATAAGCACCAGTAATATAAACCCGTTCGTAAGAATGATCATACCATACGATTTCAACACCCCCTTCCATTCATTTTCTGCCTGGATATCCTGGGTGCCGGAAGAATAATCATTCAGGCGTTTGATCACGCGTGGCGGAAGCACCCGTTCCAGAAAATGATAAAGTGGTTCTGAAAACCGGATCATATAAGGTGTGGTAAATGTGGTAATAGCCGATGCACCTACAGCCACCGGAAACAGGAAGTCAGAAATTACTCCGAGCGACAAGCCCAGCGTAGCCACTATAAAGGCAAATTCACCGATCTGAGCCATACTCATTCCTACCTGCACCGACTGTTTTAGCGGTTGGCCCGATAGCAAAGCCCCCAATGTTGTACTCAAAAGCTTTCCAAACAAGGTAAGCAGTGTTACAATGATAACCGGCCATCCATATTGAAAAATGGCTTGTGGGTCAATCATCATACCTACAGATACAAAGAACACAGCACCGAACAAATCTTTTACTGGCTTAGTAACATGCTCGACTTTCTCTGCCGACGTAGTTTCAGCAATTATTGACCCCATGATAAAGGCACCCAGCTCAGCAGAAAATCCGACTTCAGTTGCCAGCACCACCATACCCAGACAAAGGCCAATGGAGAGTATAAGTAAAGTTTCCTCGTCCATAAGAGACTTTGCTCTCTTAAGCAGCGTTGGCAGCAGAAAAATCCCCGCAATAAACCATAAAGCAAGAAAAAAGAGCAGCTTTGATATCGTAAATATGATCTCGCCACCCTCAAATTGTTTGGTAACCGCAATGGTGGAAAGCAGCACCATAAGTAAGATCACCACGATATCTTCAACCACCAGCACACCGAAAACAATCCGGGCGTATTGTTTGGTTTTGACTCCCAGCTCATCAAATGCCCGGATAATAATGGTTGTCGATGAACTCGCAAGCATCCCCCCCAGAAACAAACTGTCCATAGTTGACCAGCCCATCAACTTACCGGTATAGTATCCCGCAACCGTAATAAATGCAATCTCAACAAAGGCGGTAATTGAAGCTGATCCCCCAACCCGCATCAGCTTCTTAAAGCTAAACTCGAGGCCCAGGTTAAAAAGCAAAAAGATCACTCCGATCTCCGCCAGCACTTCAATATTCTCACTGTCAGCAACCGTAGGCAGCACGTGAAAATGTGGGCCAACCAGGAAACCAGCTATGATATAGCCGAGCACTAATGGCTGTTTAATTTTCCGGAAGATTAACGTTGTAACCGCGCCTGCTATTAATATCAGCGCTAAGTCACGAATCAGATCTGGTAAATGTCCCATGTTTGCAATTTAAACTTTTCATATTTAAATTCTGAATCAGGGCAGCCTGTGGCGCGGTCTGATGGTAAAATAACCAACATGTGACAAAAAGGGTTATACAAGTTTAAGTATGGAGTTAATTGGAGGGTTGAAGAATATGTAATAATAATTTTTAGCAGAGTCTTCGTACTTACAGCCTATTTCGCGTTCGGTGTCTTGGCATACCGTTTACATGGAACATTTTTTCTGCAGAGATAGAAAAGCCAATCTTCGGCTGGCTAACAATGCTACGAAAGATTATCTCTCACAAAATCTCGCACATACAGTTTGATCATGTCCCTTACCCGCCTGAATTCATCCATAACAGCCTCGTCTGACCCTGTTGCTTTTGCCGGGTCCGGGAAATTATAATGAAACCGATCCGTTTTAGCCGGAAAGTAAGGACAAGCCTCTTTCGCATTGTCGCAAACAGTGATTACGGCATCGAAGGGAACAGATAAATATTCCTCTGCATGATTGGAAGTGTGCCCTGAAAGATCAATATTGTCTTCAGCCATCACCTGGATGGCTTTGGGGTTCACCCCATGGGTTTCGATTCCCGCACTGTATATTTTGGCTGCCTCACCGGCAAAGAATCGCAGGTAACCTTCTGCAATCTGACTCCTGCAGCTGTTTCCGGTACACAGAACTAATACATTTTTCATACGGAATACAAAGGTTTAAACTCCTGCAACATTACTCCTCCGTTCCATCAGGTTAACATCCCGCCATACCCCATGTTGCTTTCCTACTTTTTCTCTATACCCTATTGTTCTGAACCCGGCTTTCTCATGAAGCTTTATACTGGACGTATTCTCCGGGAATATTCCAGCCTGGATCGTCCAGATGTTTTGCTTTTCACTTTCGGTGATCAAATGGCTGAGTAATTGAAATCCCATGTTCAATCCCCTGAAACGCTCACTGATGTATATACTTACTTCAGCCACTCCTCCGTAAACACAACGGCTTGATACTGGGGAAAGGGCCACCCATCCTGCGATGTCTCCGCCCTGGGTAATTACATATCTCAGATTGGCTAAATGCGCGGAATCCCATTCACCCCACTCGGGAGCACTTGTCTGGAAAGTGGCATTGCCGGTCGCAATACCTTCGAGATAGATCCGCCGTACCTCTTCCCAATCTTCAGCTTCTAGTGTTCGGATAGTAGTCATACAAAAATTAGCAGCAACCGCCACCGGGTTCGCAGCAGGTTGAAGTTACAACTAAGTTTTTCATTTCTTTTACTGGTTTTGCTTCACTTGTTGCGCAGCATTCTTCATCCTTCCCGTCGGTACCGCAGCTCCCTCCTCTGTTGATCGCTTTACACTGTGTATAATCCGGATTAAGGTCCACAATGAGATTGCCCTCACTTATCAGCAGCTGGCCGGGATACATCTGGCGGGTATCAAACTGCGAATTGCCAAACTCGATTTTTACTATGGCTTCGGGTTCGAGCTTGAGCGACTTCTCTACCAGTGAGACGATGGAAAGCGCCTTTCCCACAGACATAGCCCGGTCTTCCTTCCCGCCTGCAGGCTCCCAAAGCTGTATAATGATCTCAGTCCATTCATTCTTCACCCCGCCGCAGTCTACCGATGTGATCGGTGCTTGCTTAATCTCAGTTATATGATACGAAGCATCCACCCATTTTCCTTCTGCATATTGAAATTGCAGGGTTAGCTCGGGATGTCTCTCGAGTTCTGTTTTAAATGCAGACCAGTTGGTTAATTCTTGTGTGTTCATAATATTGCAATTTAACGATTGATTGGATTAAAAAATTCAGCAGCAGTTGGAAGCACCTTTATAAGCGCCTAACAGCATTCCCAGCTTTTGTTCCAGCAGCTTCCATGTCTTAGGATTGATGCAGTAACAAACACTCACACCTTCAATAGTGCCCTGGATAATTCCAGCGTTCTTCAACTCTTTCAGATGCTGTGAAATGGTTGCCTGTGCCAGTCCGAGCTCTTCCACCAGGTCTCCGCAAATACAGGTATTAGAAATAAGGATTCGTTGCAAAATAGCGATACGCGCAGGATGAGCCATTGCCTTGAGTAAGGTAGAAAGTTCATTCTGTTCGTCCGTAAAGATGTCTGTTCTGGTAAGTCCCATATTATATCGCAATATTACGATATATTTCAGACTTGCAAGAATTATTTTTCGTATTAATCACCACTGGTCCACAGATCGGCATACGCTTCGGGGTTGCGCTTAAATTGCGCATGAACATACGGGCAGAGTGGCATCACTTTTAAGCTCTTCTGCCGGGCATAGGCAACCATCGCAGCCAGCAGTTCTTTCGCCAATCCTTTGCCCTCGGCCGCCGGAGCAACCTCCGTATGAAATACGATCAGCGTCTGATCCGCGATGCGGATTACCATTTCAGCAACCTGTTCTCCGCCATCCAGGATGAAGAACACTCCGTTGCCGTTATTATCTAAGTTTAATTTAACCTCAGCCATTGTTATAAAATTCTGTCAGGATCTTAATGTGATCACCGACATGTTATGAATATTTAATTTCCTGAACACTTTCAGGTCTTACTCTCATGTTAAGCAAGTGTTTTGCGCTATCCGAAGCACAGATCAGGCCGGCTCCCAGCATAATTACATCCTTAATTACAAGTCTTCCCACACCTGAAAGATATGGAAATCCATGCTGAGGTGTAGGGAAATCACCACCCAGATCCGGCACGAAAGATTCCGGGGTCGTGATGAGAAATGTCAGGGTGACAAGCGCCATAATAGCGGTCAGAAGCCCGCCGATAA
This sequence comes from Bacteroidota bacterium, assembly GCA_040384965.1. GTDB lineage: Bacteria > Bacteroidota > Bacteroidia > Sphingobacteriales > Sphingobacteriaceae > Daejeonella. Next base: position 4,960 of record JAZKIH010000094.1, on the reverse strand, counting down.
AACCCATTTGAGGAAACCATATTCCGGATAGGGTAATAAGACCGATAATAATAATTACCGCGCCTAAACCATATGAAAACAGGTAGGTCCCGTTTAATGTATGCCAGTCAATATTTTTCTGCACAGTCTTGCCTTCCGGATTCTTGTAGTCTTTATAATCAGGTGCATCCATCGTATAAAAAAAGCTCATCAGAGGACTGTTTGCGACAAACGGCACGATCCCATCGGCCTCATATTGGAATGCTTTTAATCCCCCGATCCAGGCCATCACTATAAATATGGCTGCTCGGGTCAAGTTAACAAACTGTGGCTGGCTGTTAGCCAGTACTTCAATCAATCGCTTCATTGCGGGCTGTTTTGCAGCCAAAACTCCCCCTAGATGCGTGGGTATAGCAATGGCCTGTGTTCAAAATTCTCCTCTCTGGATAATTTATCTGAACCAAAGTTAGCCCTCGCTCTCCACCCCGCCATTGAGTTAGGGCAAGAAAGATCATTGACAAAGATCAATGCCGCTCTGATACCCACTGCCTCTAAGCTGACTGCTGTTAAGCGCCTTAATTTCCCGATTAGCGCAGGCGGCGTAAATATTCCCCGGATTCAGTCAGAAGCTTTTGAAACAGTGTATCCATTTTCCTCAGCTTTTCCTTTTCCCCGTTGAAATATGCGACCGCTTCACTGTTTGACTTGTCGCCAAGTTCTGCGTCAAACTCTTTCATCCACGTTTCCATTTCCAGATCTGCGCTGTTAAGCTTCTTATTGAGCGTCTGTAGTTCCTTTCTCACTTTCATGGTGTCGAGCGCGGGTTTAACCTGCTTAACACTATCAAGTTTTAAAAGGAATCGTTCAAGCCGGTCACGGTTCTCCAGCGCTCGCTCACTATCCAGCATCACTTTATCGTGCTCATCAACCACTTCCTTTCGTACAGTTTTGTAGTCTGCTGCTGGTTCGCACGCTGAAAAACAAACAGCAAGAAAGCCTGCTAATAATCGGGATTTCATCATTAATTTAAAAGGTAATAAAGTTGATTAAAATTGTATGTTAAACCTAAAACTACTCTTCCTGACGGCATTGGATGATCATCCTTTACCGTCCACGCTTTTCTCTGCAAGGCCATATTGATCGTTATATTGTTGATAAACAGGTCGGCTCCAACACCGCTCATTAAATTATTCATCTGGTGTTCGCCTGTTTTAACACCATCGTATTTCTCGCCTGCTGAATACTCATATGCCAGCTGCACAGAAGGCACGATCTGCATCTTTTTGTTCAATGGCACATTATAAAAAAAGTTCAGGAAGCTTGTTGCGCTATTTGAAATACTCTCTTTATTTACATTTTCACCATTGAATTTATAAGTACTGCTCAGGCTCATCCCCCCTTTTTTATATCCGATAAGATAGTTGAAATAGACGAAGCCATCTGTACTGCCTGTGCCCGTCTGGGATAAAGTGCTTAATCTCAAGCCCTGAAAGTTGGCCGCATCATTTTTCCCTGTTGGAAGTTTTACACCTGCGCCGATGATCAGTCTCTGATTTATTTTTTCCTGATCCAGCTTCCGCAGCAGGTGGTAGCCTGCATAAATATTAGCGTCTCCCAGGCCTGCAACGGTGTTCAGATTGCCGTTATATCGTTCTGAATTTGAGTTGTACGGCAGTATGGCATTGAGCTCCACTCTTCTGCTTAAAAAATAACGGGCCCGGACTTCAAGCGCACGATATACTTCCAGGTCGGTAGGGTCTCCGTTGTGGTTTGTAAGTGGAGCATCCAGCTTGCTTCCCGATGGTAAAAAAGCTGCTCCTGATGGAATCAGAGACTGATTTTGCCCCTGATAGCCGTTAAAAGAACGGTACCGGTACAGCACGGCGATACTGCTCTGATTATCATAGGGGGTGATCCCCATAAAACACCCGCAGATATCGCAGGCTGATACTGTGGCAACACTGGCAATTAATATAGAAATGGTGAGGACGGCAAGCTTAAAGCTCCGCAAACCTCTTGTCCTGGATAAATTCATGGTCTGTTAATGTTTTTAGAAATGAGATGATCTGCTGTTGTTCCGGTTTGGTAAGGACGATACCCCGCGAGCCCGTGTGCCGGAGTTCAGGGTCAAGATTTACATGATCCTTTACACCGGAATTATAATGTTCAAGCACCTCCTCAAGAGAGAAGAAGCGCCCATCATGCATGTACGGCCGGCTAAGTTCTACATTCCTTAAGGACGGGACTTTAAACTTACCCCTATCGGCAGCTATGTTGCTGATTGTATCCCGGCCTCCGTCTTTCGGTTCTTTATCCAGTCCGTTGGAGCGGTAAGAAAGATCGGTAAACAAAGGTTCGGAGTGGCATCCGCTGCATTTGCTTTTAAATAAAGCATACCCTGCCTGCTCACTGGGTGATAACTCTCCCCCTTTTTCTTTGCGGATATATTTATCGTATTTACTTGTTGCAGACACCATCATGGCTGTAAACTGGGTTAGTGCCCTGAAAATACGCTGCGAGTTGATCTCAGAACTTCCGAAGGCTTTTTTAAAGAGCTCAGGATACGGGGCCTTTTTGCTCAGCACATTAACTATGTTATCCAGGCTATTGCTCATCTCACATGGATTGATCAGTGCGTTTAGCCCGGAAACCTCAATGTGATGTACTCCGCCATCCCACATAAACTCTTTATGCCACGCCAGGTTAAATAGTGGCGGTGCGTTGCGGGTTCCAAAGCAGTCTTTCACCCCGTGGCTGACAGAATGGTCCAGATTAGCAAAAGCAGCAAATTGCTGGTGGCAGGTGCCGCAATTGATACTGTTATCTATAGACAGGGCGTTCTCGTAAAATAGGCGGTGACCCAGATCAAACCCCGGTTTGTTTACTGTATTGCCATCAAAACGGTACGCTGGTTCTGGAAAATTAACAGGACCCACAAACCGGATATCGGTTTGCGGATCACTGTTATCATTCTTTCTGCAGCCTATAGCCAGTATAAGCCAGCACGCCAGCGTAAAGAATAAAACAAGTATGCGTTTCATATCAATTGTGAATATGGTCGACCTTAAATAAACCATTCACATAATTGTCAGCCACGAGCAGCCCGCTGGCTCCTCCATGAAACCCGCTGATACTTGCGAAACTGATAGTGGTCTTGCCTTTGAATAACGCTGCCAGATCAACAAACAAGTGGACGTCGGGCTCGGTGTCCGTTCGTACTCTCATAGTAAGAGGGAATGTGAGGCTTACCGTCCGCACAGCATTTGCCGGATCTTTAGCCCCTCCCACATGGAAGAACAGCTGGTTTGATGGCTGGGCAGATTTAGAAGAAGTTCCCTCAAACTGGACAAAAATGTACCCTGTATTCCAGGACCAGAACATACCCTTTGCAGGATCCAGCGCACCGGTTTGGGCTCCGGCAAAATTTCGTGCCTCGTCAACACCAATCACAAAGTCCATACTGGTATAATCGCCGGCAGGGATCTTCTCCAGCTTCTGGGCTTTTGACGCAGCGTCTGAATCATCTACCAGAAGATAACTCTCGGGAATTTTAACCCTGGTACCATCTGATTTAACTAATGTAACGTTACTTACATAGTATCTAAACCGGCTAACCTTGAAGTCATCGCCATTGGCGTTCGTATAGGTTTGGGTATTCATTTGTAGCGCCTGATTACCAACGCGGTGATCAAATTCTAAATTTATATTGCCTGTACCGTTGATCTCAGGATCTGATCCTTTTTTACAGGAGAACACAGCAAAGCATAACAGGGCGAATCCTGTTGTCTTCAACACGGAAGTAAAATTCATAACATTGTATTATTGCTCTGAAAAGAGCATGAATAAGCAAAGGCACAAGCGTTATTTACACGCCGTGCAACCATTAATAAAAAAGAAGAATGGCTTATGCCTGAGGGGGATGGAAAACCGAGCCGGCAGATTGCGGCAGTTCAAAGGGCAGTTCAAAGAATTGCGCACGGGCAGCTACCTGCGGATAATCGATCCGGAGCTTTTGAGTCATCATCGCATCCTGGAAATTATTCTTCCGTGATTGCCGCTCCTCGCCTTTTTCCTTTTCTTCAGCTTCCTTGATCTTCTTTGCCAGATAGCATTTACCCTTACAATTAAGCATAGGCTTATCAATGTTCTCGCAAAGTTTGGCTGTTATGTATTTGGTATTCAATTCGAACCCTGCATAGATAAAGCATCGGCTGTAATTGGCAGTTAGAACTGCGGCAATTAAGATCAGCGATATCAGGCTTCGAAACATATTGGATGTAAATATATAAACAAATCTCCCGTTAACACGGATCTGAGTATTGTTTTCTAATCATACGTCCGCGATGATTTTGCGGTTGCCTGAATTGGAGAAAAGCATTACAAGTTGTTAGGAGTTAGTCAGATTCTTCGATAGTGTTAATCTTATCGTTGATCAATCGCACCATTCCGTCTAATTCATCAGCACATTTACCAATCATATTGATAAGCTCCTCCTTTTCGGAAAGGAGTGCAGATTCCTTGATGAGCCCCATCAATCCCAGGATCGAAGCAACTGGCCGACGGATTTCGTGTGAACTGATCCATGATATTTCTCTCAAGACAGCATTTTGACGAAGGATTTCGTTTTGGTACGCAACACGGCTGCTGATATCACGGAAATTACATACGATAGCATTAATGTGTTCATCAGCCAGCATATTCGTAAAAAGGCATTCCAGCCAGATATAATTCCCGCTGCGGTGAAGTGATCGATAAACAATCAATACCGGTAGGGCCGGATTTTGAACTATTTCATCAAAAGAAGTGTGTACGAGTTCCCTGTCATCAGGGTGGATATGCGCGTTGATATCCTTATCAATGTTTGGCTCATTGCCCCATCCAATTATGCGTGTGGCAGAAGGGCTGTTATAGAAAACATTAAATTCCCGATCTAACAGGGTAATGCCATCATGGCTATGTTCAATAAGTTTGCGAAAACGCA
>JAZKIH010000093.1:0-1395 GCA_040384965.1 Bacteroidota bacterium | reverse complement strand
CGGATGTAGAAAAGTTAATGGAAGAAAAGATTATTCACTTTTTGTCTGCGGATTTATAAACTTTCCACGAACCACTGCTGTGTAATTAATCCGGAAATAATCGCTGTTTTTTAACTTCTTCGTGAAAGTATTCAGCTCTTTAACTCCCTGCCCATTCAAATCAATGAGAACAAATTCCTTTCCGGAATTATGAACGAGCTCCAGGTCGGAGTGACAATCGCGACTCTTGTCTTTCACGTAGTACCATTTCTGAAAGAAATTTCCGCAGAAAACGAGTTCAATGTTTGGAGACATTTTTTTTACTGACTCGTAGTAGTTAAACAACTCGCGGTCACTGAGATAGGGCCGGAATGGCTGGATTATAATGAGATTCGACAGGAATATTAAAGCTATTACTATAGGCGCCCACTTCAGATGACCGATGAGTTGAGCACCCATGAGATAAATTGCTGCAATTAAGAAGAGAAAAAATCGCCCATTCCAGATATCCACGACGCTCATACTGAAAAGAGCCGCAAATATTAATGTAACGCCAATCAGAGAAAACACTAACGAGAAAGATCCGGAAGATCCTTTTTTCACGACTTTGATCATTCCCCAAATCAGGACAGCAACAAAGAATAAAGCTGTGAGGTAAAAACTGAACTGAGGGATGGGATAATGATTAATCCGTGGAAAATGTTCACCAGCAAAAGCATTCATTATATCGACGTATACGGGAGCATATTTAAATCCTGCAGGATGATAATGACTGAAAAAAGCTTCCTTTCCTACAAAGATTAATTTCGCTCCATACCAGGTAATCACCGGAATCATTATCAAGAAGTCAGCAATCATTATTCTGGTAAGTTTTTTCTCACGTATCACGGTCCAGAGAGAAAAACTAAAGATGGGAATCCAGCCTAACGGATGTAAACCTGAGAGGCAGAAGCCAACGAGCAATCTCATCCATCTGGGTCGCATAGTCTGGATAAGTATTAAGTAAATCAAAGTCAGTTCAATAAACAGAGAATACTGGCGAATGGTGCGAGCGTGAAATATATCCGGTGGCGAGAGAAGTAATAATACCGCCAGGATAGTAGTGCCATTTTTGCTTAAGATCTCTCGCGAAAGGAACAGTCCATACCCAATAAGCCCCAGGCTCATAAGAGCAACGATGGTGCGCAAGGCATATGGATCAAACAGATGCGAGAACGGTGCGAGCAATAAATAAAATAGTGGCGGATGAGTTTCAGTTAAAAATATCTGCGCTGGATTGAGCGAAAAATACACGCTCGCAATTTCATCTGACGTCAGGCTAACCAGCGATGGTTCATACAATCTTGCAAGGATACCTATCGGAATAACACAAATAAGAATGCAGATAGATGCCAGAGACCATCTTTCTGCCGAATC
>JAZKIH010000092.1:0-16334 GCA_040384965.1 Bacteroidota bacterium | reverse complement strand
AGTTTGGCATATAATTTTTGTAAAACTTTATTAAATCAACAATTTACGCCCTTTTAAAGGGTGTTTTTTGGTCTGCAAAAATACTCTTTATCACCGTAAATCAAACACTTAATTGAGAATTTTTATGCAATATTTTCAGGGTGTTTTTTTTTCTGTGATCACAGGCTTGTGAGAGGTCTTAAAATGAACTTTCTGGTATTAGTTTGGAACTAAACAGAGCTATGGAATCAGCAGTAAAGCATGGCTGCATCTATCATTTATTGCAACAAGGGATTTCAGATATTCTAGTGCTATTAATCCGACATAAGCGCGGATTCAAACTAAATGCAAAATTGATTGTAGTAACTATTATTAAACTAAAACTAAATCAAAACGTCATGAAAACAAACAGTCAACCTAGATCTCTTTCAATATTTGAAAAGGCCATTTTTTCACTTGCAGCTACACTGAGCATTTTCTTTGCATCGGTTAAATCATTTGCGCAGTCCGTTCCAGAAAAAGTGGAAGTAGATGTAAATACCGGTGGCGACGCCGTATGGTATGGTCAACCTTGGGTATGGGTTGTAGGTGTTGCTTTGTTCATTGTTATTATTATAGCAATCACGCGTAACAATAATACAAGAGCATAACTTTAATCGATTGAGGCGGTCGTTTGAATCGCCTTTGAAAAGCTTCCTTATCTAAGGGAGCTTTTTTATTTTATGGCATTCGGATTTGAACCTAATTTGGAAGTTCATTGCAGATCCCGATCCAACAACCATTGTAACTTTAATTATCAATTTAAATAAATTTGGGGTTTATTTGGATCACGAAACTTCACAGTACTGTTTCAGGCATGTGGTGGTTAGGGTTATATAATGAGAAATATGAAGAGAATTTTGGTGACCGGGAGTAACGGTCTTCTTGGTCAAAAGCTGACGGATATTAGCCTGCTCGATGCAGAGATAGAACTTATTGCGACGTCAGTCGGGGCAAACAGACACCCTGCTACGTCCGGCTACATTTATGAGGAGTTCGACGTACGTAATCCTGAACGCCTGGTTGAGCTAGTTGAAAAACACCGTCCCGATGCGATTATTCATACGGCTGCGCTTACCAATGTTGATGCATGTGAAGTGGAGAGAGATTTATGCAAAGCGCTAAATGTGGATGCCGTGGCCAACCTGATTTCGGTATGCGAGAAATATAAGATACATCTTGTGCATATTTCTACAGACTTTATTTTCGATGGCGAAGCCGGTCCTTATGTTGAGGATGCGGTACCGAACCCTTTGAGTTATTATGGGTTTACGAAACTTGAGGCTGAGAACTTATTAAAAGACTCATCCTGTAAATGGGCTGTTCTCCGAACAATCATTGTTTACGGAATTGTAAGTGACATGAGCAGGAGTAATATTGTTTTGTGGGCTAAGGGAGCACTTGAAAAAGGAGAACCGATCAACGTAGTAAATGATCAATGGCGGATGCCAACCCTGGCTGAGGACCTTGCGCTTGGCTGCTTACTAGCGGTTAAAAAAGAGGCAACCGGCGTTTTCAATACTTCAGGGAAGGATTTAATGAGCATTATTGAAATTGTTGAGAGAGTAGCGGATTTTTACGGACTGAATAAATCATTAATCAATCCAATATCAGCTGAAAGCCTTAATCAAACAGCAAAACGACCAAAGAAAACAGGTTTTATTTTAGATAAGGCGATGAACGAACTGGGATATCAGCCAAGGTCGTTTGAAGAAGGAATGGCTATAATTGACGAGCAGGTTAAAGCCGCCTGTGGATAGAGGTGGCAATAAGATTTTGATTATTTTCAAAAAACTTATGTTAGTTTGAAAAGAAAGCATATTTTTGCAGTCCGTTAAAAAAGGCACCTGTAGCTTAATTGGATAGAGCACCTGACTACGGATCAGGAGGTTAGGGGTTCGACTCCCTTCAGGTGCACATAGTAAAAAGCCTTTTCGACCATCACACGGAAAGGCTTTTAAAATTTAAAATAAACCTATTCTTGTCACCCATTCCGGACTGGTGATGCCAGAAGGAATTAAAATTTAGATCATTCGAATGCTGAACTTAGTTTTGTTTGGCCCTCCGGGCGCTGGTAAAGGAACACAATCCGAAAAGTTAATTCAAAAATACAATCTGGTTCATTTGTCGACGGGGGATATATTAAGAGGGGAAATCTCACAAGGAACAGAATTAGGCCTTGAGGCAAAGAAATTGATGGATGCCGGAGTTTTGGTGCCGGATCAGGTTGTTATCGGAATGATAAGCAATAAGCTTGATTCAAATAAAGAGGCGAAGGGATTTATTTTTGATGGTTTTCCAAGAACCGTGGCTCAGGCAGAAGCTTTGGATGAACTTCTGAAGAGTAAGTCTTCCTCAATCTCTGGAATGGTGGCCTTAGTTGTCGATAATCAGGAGCTGGAAAAGCGATTGTTAAATCGAGGTAAGGATTCAGGACGCCCGGATGATGCAAATCCCGAAGTTATACGTAAGCGTATAGATGAATATAATTCTAAAACAGCTCCTGTAGCTAATTACTATAAAGATCAGAATAAGTTTACCAGCATCAACGGTATAGGTACTGTAGACGAAATATTCGGATCAATCTGCAAGGTTGTTGATACCTTTTAATAAATCAGGGTACTCAAAATCGCATCTTTCGTTGCTTAATTAGCATGCATTTTGCTCTCTGTTAAAAAATGAAAAATGTCTCAGGGTTCAAATTTCGTTGATTATGTAAAAATATGCTGCCGTTCGGGTCACGGAGGGGCGGGTTCATCGCATTTACATAGAGATATTTTAACGTCAAAAGGAGGCCCGGATGGCGGCGACGGCGGGCGTGGGGGCCATATCATTCTAAAAGGTAATAGTCAGCTCTGGACTCTTCTTCATCTGAAATACAGGAAACATATTATTGCAGAGAATGGCTTGCCGGGATCTAGCGGTCAGCGCTCTGGGCGTACGGGAGAAGACGAAATTCTGGAAGTTCCTCTCGGTACAATCGCCCGCAATTCTGAAACCGGCGAGATATTGTTTGAAATTACGAAAGATGGCGAAACTAAGATATTAACTTCTGGAGGACGTGGAGGTCTGGGAAACTGGCATTTCAAAACATCTACTAAACAAACACCCAGATATTCTCAGCCCGGGGAACCGGGTAAAGAAGAATGGATGATACTTGAATTGAAAATTCTTGCCGATGTTGGTCTTGTAGGTTTTCCAAATGCCGGTAAATCAACATTGCTGTCAGTGGTGTCTGCTGCAAAGCCTGAGATTGCTGATTATGCTTTCACCACCCTCGTTCCAAATCTCGGCATAGTATCTTATAGAAATAACAAGTCCTTCGTAATGGCTGATATTCCCGGCATTATTGAAGGAGCCTCTAAAGGCAAGGGCCTCGGAATCCGTTTCTTAAGGCATATTGAGCGTAACTCAGTATTGTTATTCCTTGTGCCGGCTGATACGAGCCGGACTATTAAAGAAGAGTACCAAATCCTGCTTAACGAACTTGAACAGTACAATCCTGAACTGATGCAAAAGCCGCGCGTTTTAGCTATTAGTAAATCAGATATGCTTGATGAAGAGCTGGTAGCCGAGATAAAGACTGACCTGCCCGACCTGCCTGCATTATTTATCTCATCAGTGGCCCAAAAAGGCTTGGTAGAGCTAAAGGATCTGTTATGGAAAGTAATTAACAGCTAACTATTCAGCTACTATACAGCTCTTTTTTTGTGTTTTAAACTATTCAGCAAACCTGCATAAGGCATTTTTATTGATGCACTAGTTCCAGTATGTCGTGTGAAGACCGGGAACCTGCTATGGTTAACCATGTCCGGCAAAACAATTCTCCCTTTTTTCCCTTTTACCATCATGACATCAGAGCAGGAAACTTTAGAAGAGACGGGTTTAATTTACTCAAGCGACTCGAATGCAGGGATAAGCCGGAAGAAGGCAGGCAGCACTTATATTTACTTAGATAAGAAGGGTAACAAAATATCGGATGAAAAGACCCTCGACAGAATAAAAAAACTGGTTTTGCCGCCTGCCTGGACAAACGTCTGGATTGCTGAAAAAAAGAATGCTCATCTTCAGGCCACGGGCATTGATGCTGCCGGCAGGAAACAATATAAGTATCATCACGATTGGGCGCGACAGCGTAACGAAACTAAATACTACCGCCTGCTCGAATTTGGGAACAAACTGCCTGATTTTAGAAAAAATATTTCCAAGGACCTGCGAAGGAAAGAGCTGGACGAGCGCAAAGTGCTGGCAATATCTGTTAATATGATGCAGAAAACGCTGATCCGTATCGGCAATGAATCTTATAAACAATTATATGGCTCATATGGCCTAACCACTCTGAGAGACAAACATGTTAAGATTAGTGGGAATTCACTGAAGCTTAGCTTTAAAGGTAAGAAAGGCGTAATGCACGACATCGATATTTCTGATAAAAGCCTTGCGAGGCTAGTGAAAAAATGCCGTGACATTCCGGGGCAGGAATTGTTTCAGTATTACACCACAGATGGTGATAGAAAGTCCATAGATTCAGGGAAGGTTAATAACTATATTAAAGAAATCAGCTGCTGTGATTTTACGGCAAAAGATTTCCGCACATGGGCGGGTACGATGCATACAATGAAGCACCTTGCCGAATTTGAATACCCTGATAATGCAACCTTGAAGAAAAAAATCATTGTAACCGCAATAGATCTGGTAGCGGCAAAGCTTGGAAACACAAGGGCGATCTGTAAAAAGTCTTATGTCTTTCCCGCACTACTTGAAGAGTATGAGAACGGGTCTTTAGCACCTTATCTTAAGAAGTTATCCAAATCCACTGATTTTACTGGAGAGAAGGGACTTAATCACGACGAGAAAATCTTGCTCAGTTTCCTAAAGGCGCAGAAAAAAAAGAAATTAAGTGCAGGGGGAAAAATGAAAACAACAAAGGCTGCGTAAGCACGCAACCTTTGTTCAAATAAAGGCATCTTCTATACATGAAGATTTGTATTCTATTTATCGTATTGATGGTGCCCGGCGTTGTATTTTCTCAAAGTCAGGATAGCATATTTCAATATTGTCAGGTTAGAATAATTGGAAAGACCGCCAGCCGGAAAATTAATATCGAGGTGGACTATGGTCAGGAACAAAAGAAATTTGACAAGGCTTCGATTGTAAAAGATCTCAATGGTGACTTAAGAATATTTAACTCCGTTGCCGACGCGTTGAATTATATGGGTTCTCTAGGCTGGAGAGTAATACAATCCTACATGATAGGGTCTGAGCCGTCACTAAGTAATTCATATTTTTTAATGGAAACCCGTAAAAAGATTACAGAGTAGTCTAGTCTTTCGGCGGAGTTTTAACGGGGTGTACAGGCTGCTCTTCGGTCTCCCGCCTCTTAGCTGGGTTAGGCAAATTTGGTTCGTCTTTAGTATACACTTTGTCTTCCGGTTTCACGACAGCCTCATTATCATCACGACGGTTTTTTACTTCTTTTTGTTTTGAATCCTGGGGACGGAGTTTCTCTGGTTTTTCGCTTTCGTTGTTCATACTTTATAAACAACCGGAAATAAATAAATGTTTCAGTTGCGCTACAAAGCCTGCGGCTTAAAAGCTCGCAAGCGAATTAATGAATTGGCTTACCTTATCTGTTTCAACAATAAAATCGACCGTCATTTTGTCTAATGCTTTTTGAGGCATATAAGAAACTTCTGCAGTTTTTGGATCCTGAACAGCCGTTAAGCCATTTAAGGCCTTTACCAGCTCCAATCCTTCAACTCCATCGGCGCTGGCTCCCGACATTAGCAGACAGGCAAGGTTGTTTTTGTAAGTTTCGGCAGCAGTCTGGAAAGTGATATCAATGCATGGACGCGAAAAATTAACTTTTTCAGAATAATCCAATGATAGCGTCCGATCATTTTCAACCAACAAATGATAATCAGCAGGGGCGACATAAATACAGCCAGGATTAATCGGTTCTTTTTCATTCGCTTCGATAACTGGAATTTTCGTTTTTGAAGACAGCAAGTCGATTAGTGTCGAGTCTGTATTTGATTTCCGATGCAGAACAACAATAATAGCGAAGGGGAGTTGTGTCAGCAGTTTTGGGAACGCTTTCAAAATAACTTCGAGACTTCCCGCGGATCCCCCTATAACCAGAAGTTCTATACTTTCCGCCATATCTTCTCAGTATTTAATTGCTTGAAATTGGAGGCAATAGACGAGAACCGCAAAGTTTCTTTAGACCCTAAGGCTAAAAAGCCGAGATTTTCAAGGCTTTGATCAAATAGAGTAAACACTTTTGCCTGAAGATCTTTATCGAAATAGATCAGGACATTCCTGCACAAAATTAGTTGAAACTGATTAAAAGAATGGTCCGAAACAAGGTTGTGAGTTGAAAATATCATCTTAGACTTGAGACTTTCATCGAATTTCGCAAGATTATAGTTAGCCGAATAATAAGTTGAAAAATCTTGTTTGCCTCCTGATAATATATAGTTTTCTGAATATTGTTTCATTTGACTTAGTGGAAACATGCCTTTTTCGGCTTTTTCCAATACTTCAGGATTGATATCTGTCGCGTATAGTAATGACTTATTAAATAGGTTAAGCTCTTTTAGGACAATTGCGATAGAGTATGCTTCTTCTCCTGTTGAACATCCGGCAAGCCAAATTCGAATAAAGGGATATGTGCCTAAATGCGGAAAAACTTGTTCTCGGAGGGCTTTATAGAATCCAGGATCACGGAACATTTCGGTCACGTTTACCGTAATCTGTTCAACAAAGTGCTTGATGTAGGTGGAGTCGTTTCGTACATGGTACCTGAATTCTGCGAAACTTGGAAACTTGTCCAGATTAAAGAGCCTGTTAATTCGGCGCTTTATAGATGCTTTGGAATAATTTGTAAAATCGTATCCATACAATTCCAGCAGATCATTTAGCAGGATCTCAACCTCGTTATCTTTTATCACACTCTCCTGCACGAAACTTAATTTAGGTGTTCATTCAAAATATTTGTAAGGAAATCAACATCAATTGGTTTTGAAGCATAATTGTCAGCGCCAGCTGCCAGTGTCTTTTCCCGGTCACCAACCATAGCTTGTGCCGTTACTGCAATAATTGGAATGCTGGCAATGATGTCATTGCTTCGTATTTGATCTATTGCTTCGTAACCATCCATATCCGGCATCATCATATCCATAAGCACAATCCCTACTTCCGGATCATCGATAAGCAGCTGTATTCCTTCTGCTGCTCCTGTTGCCGATATGCAATGAAATCCCCGGGCTTTCAATACAGCTGACAATGCAAAAATATTCCTGCTGTCATCATCTATTATCAACACTTTTTTCTTTGAGGCCATTCTACAAGATCGTGTAATCTTTATATTTTCTATTTATCATAAAGCCATACCCTAAGCAACGATATCAGCTGGTCAATATCCACTGGCTTTGATATGTAATCTGATGCCCCCGCTTTAATACATTTTTCTCTGTCGCCCATCATTGCTTTGGCTGTAACAGCCAGTATCGGGAGTTGTTTGTATTTTGGATTTCTCCGGATGCGGGTTGTCGACTCATATCCATCCATCTCTGGCATCATCATATCCATCAGTACGATATCAACTAATGGGTTTTCATCCAGAATCTTCAGTGCTTCCTTTCCGTCAATGGCAGAAACTACCTGCATATTATGTTTTTCGAGCGCTTTAGTAAGTGAGAAGATGTTTCTGACGTCATCATCAGCAACAAGCACCGTTTTGCCTTTCAGAACCTCGTCCATACCGCCAAGAGTTTTTGTCCGAACCGGATTCTTAGCCTTCTTGTTATCTTCAACAACGTGCAGGAACAAACCTACTTCGTCAAGAATGCGCTGGTAAGAATGAGCAGTCTTAACCACTATTGAATCTGCGTATTGCTTGATTTTGTTTTCCTCCCCTTTAGAAAGATTTTTGCCTGTAAATATGATGATTGGAAGATTCTCAAGGCCCGGACTTGTTTTAACAAGCTCAAGGGTCTCATAAGCGTTCTGATCCGGGATGCCCATGTCGAGAATAACACAATCAACCTCTTTTTTATTGAGCATGGTTATCCCGTCACTAACTGTTCCACTAATTTCCGAATTGATGTTAAAATTACTTAGGAAGTAGCCTAACGCCTTTGCATGCTTCGGATTCTCTTCAATAATCATTACCTTTTTAGGATGACGGCTGAGGGCATCTTCTAGTTTTATGAAGATCTGGTTCATGTCATCGAGAGCAATTGGCTTATTTATAAAGTCTACGGCACCTTTCAGTAAGCTTTCTTTCTTCACTTCCATCGACGACATGATGTGTACAGGAATATGCCGCGTTGAAGGGTTAGATTTCAATTCCTCCATTACTTCCCAGCCATCTTTTACGGGAAGCTGAATATCCAAAAGAATCGCTATGGGCTTGTATAGAGTTGCCATTTCAAGGCCCAGATCACCGCGTACTGCGACAATTCCTTTATAGTTCTGTTTTCTCGTATAGTCCAGAAGTGCTTTTGCAAAAACCGTATCGTCTTCGACAATTAGAATAATTTTGTCATTATCGGCCAAATTATTTCTGTCATCCTCAATCTCGTTAGGGATCACAGGAGCATGGAATCGTTCGGTATTTTCAACTGGTGTTTCTTTTTCCGGAATAGCCAGAGGTTCTGGCTGTTTAACAAACTCCTTATGTGTCTTGGCTGCAGGGATAGAAACGATAAACTCACTACCTTCACCCGGTTTACTGCGTAGTCTGATCTCGCCACCAAGAAGTTTAGACAGTTCCCTGCTAATTGAAAGTCCCAGTCCGGTTCCTCCAAATTTTCGCCTTGTTGATCCGTCAGCCTGCTGGAAAGCTTCAAACACCTGCTGTTGCTTCTCTTTGGGGATGCCGATACCAGTGTCTTTAACACTGAATTGCACCAGGCTGGTATTGTCGGGTTGGGATACGTTTAATTTTATTGAGCCTTTGGTTGTGAACTTCAACGCATTGGATAAAAGGTTTTTTAAGATTTGCTCTAACCGTAGTTTGTCGGTTACAATCAACTCGGGAGCAGATTCATCAATAATTAATT
This sequence comes from Bacteroidota bacterium, assembly GCA_040384965.1. Taxonomy (GTDB): domain Bacteria; phylum Bacteroidota; class Bacteroidia; order Sphingobacteriales; family Sphingobacteriaceae; genus Daejeonella. The sequence goes on along the minus strand of JAZKIH010000092.1, from coordinate 7,248 downwards.
GCAGGTCCAGGCCTTTTTCTTTTGCAACCGGTTCAAATAGCGAGCGCAAATCATTATTGATTTCCTTCAGCGTGACAGATCTTAACTCAAGATCCATTTTACCTGATTCAATCTTGGAAAGATCCAAAATTTCATCAATCAGGCTTAGCAGACCTTGACCGGCACTCTGAATAACTTCAGCATACTCCACCTGTTCCTTGTCAAGATCCTTGTTTTCGGACATTAGCCTCGAAAGTAAGAGTATGGAATTCAGAGGTGTGCGGAGCTCATGAGACATATTTGCAAGAAACTCCGATTTGTATTTTGTACTAAGTTCAAGCTGTTCTGCTTTTTGCTGTATATCCAGATTCCTTTCAACGATGATCTGATTTTTCTCTTCGAGAAGGCGGCTTCTTTCCTCCAGCTCCTGATTGCTTTGCAGTAATTCTTCCTGTTGAACCTTAAGTTCTTCCTCTGAAGCCTGAATTTTCTGAGTTTGGGTCTCAAGTTCGGTATTAAGATTTTCCAGTTCGCTGTGCTGCGTTTGCAGCTCTTCAGCCTGCGCCTGAGTTTCCTCAAGCAATTCCTGCTGCATTTTGCGGATCTGCGACGTATAAAGAGCAATGCCTACATTATTTACTATCGAAGACATGAATTCCAATACACTTTCAGATATCTCCGTTAAAGCACCAATCTCAATAACCCCGACGAGGCGGTAATCATGATATATCGGAATTGCGGCTATGCTCGACGGCTTTACTTCGCCAAAGGCAAAGCTGATCATTATGTCTTCAGAAGATATGTCATTAATAAAGATAGGTTTGCCGCTTTGAGCGCACTGCCCAACCACACCTTCACCGCGGTTAATGACTTGCCGTTTGGCAAGATTGTCAATAGCAAAGCTTCCAGCTAATCTTAATTTATCATCCTCCTCAAGCATGTAAAATGCTGCTACCTGACTATTTGTAAATTCTGCAATAAACTGAATTGTATCATTGGTTAGCTGTTCAATATTCTTCTCGCCAACCATAATTTCATTCAGTTTAGCGATGCCACCCTGAAGCCATTCTTTATGATGCAGTTGCGTGAAAGACACATCAAGGGATTCTGCCATTTTATTCAAAGCAAATGAGAGACTTCCCAAATCATCTTTTTCTGTGTCATTTACCCGTATCTTGTAATCGCCTGAAGATATTTTGTCCGCTATATCCTGAATTATTGCGATTCTGTTTCGTATCTCAAAGTCTTTTGCCTCCAGATCCTGCTGGAGCTTTGTCTTTTCAGCGAAATCATTGCTTACCTTGATATAGAAGAAAATAGTGATGATAAGGGACAATGCAGCTGCAATCATTATTAGGATTGGCGTATACGACGCAAACCTGTTCATATTGGCGGTTCGATCAGCGAGGAGCCCCCGTTCGTGCTCTTTCATGGAAGTGACGAGTATCCTCAATTCATCCATCGCATTTTTTCCCTCCTGAAGGAAATCAATACTTAAAGGTGCCGCAGCTTTTTTCATCTCAATTAACCGCTCCATAAATGTTATGCGCTTGCTGATTAAAGCTGTTAATTGATCCGCATTTCTTTGCTGAAATGCATTATCAGATGTCCGTTCTCTTAATCGTGAAATACTTGCCAGCGCTTTTTCTGAAACTCCATTATATCGTCCCAGAAAAGCTTCGTCTCCAGTTAAAAGATACCCACGCTGTGCTGTTTCAGCATCTTTCATGATCGACATCATCTCATCAAGTTCCTTAATTACGGAATTTGTGTGATTAACGAGCCGTGAACTATTCAGAAGCGCTCTTATGCTTATAAACGAGGCTGCAGAACTGATAATTAAAATAAGAAGTGACAGACCGAAGCCTATCTGAATATTTCTTTTAAAAGTTGATTTCATAGAGCTATTTAGATTTTCTCTGACTTTCCAGTGTTTGATGATTTATTCAAAGGAATTTTAAACCAAAATTCAGAACCCTTTCCTGGGGCGCTGATTACCCCGAAGGTTCCGTCGTGACGTTTAATGATCTCTGAACTTATATAGAGCCCGATTCCTAATCCCTGGAACCGTGTGGCAGAGCCTTCGACACGATAGAATTTTTCAAATAGCTGGGATTGCATTTCTTTCGGGACGCCAATTCCAAAGTCACGAACTTTTAAGTGAATTTCATTTTTGCCCGTAATTGAAGTTTCGATATGGACTTCTTTACAGTCAGGAGAATATTTAATTGCATTAGTCAGGTAATTGATAATTACCTGTTCGATTCGCATTTCATCACCAAATACCTGTGCTTCGACTGATTTTTTTTGAATTATTATGCAGTCCTGAGTTTGCTGAACAATGTCGATAGCGCTCTGTAACATTGCATTGAAATCGAATTCTTGTTCATTGAATTCTATTTTTCCGCTTTCAATTTTGGAAATGTCCAGCAGGTCGCCGATAAGATTCTCCAGTTTTCCTAGTTGAAGATTAGTTCTCCCCAAATAATTGTCGACGATCTTGTCATCGTACTTTTTTAATGAACGCTGCAAAAGCTGAACATAACCAATAATGCTTGTCAGCGGTGTCTTTAACTCGTGACTGGCAATACTTATAAATTCGTCTTTTTTATTTTCAGCCTCTTTTCGCGATTCGATCTCGGTTAATAACGCGGATTGTATTTTTGTGAGTTCCTGGTTTTGCTGATAAAGCCTGTAAAAGGTTTTAACTTTTAATAGGAGGATGTCTGGATCAAAAGGTTTGGTTACATAATCCAGACCTCCGGAAGCATACCCCTTGGTGATAAATTTCTTATCGGTGTTAACTGCCGAAAGGAAAATAATTGGAATATCCTTCGTTTTGCTGTAACCTGAGATAGTTTCAGCAACTTCAAAGCCATCCATGCCTGGCATCTGGACATCCAAAATGATTAAAAAGTACGAGTTTTTAAGTATTTTTTTGAGAGCTTCCTCGCCTGATATTGCGGTATCAACTGAGAAGCCATTAAGTTCAAGTATCTTTTTTAGAGAATATAAATTCTCCGGGGTGTCATCAACTATTAAAATCATCTCTTGTTGCCGGCATAATGGGGACTGACGAGCGTGTCAGTTGGGATAAACATAAAAAATAAATGTGAATGACACGTGATTTATCTTAACTCAAACCAATTGCAAGGAAGATTGTTTGATGTCGGTGCGATTTTACTGATTGTTTATCATTCAATGTGATAACTTTGCCATCTCGTTATTGAAACTATGAAAATCGCAATAAATGGATTTGGCCGTATCGGCAGAATTACCCTGCGGGCTTTACTTGAAAAAGCAGGAATTGAAGTCGTTGCGATCAACGATCTGACAGATACTACGACTCTCGCGCATTTGTTTAAATACGATTCAGTTCATCGGGGATTTGCCGGAAGCGTTAAGTCTGCTCCCAATGGTTTGCTGATTAACGGAAACCTGATTCGCGTATTTTCTGAGAGGGATCCGGTGAATCTGCCGTGGGGAGAATTGGGTGTTGATCTTGTGATTGAATCTACCGGAAAATTTACCACAGCAGAACTTGCATCATCTCATCTTAAGGCGGGGGCCAAACAGGTGATCCTTTCTGCGCCGTCAGAGGATAAAGATTTGCCCACAGTGGTATTGGGTGTTAATGATGATTCTGTTGACTTAAATTCCAGTATTCTCTCTAATGCCTCGTGCACAACTAACAACGTTGCTGCAATGGTCAAAGTATTAGATGATAACTGGGGTGTGGTAACCGGTTATATAACGACTGTTCATTCAATGACAGGAGACCAAAATTTACATGACGCCCCACACCGGGACCTTAGAAGAGCTCGGGCAGCTTCTGCCTCCATTATTCCTACTACTACTGGTGCAGCCAAGGCAATTACTAATATATTCCCCCATCTGGACGGAAAATTAGGTGGAGCTGGTATTCGTGTCCCTGTTCTAAATGGTTCACTGACTGATTTCACCTGTATTTTAAAGACTGTGCCCTCTGCAGAAGAAATCAATCTCGCTTTTAAACACGCCTCCGAAGGGTTTTTGAAAAATGTTCTTGAATATACATCTGATCCAATCGTTTCTGTAGATATTCTGGATAATCCTTACTCGTGTATTTTTGATTCAGAACTAACTTCCGTGGTTGGAGATCTGGTTAAAGTTGTTGGCTGGTATGATAACGAATCAGGATATTCAAATCGACTGGCGGACCTTGTTGTTAAGATCTCTTTGCTCAATAGATAATCTCCATTTCCAATGATAAAATTCATCACCACAGATCAAACTTTGGATTTACGCAGCAAGGAGTTAAGGTCGGGACTTGATAGAAATTTGTGTGTTTTTGACGGAGATGAGGATAAAAATTCTTTCCATATTGGCTATTTTCAGGATGAACAGCTGGTCAGCATCGCAACATTTCATAAACAATCAAGAGAGGGGTTTTCCGGAGTCGGATATCAACTGAGGGGGATGGTCACACACCAGGATTTTCAGGGAAAGGGAATTGGTAACCAACTTTTAAATTTTTCTATTGTTTATCTGCGGGGACAAATGGCAAATTATCTCTGGTGCAATTCCCGAAAAATAGCATACAAGTTTTACAAGGGTATTGGATTTGAGTTTATATCAGAAGAGTTTGAGTTGCCGAAAATAGGTTCCCACAGAGTGATGTACCTTAAAATTAATTAAAAAGTAGAAATAAAACGTCAGAACGTTTGCCAATTGCCGATGTTTCGGTAGACAGGTAACTGACACCCTAAATAACCAAAATTTAATATGAAGACTATTGACTACATAAATTTTTCGGGTAAAAAAGCCCTGATACGAGTTGATTTTAATGTTCCTCTCGATGAACATTTTAATATCACAGATGATAATCGCATAATGGGCGCAGTGCCTACGATAGAAAAAATATTGAAGGATGGCGGATCGGTAATTCTAATGTCTCACCTGGGACGGCCGAAAGATGGACCGACAAAAAAGTATTCACTGAGTCACCTTCTCAAGCATCTATCGCTCGTTTTGAATACAGAAGTGAAATTTGCAGACGATTGTATAGGTAAAGACGCTGTTAAGCTCGCCAAAGACTTAAAAACGGGGGAAGTTTTACTTTTGGAAAATCTTAGGTTTTATAAAGAGGAAGAAAAGGGAGACGAGGCATTTGCTAAGAAACTTGCTGGTTTAGGAGACGTATATGTGAATGATGCATTCGGTACAGCCCATAGAGCGCATGCGTCTACCGCGATTGTCGCAAAGTTTTTTCCGGAGGCTAAGTACTTTGGATACCTGATGGCTGGCGAACTTGCTAATGCCGAGAAAATTTTAAATCACGCTGAAAAGCCATTTACAGCTATAATGGGTGGGGCAAAAGTTTCTGATAAGATTGAGTTGATTGATCAGTTACTTAAGAAGGTAGACAATCTTATTATTGGCGGCGGAATGGCTTATACTTTCGCAAAAGCTCAGGGTGGTAAGATTGGAAACTCATTAGTAGAGGATGACAAGCTGGAATTGGCTATGGAGCTTATTGCGAAAGCGAAAAAGAAAAAAGTAAACCTTTTATTACCTGTTGATTCGATTATTGCTGACGCCTTCGCAGAAAATGCTAAAACAGGTAAGGCAAAAAATGACAGCATCAAAGATGGGTGGATGGGACTTGATATTGGTGCTGACTCAATCAAAAGTTTTGTAAAAGTTATCAAGGAGTCTAAGACTATTCTTTGGAACGGACCTATGGGAGTTTTTGAAATGGAGAAATTTCAGGAAGGAACAAAATCCGTAGCAGAAGCGGTGGTTGAAGCTACAAAAAAGGGCGCGTTTTCACTGATTGGGGGCGGTGATTCAGCTGCGGCTGTAGCTAAATTCGGCTTCAATGACGAGGTCAGTTATGTATCGACAGGCGGCGGTGCTTTGCTTGAATATATGGAAGGTAAGGAACTTCCCGGTGTAAAGGCAATAAACTCTTAGGCCTAGATTTTTCGACGATGCTGTACGCTTGAATCCTTGTTAGTGATAACTAATTTCAGCAATTCGTTTCATATCCGACTTTTTATCTAGTACTTTTATCCACAAAGTACTTTTGTATGAAAGAAAAAGATGTTTATGCCGAATTGAGTTCGATCAGGAATTTGATGGAACGCTCCTCTAAGTTTATTTCTCTGAGTGGGTTGTCCGGTGTTTTAGCTGGTATATATGCCCTTGCCGGCTCGACTCTGGGATATGCTTTGATTAATAATGTGGCTGGTCCTAATTCGGATGTATATGTAAGTAAGCCTATAATTTTCTGGCAGCTATTTATGATAGCGCTTGCGGTGCTTGCCTTTTCGATCGCTACAGCGTGTTGGTTAACTATTCGCAAAGCAAAAAGCGTAAACGAGCATGTTTGGAATCCAGTAAGCCGCCGCCTTCTTACAGCAAGTGGTGTTCCGCTTGTGACGGGTGGGCTTTTTGTGCTAATCATGCTCATTAAAGCTGAATACATGCTAATCGCCCCGGGATGTCTCATTTTCTATGGTCTGGCTTTGTTTGCTGGAAGTCACTATACTTACGTTGATGTAAAATGGCTGGGGCTTTGTGAAGTTTTATTAGGTTTACTGGCGTTAATTCTTCCAGGAGAAGGTCTTCTTCTTTGGACGGTCGGATTCGGATTTCTTCACATCATTTACGGCAGTATCATGCATTTTAAATACGACAGGTGAAGATATCTCTGGAACAGTTTGATAAGGCCTTTGAAAACAGGATAAGGCTCCAAATTATGAGTGTACTCTCTGTTAACACCAGTTATGACTTTAATTCTTTAAAAGACTTACTTCAGGTGACAGACGGCAATCTGGCCTCGCATCTTAAAGCCCTCGAAAAGGAGGAATATATAAGCATCATAAAATCTTTCATCGGTCGGAAGCCTAATACGCAATATTCCGCTACGCCTAAAGGCAAGGAAGCTTTCAAAAAACATCTGCAGGCTCTCGAAAGCTTGATCAAGCAACAGAAGTAGGCAGCTTTATAAGTATATCTCTATCCGCTAACTCCAAATCAGCTCAAAGTTCAATTTCCTATTCATGTTTCTACAACCCCATGCGTTTCCTGAGTTTGTTCGCTGGCGATAATCTATTTCGCTTTCACTAAGCCGCCATAATAATCGAATGGCTAAAGCCTCCCTAGAATCATGAATTTGTACCGCACTGATTGAGACGATTTTATCGTTTTTAAATGTAATTAGACCGTCAAAAACTGTGGAAAACTTTTTTTGTGGGAGATAGTGGTAAAAAGTGGTAAGTTATT
>JAZKIH010000091.1:9874-44801 GCA_040384965.1 Bacteroidota bacterium | reverse complement strand
AGAAAGCATCCAGCTCTGCGTGTCAATGGCCTGACCCAATCCAATTTTTCCGTTCGGGCGAACTTTCTTCGCCGCCCTGGATTTTGGATATGTTTTCGCCAAATGTCCATTACTGAATATTCGCCGAAAAGCCAGCTCCGATTTATTCAAGGCTCTGCGGAAAGGTGCTTTGGCTCCGGCGGTGGTACCTGCGATTTCCCGGGGAGAATTGCGGAGCCATGTCCAACCGCTATATGCCAGGGCACTCAAACCAGTAAACACAGCAAAGGATAAAAAGGTCCGCCTGCGTATTTGTTTATCAACAGACTCTGCTACGCGCTTATTACTTTTTGGAGCTTTCATCTGCTTTTAATTTAGAGGCCTGTTTATCGGTTTTAATAACCTCAAAGCCTGTAATCACCGACCTAAAATTATTCCATCCCGCAATGATCACCTGGATAATGTGTATGCAGAAGAAAAAAACGTAACCAATAGTCAAGGCAAAGTGTTCAGCCCGGGCCATATTGTATCCGCCGCAAAGCCATGTGATCCAGTTTAATTGAACCGGTTTATATATCGCGAGCCCGGTAACTAATGATCCGAAACCCATTAATATAATTGCTGTATATGCAATGCGCTGGGCCGCATTGTATTTATCCTGAGGGGGAAGCGTCCTGCGTAAATGAAGATCATGAAGCAACACAGCCCATGCCTCCCGGAATGATTTCCGCTGGGGAACCAAATACCTCCATTCACCGGAAACCAGTGTATAAAGAACGTATAATACGCCGTTCAGGGTAAAGAACCACATAAAAAAGAAATGCCATGCCATCCCTTCAGCCAGCCGGAATGGTATTTTCAGCCAGGCATAAAATTGATCGGAGAAGAAATGGATCTTGTACCCCAGGAGCTCAACAGAATAGGCATCGTTCGCCCAATAGATCAACAGCCCGCTCCAGATCATTAGCATTAACAAAGGGAAATTAACCCAATGAAACCAGCGCATAGCCAGGGAGTGCTTTTCTTTGATACTCTTCATGGTTGCTTGTTGTTATCCAAATACTTTGTCGTGCAGCCGCCAAAAACCTTACAGAAAATAAATTTACTTTAGCTGGTAAGGTTTCAACTCAATTTACGACTAAACCCTGAATGTAGATTTCATTTAATGGTAACAACTGAACATAACAAGCTTGAACCTGTAAAGTGGGTTGATAACCATGCCGATTATCTTTATAAATATGCGTTGTCGCGCCTCGGCAATTCAGAGATTTCAAGAGATCTGGTTCAGGATGTATATCTCGCTGCCCTTGAAAAAGTTGATTCCTTTGAAGGAAGAAGCACAGAAAGAACATGGCTTACATCAATTCTTCGCTATAAGATCATAGATATCTACCGAAAAAAAGCTGCTCTTCGGACTGAAGCAGTCCGGGCACAGAAATTTGAGGCCGCCGCCGAAGACTTTTTCGAATCGAATGGCCATTGGTCGGATAAACATGAACCTATGCCTATTGGCGATGAGACTTTTGATGTAATTCAGTCCAAAGAATTTGAAAAGATCCTGGGTCAATGCATGAAAAAATTGCCGGCTTTATGCTCGTCCGTATTCACGATGAAATACCTCGACGACGATTCCGCAGTTACGATATGCAAGGAACTTAATCTCTCGCAATCGAACTACTGGACCATTGTCCATCGCGCTAAATTAAACCTGAGAGCATGCCTGCAAAAAAACTGGATTTAAAACGAAGACTATGAAAACTAATCATCAGATATTATACGACTGCAAAAACGCAACGTTTTTACTAGAGAAAAAATCAGATGTTCGTCTGTCTGTGAAAGAGTCATTTGAGTTAAACCTGCATCTCGCAAGTTGTTCAATATGCCGGTTATACCAATTTCAAACCGCCCGCATCAGCGTTATGATTAAACAGATTCTAAGCAATAGAGAGATAAATCAACTCGATAAGCAATTCAAAGCTGAACTTCAGGAATGTATAAACACGAAGCAAAAGAATAATAAGTAAAGCAGATGGGATCTTTAGGTCTCGTCTGCTTTTACGGTCAGTATTATCGTTTGTTCATTGTGGCTCATTGTTCACATATGCTGACAGAAATAATTCGAACAATGTTTGCAACTATTTGGGCTTTTGCTGCTCGTAAACCTGGTGGGCGAGCACAGCATCAGGTGTCAGATTTCCCATATTTACCTGAATCCTATTCTTCAACCCTGAAATTACCTTGTCTTTATTTGCCATCATGGCATCGTAACCGTCTTTTGCAACATCAGCGGGATCCGCCATCGCACTTTTATCCTGTACAGCCTTACTATTTTGCATGCCTGCCTTGTTGAAAAAGTCTGTGTCGGTAACTCCAGGCATCAGCGCAGTTATAGTTATACCTGTATCTTTCAGTTCTTCGCGGATGGCCTCCGTAAACGATAATACATAAGCTTTCGTGGCGTGATAGACAGACTGCCACGGCCCGGGAAGCTTACTTGCGACCGATGCCACATTCAATATTTTGCCCTCGTTACGGCGAATCATATCCTTAAGAAAAGACTTAGTCAGGATAGTTAGCGATGAAATATTCAGTTCAATTATAGACAGCTCCCGGGTTATATCGGTATCCTTAAATTCACCATATAAACCTTGTCCGGCATTATTAACCAGGATACTAATTTCTACACCCAGATCCATTACTTCCTCATACAAGGCGAATGCATTTTCCGGCTTAAATAAATCCATAACTATTGCCAATACTTCAACACCGTAATTAGTTTTAAATTCGTGGGTCTTGCTGTCCAGGCTGGATTTGTCACGGGATACTATAATCAGATTATATCCATCTGCTGCCAGGAGTTTAGCCAGCTCATAACCAATACCTGAAGTCGCCCCGGTAATCAGCGCATATTTATTTTCCTTTTCCATGATTTAAGGTTTTAGCACCACTTTAACACAATCATCTTCCTTTTTATTAAAGATCTCATAGCCCTTTGTTGCTTCACTTAATGGAAGTGTATGTGAAATAATATCATCCAAAACAACCTTCTCGTCTTTAATAAGTTCAATAAGCTTGTCGATATAGTTCAAAACAGGAGCCTGGCCTTGTCTGATCGTTAACCCTTTATCAAAGATCCGATGTAAAGGGAAATTATCAAACGGAGTGCCGTAGACACCCATTATGGTAACTGTACCGCTTCTCCTGACAGCCCGGAAAGCCATATCCAGAACTTTCATACTGCCCTTTTCAAAGTTCATTGTTGCTTTCACCTTATCGAGAAAATTTCGTTCAGGCTCGAAGCCGACAGCATCTACACATACGTCTGCGCCTCTGCCCTGCGTCATTCCGCGGATGGCTTCAACAACATCCACATCATGAGGATTCAGTGTTTCTACCTTATTTACAGTTCTGGCTTTTTCGAGCCTGTAATTCAACGGATCAATTGCAATCACGCGGCTCGCTCCATTCAGCCAGGCCGCCTTCTGAGCCATGAGTCCTACCGGACCAGATCCGAAAATAGCAACCACCTCTCCGCCTTTTAATTGCGCCCAGTCAATCGCCGACCAACCCGTCGGAAAAATGTCTGTTAAGAAAAGTACTTGCTCATCTGTTAAATTATCCGGAACAATCCGGGGGCTGATATCTGCGTAGGGCACTCTCACATATTCAGCCTGCCCACCTGAATAACCGCCATACAGATCGGTATAACCGAACAAAGCAGCTCCCTTTTGGTCAAGCAAATCACCGTCGGGACCATAGTGCTTGTAATTCGAATTTTCGCAGGCGGGCGAAGCTTCATGCGTACAAAAAAAACAGTGGCCGCACGCAATCGGAAAAGGTACGACCACCCGGTCTCCCTTTTTCAATTTGGTAACTGCACTGCCGACCTCTTCTACTATTCCCATGAATTCGTGGCCCAGGACCATAGGAGTTGGCTGCGGTACTCCACCGCTTAGAATATGTAAATCTGATCCGCATATAGCGGTAGATGTAACTCGTAAAATAACGTCGCCTGAGTCTTCAAGCTTCGGATCGGGGACATTGTCTACCCGGATATCTCCCGGTTTATGGAACACTGCTGCTTTCATAGTATTTGATTTGGTATATAAAAGCAACACCACCGGAATAGAGAGGTTTCCCAAACTTCAAAAACAGGTATAAAATCTAAAAACTACGTGTTTTGCACTATATCGAACCGCAAAAGCAACAAAAGTAGCTTCCAGGATGTTCCTTTTGAAAGCATCATGGCATGAAAAAGCATACTTTTTTTTATCGTAACGGTCTGAGCATTGTTTTTCTGCTGCTATTTTTTGTAACACTCGTAGCACAGGCGCTAACAGGCTGGGAAGATCATAACACTACCCTGCAGGATGCAGGCAAAAGCGCGATTACCTTTCGTTCGTACCTCCACACCGGCCATTTTATTTCTTCGACCTTCGAGAACTTCCAAAGCGAATTTCTGCAGATGGCATTATATGTTGTATTAACAATCCATTTAAGGCAACAAGGATCTTCAGAATCCAAAAAGCTTGACGGCAAAGAACCTGTCGACCGGGAGCCTAAAAACTCAAAAGGCGCTCCCTATCCGGTAAAAAAAGGTGGCTTGCTCTTAAAATTGTATAGCATGTCGCTATCGCTGGCATTCGGCTTTTTATTTCTAATTTCCTGGGCCCTGCATTTATATGGCAGTTTTTTGGATCATAACGAAGAGCGGGCTTTGAACAGCAAAGACCTGGTAACCATCCCGCAATTCCTGTCGGAGCCTTCCTTCTGGTTCGAGACCTTCCAGAACTGGCAGAGCGAATTTCTTTCGGTTGCCTCAATTGTAATCCTTTCAATTTATCTCAGGCAGAAGGGCTCACCGGAATCCAAGCCTGTCGATGCCCCTCATTATGAAACGGGCGAGTAGTTTGATTGTCCAAGCTCTATCAGTTCGTATACTACAATCCACCAAACAACCTCTCCTGCTCACTGTTCCTTATAAATGACCGACATTGCACGCCGCTTCCCGCGAAACCCACTTCTATCCCCTTCTGACCTGAAACCAAGCAGTGAAGGTCTACGTATTGCCTGCCTTCTTAATCCAGGTGTGTTTAGGTATCAAAACAAAGTCTGGATTCTTATACGCGTTGCTGAAAGGCCTGAACAAAATGATGTCCACATATCATTTCCCATCCTTAGCGAAGATGGAACTACTCAAATCATGCAAATAGCTTTGGATGATGCTGATCTAATCGCAACTGACACCCGCGTAGTAAAGTATAAAGGCATAGACTATCTCACTACCTTGTCTCATTTACGATTATTATGCAGTGATAATGGTATAGACTTTTATGAACCCGATGACTATAAATACCTCCATGGACTAGGAACACTGGAAACTTTTGGGATCGAAGACTGTCGTGTTACTTTTCTGGATCATAAGTTCTACCTCACCTTCACAGCAGTTTCTGAGAGTGGTGTCGGTGTAGGGCTGCGCACGACCTCCGACTGGAAGAATTTTGAATTTCCAGGAATGATTTTGCCACCCCATAATAAGGATTGTGCAATCTTCGAAGAAAAAATCAATGACATGTATTATGCTCTCCACCGGCCAAGCAGTGTGGATCTCGGCGGAAATTATATCTGGCTAGCCCAGTCACCTGATGCCATCCATTGGGGGAATCATAAATGCCTCGTTAAAACCAGAACAAATCATTGGGACAGCGCGCGGGTCGGTGCTGGTGCGGCTCCCATAAAAACAGATAGAGGCTGGCTGGAGATTTATCATGGCGCAAATTATCAGCATCAATACTGTCTCGGTGCGGTGCTGCTTGACTTGAATAATCCTTTCATTGTGCTGGCGCGAACAGTTGATCCGATAATGATCCCTTCGGAAACGTATGAATTAAGTGGCTTCTTTGGCCATGTGGTATTTACTAATGGCCATATAATAGAACCTGACGGCGATACTATAACCTTTTATTATGGTGCTGCCGACGAATTTGTTTGTGGTGCTCAGTTCTCCATTAAAGAGATTTTCAAAGCATTGGAAAAACATTAGTCCTTACTTCCAGTTGATGATTATCTCCTGATCACCATAAATAACATATTCTTTTCCCCCATCGGCAGCTTTCTCCTCCTTGATCCTTCCTTGCCTGTCACTCTGAATTGTCATATCGGGGTACGTCGCGTTTTTGGAAACTATCCTCATTTTACAAGCCAGTTGCTGACTCCCAAGAACTTTGAATGAAAGTTCTTTTTTCCCTCTTCGTAAACTGGCTTTCGGGTATTCTGTAAAGATCATAAAATCCTCTTCGGGGATTCTTATATAATGACGCGGAAGGATGCCAAAAGCATTACCCGCCCCGTAAACCTCCTGACCTACCTGCCCGCTTTCTTCCCAGCCGTCATGCATATCTTCTAATGCTATCCATAGTTTCGGATCAACCTCACCAACTTTTACGTCTTTAGATAACATCTCTTCCGGAAGCATTGGTGGATAGTAGTATACTGCCCGATAGGTCAGATACTTTATGTATTCGGCCAGAAGTAGTGAAACAGACGGGAGTATTTCCACGCCCTGTGCATGTTTTAAATAATCATGCAGGGCACAAAATACTTCCTGCTCTTCATAAACAGCTGTATAGGGCGCGTTAGCAAGGGGAAAGAGAGCGAAAAACGAGGGAAAGTTTTTCCCGTGGCCATAGTTGCAATCCCATAACTGTACGTTTTTCATAACATTTGCCAGGCACAAATAACTAAGTTCTTTATAAAGCTGGTTACCCGTAATTTTATGCAGGCGCAAGAGTGCCCCTGCTGAAAAAGCAGTATTATTTGCCTGATAAAACATGCCAAATCCCAGCCCAGCGATAGTATTCGCAGCAATTTCAGCTTCCCTCAAAAATCTGTTCTCCTTAGTTAGCTCAAAGGCTTGCAGCATTACATGGGCATATAATCCCGCCACATCCTTTTCGCCTCCTTTACCTGGCTCTGTTTCTGCCTTAATCACCTCCAACGTTTTGATGTCATAGAATACAGGCCATTTGTATTTGAAATGCCGAGCAACCCTGATAGCGAAATCTATGGAATCAAGAAATAGCTTTTTCGCCATGTTATCTCCCTTCAGCGCCATTCTTGACAAATTTAGTAAGGGGTGATGTAAATACCACGAATCCATAACATCGGGTTTCTTCTGCTCCTCTTCGCCTTTTAGTTTGTCTTGTGCAGCCGGGAGCCAACGACGAATTGTGCCCAGCTTTTCATCATAAAAAGATGGGAGACCATCCCTGATCTGGTTTATAACGTCAAGCTTTTCTCCCCCCCATTCTACATAGTCAATTAAAGGCAAAAGAATAGCCAACTGAACCATGATTTCCGGCGGGGTGTCATAATCACTCACATAAGCATTGAAATAGTGCTGCCCCTTAATTTGTGACATACATCCTGGGTTTCTAATCAGGTCCCGCAGACCCGACTGGAGAACCTCCGGCCAGTTATTATAGGCTGTATCCGGTTTTGGTATATGCATGTAGGCTCGCGCAAGCAAGTCGAGGTACTGATTCACCATTGCGGGCTCATCAGCCGGAACTTCCTCACTAAAAAGCACTGTGGCGTCAGAAATCACAAGTTCCTTCGCTGCACGCAAAGGGATATTAACGGCTTCGGGTAGCCCCAGTCCAAGTTCAGGCCATGTACCACCGACGACACCGCCCGCAGAAGTTTTCGTGCGTTCGTTATAGTCAGATAGTTCTGTAAGATTTTGCAGATACATTACCGACCCGGCTTTCGGCCGCGTCAGACTAAAATATAATAAGCCTGACCTTGTACCTTCCTGTGCAACGTGAACTTTCCCGCTTGTATTTGCAGAGTTGCCCCCTTTACTTGTTATCAGAATATCCCGCGGCCAAAACGGTATAAAAGTCTCCCCTTTGGGTTTGAACTTTGTCTGATACTGCATAATTGGAGCATCTCCATACAGCAAGGCTAAATTCACGGTAAATCTACCTATATCACTATTCAGGGCGAATTTTACTCCCAAGCCACTTTCAATAATCTTTTTTAGTTCGAACGTACCACCTGCACAGTATGCTGCACGAAATGCTATTCTACCGCCGAGGGGATTCTCCGTCAGTATCCACAAAGAATCTTCAACGAGATATACCTTGAAATGTGTTTTCGCAATTTTTCGTTCGTATAAAATGGGCGAAGCTGATGCCTTGAACTTTTTATCCGCAACAGCGGCCCATGGGGATATCGGGTTCATATACTTCTTTTTGGAATATTAACTCTACAAACGGCGTCTTGTTTGCTGGAAAAAAACATATGCGTATAATGCATACCGTAAATTTTTTTGTTCTGAAAACCTCTCTCTGAAAAAGCTACTTTAAGGAAAGGCCGGTCACTATTTTAACAGCGGCCGGCCTTTTACTATGAGGAGGGTTTACTTACATTTTATTTTTCAGCGCTTTTGCTGCAGCCTGATGTTCCTTCAGCGTAGGAAGAGTCTTTGCAGCCCAGGCCTTTACATCAGCATCCTTTGCATGCCCTGCGGCATCTTCGAATAAGCTCACCGTTTTATCATGATCATTTACCATCATGTCTACGTAATGCTTATCAAAATCTGCACCTTTCATATTTGTCATATCATTTAAATGTTTCTGTTCATCCTCTCCAGGAACGGAAGGCAGTATAACATTTTTCCCGGCTGCAAGAGCCTTGAGCTCCTCTCCTGCCTTGGTATGATCAGCGATCATTCTTTGACCAAATCCTTTCACGTCTGCAGACGCAGCATTCGTTTGCGAAAGCTTTCCTGCCTCCACTTCCATCATACCGCCATTTGCTGCAGCAATCATGAAATCGGAATCATCTTCTTTAACGTCATTATCTACATTTTCGTTAGAGTCCTCTGCCGCTTCAACACTATCGGTTTCGGTTTTCGCAGCGTTGTTACACGCGTAAAATGAAAGTGATGCAGCAATCATCATTGGGAATAAAAGGTTCTTTTTCATAAGCTTAGTCTGTTTGGTTTTTGAGATTAATTGTATTTTCATGTTCTAACTGAATCAATCCATTGACAAACGATTTCCACTGAACTTTTGAAAAACCAAGAATAGCTCCGATACTGACGATCAGGTTTCTCAGCTTATCATATAAACTGTTAACACTCGTGTTGGGATTCTCGTTGCGTCCGTGAACTTCGGCACTTATTGTCGTACTACGCCGCTCCACGATAAAAGTGGAGGTAGCGTCTTCTTTAAAAAAATGGGCGGTTTGGCCGTCTTTTGTTTCCGGATTTTCTGCTGGCCTGACAATTATTGCAGCAGATTCATTATCCGCCATAATGCTTTTCTTAATCAGAATATATTCAATCCTAACCCATTCATAATCACCGGAGGTTTCAGTTCCCGGTGCAGGTAAATTGATTCTGATAAGATCCCCTTTTTCAGGAATACCATCTTTCAGGTTGCCCACTGGATCGGCTAGTTTGAATTCAGCCAGATTATTACTGATTTCTCCCCAGTTATTAACGTCAAAGAGCCGCCCCTTTACCACGGCGTAATGAACGCAAGCCTCCGACAAAGAATCGTGCTGAACCCTGGAAATGGTATTACTCTGGGCCCCTTTCTTCTGTTTTGGAATTGGTGGGTGTGATATCTCCATATTAACTAAAAAAGGAAGCGGAGATGACCGCTTCCTTTAATTAAAATTATTTTTTACTGTCTTTAGATGCCGTGGTCTTACTGGCACCTGATCCTGTTGAAGCTTTGCTTGCACTTGATCCTGAAGACGCTTTACTGCTCTTTTCTCCGGCAGTTGATTTTCCTTTTGCTGAGCTCTGACCTTGTCCGCTCTTGCTCTCTTTTTTATCTGGCATGTTTAGTTGATTTATGTATTGATCTAACTAACCCCCAAAAGAAATGTTCGCAAAACGTTAAAATCCCGTATTCTTACAGTTTTGTAACGTCAATTATTAGGTATTAATCTTCGAATACCGTATTTATCGGGTCGCGGATCAGCACTGGAATTGCTTCTAATGGTCCTTCCCAACTGTAGTATCACCAATGCCCCTGTTTGTCGAGTCAATAACCACCACGGTGCTGTCAGGTGCGCGGCCCTGAATAGTATCATGCTCCGAATCTGTTTGTGAATGATCAGGTTCTTGTCCCTTATGGCTGTCATAATGATTTGGCTCACCGCAGGAGATCACAAATGCGAGAATAATAAACAAGGCTGCTAAAAGTTGATTTTTCATATGATTTATTTATAAGATGAATATAGCATAGGTCTACCCGGCAGAGGGTTCAATGTTATCATTGTCTGCCCGGTATAGGTTTTTTACTTTATCAGCTTCAAGTGCGCCATTCTCATTAGTGAGTGCTTCAGCATTTGGCAGCAAAGCATTATCATTATTTGCTGTTGTCTCACTCATTGAATCTTTCATACTTTCGCCGCTTCCGGCTGATAATGTACGGTCGTTACTTAATATTTTTTCTGAGAGATTTTCCATATCGAACTTTACCTATAAACAGCATCCCGTACCCTGAGGTTTTAAATACAGGACATTTATCTTTATCTCTTCTCATGTTGCACTAACCCAACCGCAACTAAATCGTGGCGATATCAAAAGATCGGATCAGGATCTCCTTCTGATCAAATTGCTTTTCTAAGGTCGTCTTCAGAATTTTCCAGTATTTCAAATCGCGCTTTTCTGCCATCACCTCATACACAATGATTTCATCTACTTTAAGGTCATCGTCGGGGTCTTTCCACCTTCCTTTTGCCGGCGTTCTCGAATAGGTTGTTAATCCGCCGAAGTGTTCCGTTAACTCCGCACGCAATTCACTAAAATGCCGCACCGCTACCGGCTTACCGTTACTTCCATATAAAGGCAGCAAGATTTGGAAAAGCTTCTTATTACTCATAACTGTAGACTATAATTGCTACAAAGCAAACACTCCCGGTACAGGAAATGTTATAAAAGAATTAAACTTAAAACTGACTTGCCACTCCGCCAAAACAGGTATTTGCTGTATTAATTACCGTAGAAATTCTAAAACCCTGCCTTTTCGAATTTTGTTATTTCAAAATAACTTGATTTAACACATCTATGCCTCTTAAAACTGTAGAATACTGTGCAAAATTGCTGGCGAAAAAAAAGTGGAGTATTGCTTTTGCTGAAAGTGCCACAGCCGGTCGCATAGCATCCGAATTTGCGATGACCTCTGTGTCGGGTCAGATATTGAAAGGGGGAATAGTTTGTTATGATGCCTGCATCAAAGAAGATATTCTGCAGGTTCCGCACAAGCTGATCCGCGAATATACACCCGAATCTGCTGAAGTGACCAAAGAATTAGCCCGGCGGCTCAAAATATTCATGCCTGCCAATGTCCACTTAGCCGTTACCGGCCTTACCTCACCTGGAGGGAGCGAGACTAAAGAGAAACCGGTAGGAACCGTTTTTATAAGTATCCTGATAAACGGTCGGCCTATAGATGTGAGATCAGAATTCCAGGGCACACCTGAAAAGATCATAAGCTCTGCGGTTTTAACAGCAGCCCGGGTGTTGATCACCCATTTAAAGCAGTTAGAAAAGTAATTTTTACTTTAATCCGGTATTGCGGATCATTCGGGTTCAATCAGGCCGTTATACATTGCATACCGGATCAGGGATGCTGTATTCCGGCTGCCGGTTTTACTGATCAGACTTTGTCTGTGTCCTTCTACTGTCCGTTTGCTCGTGAATATTTTATCAGCTATTTCCTGGTTGGTAAAGCCATTGGCCATTAGCACCAAAATTTCTTTTTCACGGTCACTGAGAAGAGCTGTTTCAATAGTATCAAATATCCGGGGTTGTTGTATTTCATTATCCAGATATGGCAGGACTATGCTGGTACTCACAAAACGGTTGCCGTTAAAAACCTGATCGATCGCAAATCCTAGCTCCTCGAATGTTGAGCCTTTACCGATAAAACCTTCTATAGGTAGTTTGAAACATTCGCGGAAATCTGTGACCTGCGGATCAAAAAGTAATATAATTTTAACATCGGCCCTGCTTCGGATTTGCTCAATTAAATCTAATCCGGCAACTTCAAATAGTTCCCCATCAACTATTAGAACATCCACACGTGCCGCGGATACGACCTCTGTCAGTTCCGGATAGGTTTTCACTTTACCTACCACATTAAATTCTTGCTCATTATTCAGCAATGTTGATATCCCATTGCTCACGGCATTTTTTTCTGCCATCAAAACTAAATTTATCATCGGTATCGACTTTTGTGCATTAATGCCGCACTATAAATTCGCTTTTGTAAATAAAATACTATAACTATTATGAATGTAATTTGTTCAAAAAATTAAAAGCCGCCCCTCGGACGGCTTTTAATCTGCTTACTTGATTTCGATCTGTCGGGCTACTGTCTTAGCCTCCTCGCGTTTGCCGATATCTACCTTCAGCACACCATTTTCATAAGATGCATTGATACGTTCATAATCTGCTGTGTCAGGGAGATTAAATGATCGTGTAAACGAATTGTAGCTGAACTCCCGTTTGGCATAACGTTTTTGACTATCGGTATTTTCCGCTGAAATCTCAGAAGCCACTTGGAGTACATTATTTTCAACATGCAGCCTGAAGTTTTCCTTTTGAAGGCCCGGTGCGGCTAATTCAATATGGAAAGATTCTGCACTTTCACTGATGTTTACCGCTGGCACAAAGCTGGTGCGATTGGTAAAGAAGGTGTCGTTAAGAATTGAGTCGAACACATCATTATAGCCTGGCAATAATGAGTTAGTTCCTTTCTGATTGTTGAATTTAACTAGTGTCATGATTGTCTTTTTTGGTGTTATTAATCTAAATTAAATTTCATTTAAACTGTTGGCAAAGCCCGCTTAACATTGCCTTCGGCATCCAAATACACTGCTTTCTTCAGCAGGCCTTTCTTTAACAAAACCTTATAGTCTGTTGTAAACTTTTTGCCCGCAAGGATTCGTTCCTCCTTATCAACCATTGACCAGCCGTTGAATTTGGTGTTAATTGTACGGTGAACTGCTTCCGGAAGCTGTGCATTTTTCAATGTCTGTCTTACTCTAAGCAGGTTACCCTCCTTATCGTAAATGGCCAGATAACTGCCATCCTGATTCCTGATCGACACCTCATAATAAGTTGGAGTTTCCTGTGCCGAAGCCGGACTGATCTCCACGTTCCATTGCTTACCATATTGAGCAGCGGTTATACTGGTAAGCGTGTGAGTAATGGGTGCCGGAAAAGCTTTTTTCACAGAATCCAGAACAACCTGTGGGGCCACGCCTTTATCGGCTGGCTTTAACGCAACTTTTGCAATTTGGGCGCTGCAAGCTAGTGCTGCCACATTTAGCGCCATGACTAAGATTAGTTTTTTCATAATTGTACTTTTTTAAAGGTTCAACCATAAATAATTAAAATTACCATAACGGTATTTGGCATATTGCAAAAGCTATGCAAATGGCAAAAAACTGTCAAAATGTACAGGTGGTGGGTATTTAGAAAATGTCAAAATGACGGTTTAAAGTGCATTGGTGACACTTTTTCATTCACTTTAGGACTAAGTACAATGATTATTTTTTTGCGAATTTATTCGGCGAGTCGTTCCAGTCAATTTCTTCAGCCTTCTGAGTGATCTCTCTTACAATCGAATCTAGCTCGTGCGCAGATCCTAGAACATGCCCGAGCAATTCAAGCTTAAGTTCTTCATCATTCCCGGGCTGCTTAATAAGATCAATCAGGCCCATCAATCGCGCTATAGGGGCGCGCACAACATGTGATTGAATCCAGGCTATTTCGCTAAGTCGCTGGTTCTGCTTTTCAATTGCTTCAACGTAACTGACGCGCTCTGTAACATCCCTGGCTACCATAATAAGCGCTGCTTTGCCCTGAAAAAAAATCTCAGCGGTTTGGTTCTCAACCAGAACTAATGCCCCGTTTTTCCTCCGGTGCCGGCTAACCTCATACTGCTGCGTTTTATCAGTTTCATGAAATGAGTAGGGAGATGGGGCCGGTTTAGATTTTATCTCCGGACCAGCGTCAAGTTGACTGACTGTCATAGCCATAAACTCCTCGTGAGTGAATCCATATTCCCTAACTGCGGCTTCATTGACATCCAAAAACTTTTCGCTCTCCAGATCATAGACCCATGTTGGATCCGGACTTAGGTCAAAAAGGTTATTATATCTTTTTTGAGATTCTTCCAGTTCAGAAAGCATCTTTTTTCGCTCAATATTATAAATAATGTTTTTATAGAGCGATGAGGCAGTCAGTTCGTCTTTTAACAGGTAGTCGGCAACTCCCAGCGCAAGAGATTGTACACTAAATTCAAAGTCTGTATATCCTGTTAAAACAACAACAGGGGTTTCAGGGCAGAGCTTCACCACTTCGGTAATGAGCTTGCTTCCATTGCCATCCGGCAATGTTAAATCGAGCATTACCAGATCAAATTTGGGGGAAGATTCAATGATCTCCTTCGCCTGGCGCAAGCTTGTGGCCTGCACAAGATTTGGGAGTGCGATACTTTCGAGAATAAAGTCTTCTATAAGTATATAGTCACCTTGATTATCCTCTATAACCAGCAGATTATATAGTCTGGAATCTTTCTTAGCTACCATGTATCGTTATTTGGGAAGGCGAACAATGTTTATCCAAAAATCCTCTATTTTGGATATCGCATTTATAAATTCCAATGCTTCGACAGGTTTTGTAATATAGCAGTTCGCGTGATTCTGATAAGACATATTCACATCCCGTTCGGCCGATGAGGTAGTTAGCATGATGACCGGTATTTGTTTCAAACCATCATGAGTCTTAATATATTGAAGCACCTCATGACCGTTTAAACGGGGCAAATTCACATCAAGAAGGATAAGATCTGGCAAAGTGCCTGACGCAAGGTTTTCATGCAGAATATCGATTGCAAATTTGCCATCCCGGGCTACCCGGGTCGTGCTTAGAATTTTCCCCTCTTGCAGGGTTTCCGTGGTTAGTAAGATATCACCTTCGTTATCCTCAACCAATAGTATATCCACAACTTTCATAGCTCACGTTTTTAAATTTGGCAGGAAGTAACGGACATCAAAGATAAAATTTTATAGTCAATATCTAAATGTATCCATCATTCAAGTTTTTATTATTTCTCTAAAGTTAAATACCTAAAGTAATGTTGTATACTTTTTTCCGGAGGCTATTTATAGATATCAAATTTAAAGCACCTTTGGCACTGTAAAGAAAAATGTGCTTCCCGTACCAACGACCGATTCGATCCAAAGTTTTCCGCCAAAGTTCTCGACAATTTTCCGGCAGATCGCTAATCCAATTCCCGTTCCGGAATATTGGTCTTTTGTATGAAGACGCTGAAATATGATAAATATTTTGTCGAAGTACTCAGGGGATATCCCAATGCCATTATCCTTTACCCAAAACTCCCAGTTCTCCGGCAATTCAGAATATCCTATTTCCACCAGTGGTGTATCATCAGCCGCGTGGTATTTAAGTGCGTTGGATATCAGGTTTTGCATGAGTTGGCGTATGCTCGTTTTCTGTACATGTATAAAAGGCATATCGCTCATAACAACCAGGGCTTTCGATTCATCTATTTTCTTTCGATAAAGCCCTAGTATGTCGCTTACAACTTCGTTCATACTGATCAGTTCCGGAATTTCTTCCGCCCGCCCCACCCGGGAGAAATCGAGGAGATCCAATATAATCTGTCTCATCCTGTGGGCGCCATCCACGGCAAAATTTATATACTGGTGAGCCTTGGCATCCAGCTGGTCATCATATTTCCGCTGAAGCTGAGTCAGGAAGCTGGATATCATTCGCAAGGGCTCCTGAAGATCATGAGAAGCCACATAAGCAAATTCTTCTAATTCCCTATTGGAAACTGCAAGTTCCGTTACCTTCTTATGCAAGACCCCATTCAGATCCTTAATCATAATATCACTGATCTTCCTTTCGGTAACATCTTTGAAGAAAACTGACAGGCCCACACTGGAAGGATAAGCACTAATCTCGTACCATTTATCCATCACCGGATAATAATCTTCGAAATGCACAACCTGCATGGTATCAACGGCTTCCTGATACTTCTGGTAAGAAGATGAATCGGTCATTCGGGCAAATACCCTCCATAGATTCTTTCCCACCGCTTGCTTTCTTGCTTTCCCGAGCATTTTCTCCGCCTCTTTGTTCCAGTAAGTTACTTTCCAACTGTCATCCACTGCGAAGAATCCATCCCGGATACTTTCCAGTATGGTGTTTTTTTCATTAAACAGATCAATAAGCGCTAATTCAGCAACTTTACGGTTTGTAATATTCTGGATAGTACCGTACAGCCTTATCAATTTCCCATTTATTAATTCTGCTTCACCAATTGCACGCACCCATCTTACATTCCCTTTGCCGGTTAGTATTTTCACTTCCATATCCCATCCTGAGCCATCTCTAAATCCTTTCTTTACTGCCTTCCTGATAGACTCCCGGCCGTTACCTTCCTCGTAAAAAGTAATAGCAGTATGCAGATCTGGCTCAAAACCTGGATCCACTTCATGAATTTCTTTCGTAGTGGAAGACCAGTTGATTGAATAGTTCAACATATCTACCTCCCAGGTTCCCAATTCAGCAAGCTTATAAGATTTTTCAAGCAATTCTTCGAGATTCTTCTTTTCTGTGATATCTTTTGCAACAGCGAAAACAAGTCCATCAGCAGGCGAAGGTGTACTGGTCCATCCCAGCCATATCGTTTTTCCGGATTTAGAAACATATCTGTTTTCAAAATAAAACGTATTTGCACTGCCGGTCATACCTTCTATTATCTGAACAGTGCTTTCCTGATCGTCCGGATGAATAAAATCAACAACAGGTCTGCTCAGAAGCTCCTCTTCGGTATATTCAAGCAGTGCGCAGGCAGCAGGGTTTATTTTTTTTAAATATCCGTCGAAACCTGCTACTGAAATAATATCAGGTGCAAAGCTGAAAATCTGCCTCAAATCACGGTCAAGCTGTTTCCGCTTTATTTCAGCGCTGAGATGAGAGCAAAAAGCTTCCTGAAACGATACATGCTTTAGTAAGCTGCTCTTCCGTTTTGTTTCAACTATTAGGAGCACGCCTAGAAATTCTCCATTATAAATAAGGGGCAGGCCCAAACCAGTTTCTAATCCCAGTTTCTGCGCGAGTTTATTTCTCACGAAACGCTTGTCCTCCGCAAGCCCAGTCCATTCCTGACTGCTCAGTGTTTGCCAGACCATGCCTGGCAAGCCTTCTCCCTTCACTATCCTGGGCTTATCTGCTCTTTCATGAAACCCGCCTAATTTAACATCCCGCACCTGCTGGGCGGCTCTCAACAGCAGCGTCCTGTCCGCATTAACCAGCCATATTTCCGCGATGCTGCATTCAGCAACACTGACCACGTGGTGTAATATCTGATTCAGAATTTCGTTTAAATGCTCCTCAGTATTATTAAATAGTCTGCTTGCTTCGGCTAGAAACGACTTCTGCAGATCGGCAATTTTCTCTTCGCTAATATCTTGTACCGCTCCTATCAGATTAATTGGAGTTCCATGGCTGTCTCTTATTACAATGCCCTTTTCGCGAACAAACACATAGTCTCCGGAGCTATCCCTGACCCGGTATTCCTGCGTCCATTGGTCTATCGTGCCTAAACCCGCCTTCTGAATCACTTTTTTAATCGAACTCAAATCGTCCTGATGGGCATGGTTTTCCCAGTAAGTATATCGCTTTACATTTTCGCCCGCCACATGCCCAAAAAGTGTTTGAAACCCAACTCCATGATATACTAATCCCGTTGTTAAATCCCAATCCCATATCGCATCGGAAGTAGCGCGGGTTACATATTCATACCGTGCGTTACTTATTTCAAGCGCGTCCTGAGCACGCTTCCATTCAGACATATCTATTCCGATACACTGTATTTCGCTTGCGTTTCCCTTTGAATCCGTCAGGCAAATAAAATCCCACAAGGTAGATACAACACCTTTACCGCCTTTACGTGGTTTATCAATTAAGACCTGAAAAACCTGATTTACATCCGCAATACATTTAGCAACGATTCGGGCTACCCTTTCATGGTGGTAGGGCATTATAGAAGACATGGCATTCTGATCACTTATATCCTTCCCCTCGTATAGCCAGCCAAAATCCTGGAGGAATTTATGGTTACAAAAAAGATAATTTCCGACAAGATCTGTACGGATCATATAATTAGTCTGCGATTCGATGATCCCCCTATGCCGGGCCTCGCTAATTAACAGTTGTTCCAGAGCCAATTTGTCGCTGGTAATATCCTGGACGGTACCTTCAAAAATTATAACCTCTCCTCCATCGTTCCTGATCAGATTTCCGAGAGCATGCACCCACTTAATGGTCCCATCCGGCAGCATAATCCGGTGCTCCACATTATGCTGAACACCTTCTTTAAAAGCTCTTTCCCTGCTTTTCAAAAATTCATCTCTATCTTCCGGATGAATCGTATCGAAATGAGACTCAAAAGTTAATTTAAAAGATTCTTTATCGCGTCCCCATATATTATAAACCTCGTCCGACCAATATAGCCCCTCCCTATCCGGAAAAGATTGCCAATATCCCACTTTTGCTATTTTCTGTGCAGCAAGCAACCTGGCCTCGTTATCTTCTAATCGGCGGAGCGCTTTTTCCCGGACAGTTACATCATTGAAATAAGCCATCATACACTCCCTGCCCTTGTAATCGATCTTAAAGCCTGATACCTCGGCCAGCGTAAGGGCACTATTCTTCTTGTGAAGTGCAAAAATCCCAAAATCAACAGCCCCGGCATTTAATTGCTTCTGTTTATGCAGTTCAACAAAACGATTCTGATCGTATTCCGGGATAATGTGCAGGAGTGTTTTATCACAGAATTCCTCCTGGGTGTAACCATAAACCGCCATGGCCTGATCATTTACTTCCAGTATCTTTAATGTAGCAAGCTCGTATACAAATTTCGGCAAAGGACTGGATTTAAAGAGAAGCTTATACCGTTCCTCTGATTCAGTCATACGCTCCAGTGCCATTTGCCTGTCGGTAATATCCAGAGCGGTGACGAATACCCCAATAATGCTGCCTTCAAGATTTTTTGCCGGTTTGTACTTGATAGCGTAAACAAGCGCTTCGTGGGTAAGAGGGTCTTTTACATTTATTTCTGCTGATTCAAATGCACCGTTAAGCACCTTTCTGTATGTCTCACGCAGGCTTGGCCGGCTCTTAAATTGAGCATATTCTAATATCGCCCCCCCCTTTTGGACTTCCTTATTAAAATACCTTTTGTATAATCTATAGAACTGATCGTTAAAAGAAACAATTTCTAAATCAGCGTTAATAAGCACGAAAGATTCATCTGTATTATTAATCAGAAGATTTTTTTCAAGTTCGGCCTCATGACGTACGGTAACATCCCGGAAATTATCTACAATACCATTTATCAGGGGGTCATGAAGCATGTTTGTGAGCGTTGCTTCTAACCATCTCCATGAACCGTCTTTGTGCTTTACACGTGCAGTTTGACCTTCTAATGTTTCCCCCGGCCGTTTAAAGGATTCGGCAATATTTGCCGTGACAATGTTGTGATCCGCTGGATGAATCAGATCGTTCAGTATCAGACCCATTGTTTCCTCCTCGTTGTATCCCAGCACGGCCTTAATTGAAGGAGAAACATATGATTGCTTCCCGGCAGCATCTAGTATAATAATAGCATCGGCACCATTTTCAACTAGAGTCCGGTACCTTTTCTCGCTCGCTATAAGATTATTTTCAGCATTACGTCGCTCAGTTGCGTCTTTGGCAATACAGTACATAATTCCATCTGTATCATCCCAGCGTGCCGACCAAACCATAGGCACAAGCGTCCCATCCTTTCTCACGTAACGATTTTCAAAATTCGTCAGGTTCGCACCGCCCATAATATCCCTGGCGGCTTGAATAGTGAGGGCCTGGTCCTCTTCACAAACCAGTTCCAAATAGCGCCTTCCTCTTAGTTCTTCCGGACTATAACCCCATATTTTTTGGGCAGCAGCGCTGATACTAACAAAGCATCCGTCTACATCAATCGTACAGATAACATCCAAAGAAGATTCCATTATCTTATGGGTCTGATTTCGGGCTTTTTCCAGTTCGTTCAGAGCAAGGGTGTCATTAGTAACATCTTTGGAGTAACACGCCGCACCAAATATCTCGCCCTGCTCATTTCGCATGGGACTGAATGAAACTACCGAATAGTCAGTCCTGTCTTTTTCAGGATTAAAGAATTCTTCCTTAATCGTGAATGTTTCTCCCCCCAGTGCCCGGTCGTAGTATGACTTCCATCTGGCATTAACATCATCACTAAAGGCATTATCCTGAACTGAATCCCCTTCATGTAAGTCACGGCTTGTAGTATGTTTGAGTACATTGAAAAAAGCCTTATTTGCTGTGATAACTTTACATTCGGTATCTACAGACCAGATGAGGTCTTCCGAACTATTAATAAGGGCATCCTGATTTCTTAAAATGATTTCGATCAGCTCTGCACGTGTTCGTGGTTCCGAGCCGGATCGAATCGGCAAGAAACGCTGTGCTGATATCTGATGCCTGATTATTGTCTGACAAACATATACTGGTGCACCCTCTTCGATCACCGCTGTGTTTTCCAGGTCGAGAGTAACCCAATCTGGACTAGCCTTTCCGGGGTATTGGATGGTAAATTCCAGATTAAGAAGTCGGTCTGTTTTCCCCGTTTTGAAAACTTTTGTTAACGACTTCTCAAACAGTGATGAATACACTTCATTTTCTGCTTTTGGTGAGAATGAAAATATTTCTGACGATGTTTTGATCCCAGTGTCTTTAATGCCGAATATATCCTGGTAAGCCTTATTGGCAAATTCCATGGCAAAACCATTGGTTGAAGCCCGGTATAATGCGAGTGGTATCGCAGACGTCCGTAAAATGTTTAACCAAACTTCAGAATTAAGCATACACTGGTTTAGTGTTAAATTAATGGATTAAACATTTAAATTATCGACAATCTAAATCAGCCGCGAATATTCAGGCAGGTTAGATGTAAGAAGGTTAGCTGATATTTCGTCAATATAATCAACGGAAATGGAAAAGTGGCTCTTGAACTAAAAAAAACAATTTTTGGGTGAAGCCTTCAAAAGGTATTTAAACCAGCTTTTGTACAACGTCACAGGTCTTTAAACCAGATTCTCCCGCAAATATTAGTCTTAGAAGTTAGTCTATCACAGAAATATGCCCCTTCATCTTAGCGGTCTTGTTGCCAAGGTCAAGAACATAATAATAAGTGCCGGCAGGAAGTGCATTTTCGCCAAAAGTTCCCTTCCATGAATTGCCATAATTCTTTTGATGGTAAACTATCTTGCCGGTTTTATCTGTTATCCACAGCTCGTTTCCAGGGTAGTGTTCGATATTTCTTACAATAAAGGCATCATTAACGCCATCGTAGTTTGGACTTATCAAATTTGTACAGGTGACGGGCACATCATTCACTACCTCAATGTACATTCTGGCTTCATTTACACATCCTGTTTCGCTTGAAACCTGTACGCTCACCGTTCCAGACTGTACTGGAGATATTAGCAGACTGCTCCTATTTTCTCCGGCAATGATCTGTCCGTTAAAATACCATTGAATCTTTCCTGCAGCATTTACGGAAAGGTGGGAAGAATTTCCTTGCTGAATTTTTGAACCATTGCTCGATAACAGGCGCAGCGGAGACTGACGTGCTATTTTAAAAGTATAGGCGTAAACCGTGGAATCTGCACCGCCATTAGCAATACCTCCATTATCACGCACCACGAACCGCAGTTTTAGTTCATTGCCGTAATTATCCGGCAGAATATATCTTAATATTGAATTGCCATTTTCTGGCGACGATGTTTGCAAAAAGGCTCCGGGTTTGCTTGCCGTAACAAGAATAGTCGATATCTGATTCTTTTCCGGCCCGGCTGTTATTCCTTTAAGTTCTATTGTACCGTTTTCACAGATCACCTCGAAAGGAATTTTAGCCATTATCGGCCGCTCGTTCACATCTGCAATAGATACTGTGATGATTTGATCTGTCGATTCGCCAAAAGGACCACTGGCCCGTACCCTTATGGTAAACAGGCTTTTGCTTTCATAATCAAATGGCCGGGAGCTGAAGATCGAATTCCCCTTAATATTAAACGAATCATTGTCTTCATCCCCATCACCTTTTACAAACGAAAAAACCGGGGCTTTTGAATCGCCTTTTACTTGTGTTAGTGCGACAGCCCTCGTACCAGCTGCCATATTCTCCAATACATCAAAATGCTGAATGCTGAATGCTGTTGAACCGCTTGGCAAAACACGTAATTCCCCATCTTTAATAGTCACATCATAATTGGCAGCTGATAAGGCCTGCAGCCTGATAGGGTACGTGCCGATGAACGATTCGTTTACAGCTTCACAAATGAATTCAGGTTTTTTGCCGAACACTTCCGCACTATCACCATTTACAAAACCTTCATAACTGCAGCTGAATACAGGATTGGCTGTGCCGGCAACCTTTGTTTGATTCTGCACCCGGATTAAAAGAGGCGCTTTCTGTATTACAATGACCTCGGCCAGCACAGTCAGGTTGTAGTTACTTCCAAGACTTAATGATCCTGCTGTTATCGGATAAATGCCGGCTGTGTCCCCTTTTGCTTTTCCCAGCTGGCCTGAGAATTTATCCCCGTTCACAACTGACCCTGAAACGATATCAAATTTTATATCCGGTTTTCTGCCGTAAGTGCCTGTCTGTTTCGCGTAAGGCTGGATCACAACTGGCCGAACCGTGATGTGGATGGGGCGTGATATTTTCTCAGCAAGATATTGACTATCTCCCTTTTGAAAGGCAAAAATCTGTGTGCTTCCCGCTTTGAGTATTCGGGCGGTATCGCCGCTAATGGATACTATTGCCGGATCCTCTGCAGAATATTCTATCGGTAAGCCAGCCTGCGTATAAGCCGGCCCAATTTTAAAAGCCTGGTCCCCATACATCATCTCTTTTGAAAAAATTAACTCCAATGTCTGTTTTGCTTTTGGCCTGGTAGTAAAGCTCCAGCTAAGCAGAGCCGGGGCGGAATTATTTGCACTGTTATAAACTATGCCTCCTTCCATGCTTACACTAACTTTTGTAGCGGCAGGCAAATCTTTAAATTTCAGAATTACCGATTTCATGTCCTCTGAGATCAAAAGCAGGCCTTTGGATATCGCTTCGTCTACATTATATTTAGCAATAAGCTGTCCCGAAGCTGAAATACCCACTGATGCCGAATTTCTTAAACTAATTTCCTGATCAAATTTAACGATTGCCTCACCGCTTGCAGACATGCCTGTGGATCCATTGGATGGATAATAGCTTACCACATGGGGTGTTATTGTATCTCTGACAACGATTTTAGCATCCATCAGTGCACTGCCGGCACTATTTGTCGCCTGTAATAAAATATCATAAGTTCCTATGTCATTTTTAGAAGGCGTGCCGTAAATCAATGCATCAACAGTGAGTTCTTTGATATTATGGTTGTTGTAATCAGCAATGTAAAATTTCCCCGATTTATCAAAACACACTCCCATCGGATTCTTAAGATCCAATTGAAGTAAGGCTGCCTTATTTTCGTTCCCGGGAATGCTCGTAACACTGCTTACTTTTCCGGCAGCACTAACCCGGCGAATCGAATGGCTTAGCTGGTCTGCTACGTATAAGTTTCCCATATAATCTGCAATGATATCTGTAGGATATCTGAAAGACGCCGACTGGCCCTCTCCGTTCTGCATTTTAAACTCGCCATTACCTGCCAGTGTACTTACTTCCCCAGTCAAAAGATCTATTTTACGTATCCGGTTATTTACCTGGTCTGCCACATACAGGTTTCCGCTCTGGTCAAGGGTCACACCGGTCGGTGCATTAAATTTGGCTGCCCCGCCCCTGCCTTCCGCATATCCCGGCATGCCACTGCCTGCTAGCGTAGAAACAATCCCTTCCGGCGAAATTGTCCTTATCCTGTTGTTTCCTCGATCCGCAACGTAAAGTGTACCCTTACTATCAATGCAAATTCCGCTCGGCATATTAAATTTAGCTGCTTCCAGGTTCCCGTCAGTATCTCCTGCTTCCTGACTTCGGTTTAAAGTGGTGACCTTACCATCAGGTGTGATCTTTCGAATTGAGTTATTGCCCTCATCGCAAACGTATAGGTATCCTTTAGCATCAACCGCAATTCCACCCGGGCTTTTGAAACGGGCATCAGCGCCATTTCCATCTTTAAATCCTGAGCTAAACCCGCCTGCAATTGTCAGTATTTCCCCTGCAGGGCCTATCTTACAAATCCGGTTGTCGGTCTTATCAACAATGTATACTGTTCCATCAGCACCGCAGGCCAGTGCGTAAGGCGCAACCAGGCGTGATTTTTTGCTTACATAACCGCTTGTACCCGGAGTACCATCTTCGCCAACAACACGTACTGTAGGCCCGGTGCGGATTTTCAGCCAATCTGGTTTACTTACAACTGTCACGTCAGTTTCCAGAAGATTCATAGACTCCAGCTCAATACGATTGGAATAGTCAGTCCCGTAAGGAATCTCCCGTTTCAAGGTGCTTTTAAAAATCGGCGCCCCCATCGGCACACCAGGACCTTTCAGCGAGCCCCACGGAGTACCGGGATTGGCCTTGACATTAACCGTTCCGCCAACTAAGCAAACAAGTGTGATTAAAAGTGTAGGAAGTATCCGCCCTGAGATACCGAAGCGTTTTCCAACAAGCTCCTGATCTTTTTCTTCGAGCCTGTGCAAACCTGTACTGACGATTGAATTGAAAAAATTTCTTACCATCTGCTGAAAAATTAAACATGTGCACTAGAAATCAAATCACTCCCAACCAAATGCGGTCAATTATTGCCTTCTACTTTTCAGCCCGGGAAATGTTACATGGTTTATTTAAATAATTTTAATTACACAGATAATCAGAACTTTAAAATTTTAGCGTGCCTGTACAACGGCTTTTTTTCATGAACGGAACCTATCAGAAAGACTCCCGGTCTTCCAGAATCCGACCGAAAACAAACTGCGCAGAGGCAAATGATCTGGATCAGATCAACCACACTTCTCTGACGCTGAAATGTCTGTACACTAAAAAAGCCCCCTGATGGAGGCTCTTTTATATTGAAATGATTTTCTACGAAAGAATTTTTTCTTGTTGTTTACTGAGGGCTTTCATCATCGGGCTGGCCTCGAGTCATACTCCTGCCCCTACGGTAAATCTTAGGTTGTTCGTACGATGTGCGTATAACATCCCATTTAGAGTACTCCCAGGTTAATATTTTACGAACATGGACACTACATGGTACGAAGGAGGAAGAAGTCGGAAAAAACAAAATGTCGAATTCAGGAATCGAGCTTCGTAATTTCTGGAACTGAAGATAGAGACGAAAACTAGGCCATAAGCCGTGTCTCCACAACTTTGATCATTTCGAAAACGTCAAAGGGTTTGGTTATTACCTCGTCTGCACAGTCGATCTGTTTGGATTTTATTTCGGGATGAGTTGAAAATACGATGACATGTATATCCTTGGTTTCTTCTGTTTCTTTGATGGCGTTACAAAGAGCAGTGCCTTCAGCAGTAATTTTAACAATATCCAGAATCACGACATCAGGCTTTTCATTAATGATCTTGTCAATCATGCCAAATTCAGTTCTTGATTGAATTACAGAATATCCCTCACCCTCAAGAATCATAGTGACTACATTTAGAATGTCTTCATCATGTTCAACAACCAATATTTTTTTCCTCATTGGTACAAAGATAAACATTTCCTTAAATGAATAGCGTTCCTCAATTGGTTCTAGCGGACAATTAGCATTTTTAAGAAAAGAGATTTGCGCACATCGAATGAGGGCTTTAAGAAGTATACTCGACTTTTATTTACTAAATGAAAAATCTGCCTTTCCAGATCTGCCTCGCTGGTTTATGGATTCTTTCTGCCAGCCTGAATTTATCAGCCCAGGTTCAAAAAGGTAATTACCAGAACATAAACTTCTTCGAAGTTAAATATTTGACTTTGGGCCAGGTTTCCCTCAATAAGGTAAATCAGAGAAATACATACAGTTTAATACCAAAATTCACGTATGATAAGAAAGGTGTTGGGATAGCCGAGATAATCTGCTTGCCGCACGAGCTGAAAGCATGGCAGGCAAAGGTTTTAAAAGTGCAGGATAGTCTCAAACACCTCAGGAAGTGGGATCAGGATTTTAAGATCCTGAATCCGCTGAAGTTAAAGATTGCTACTGATCCCGCGACTCAGAAAAAACATTCTATTTATGCTTTTTTCACTCCAGAAAAAAATGTTGCCCTGGAATCTGACTTGCAGGACATGGTAAGAATGCCCCAGTTTCCAAGTGTCCTGCATATTTTCAAAAGGGATGCTGAGCAGTGGGTGTTATTAAAAAAAGTTCCTGTTAAAAATTGGACGGCATATTATACCCTACGAAGGGCTATCGTGCTGCCAAATAATTGATCAATCTGCCCTTAGTATACTCCCAGCGCCGTTCAATTATTTAGATAATCTAAAATTATCTGAACCTCTGCTTTTACGCCGTTGCTTAAGGCATTTTCATCAATATTAAATTTCGGGTTGTGGTTAGCAACACCATCACCAACTCCCAGTATCATAAAGCAGGTAGGCGCCACTTTATTGTAATAAGAAAAATCTTCGCTGGCGGTCATGATGGGAGCGCTGAACACCTTATCCTTACCCAATATCTTTTCAGCACTCGCCCTGGCTTTCACATTGAGGGCCGCATCATTCTGTATGGCTGGATAACTTTTTATATATTCCAGCTCATAGGTCGCTCCGTGAGCTTTCGTAATATTTTCAATTATAGATTTGATCCGGCTTTCTACCAGTACCCTCGTCGGATCCGAAATGGTGCGAATGCTTGCCGCCAGTTCAGCCTTGTCAGGAATTACATTAGGTGCGTTGCCAGACTGAAATTTCCCGACAGTAATTACAGCCATTTCACCGGGAGTCACACTTCTTGAAACAATGGTTTGCAGGGCGCTCACTATTTCTGCACCCGCAACAATCGGATCAACGCCCAGCTGGGGCATAGATCCATGAGAGCCTTTTCCATTGATGGTCAGGAAAAAACCGTCCGAAGTTGTAGATGCAGCTCCGTCCGGTAGAATGCCAACATGGCCAACGGGATTATTAGGGATCACATGCATGCCGAAAAACGCCTGTACATTTTTCAAGGCACCAGATTTAATAATTTCTTCGGCACCCCCGGGTGCCTGCTCTTCTGCATGCTGGAAAAGAAAATAAACCGTTCCTTTCACCTGATCCTTCATTTTGGACAAGGTTTCTGCTGTACCCAGCAACATGGCGGTGTGTGCATCATGTCCGCAGGCGTGACTTACATTTTCGTTCTTCGAAGTGAAAGGCAGTCCTGTTTCCTCAGGTACCGGAAGGCCATCCATATCTGCGCGGAATGCAACCGTCTTGCCGGGCTCCGCTCCTCTTAATATTCCCAGCACACTGGTAGCAGTCGGGCGTTGTATTTCAATATTACCAAAGCTTTTGAGCAGCTTCTCAACATAGTCTGAAGTATTTGCTTCTTTAAATGAAAGCTCCGGGTTTTCATGAATATGACGGCGCCATTCAATAACCTTTTCGGCAGGTACGGCTTTTACCCATGGCTGTTGTGCTATGGAACTCAGGCTTGCGAACAACACGCAAAACATGGTGGCTATGAATATGCTCTGTTTCATAGTATTAATTTACTAAAATTTATAACTATTCAGCCCGGTATAAAATCTGATATGGCATTTGTATCTATGCACCCTTGATTCGCCCGTACTTATACCCGATATTAATTTTTCAGCTGGTATTAATACCCTATTATTTCTCTGTTGAATGCCGGGGCATATTAATTGGTGGTTAAAAAGAATTAGCGGCTCATTAAAGCGAATTATTTAACCTAAAAAACCAGTATTATGACAACAGTTGAATTTAACAGCCTGATAATTAGCCAGACACCGAGCCTTCAAATGCACGCACGGCACTTTACCCATGATTACGATGATGCGAACGATCTGGTTCAGGATACTGCTGTCAAAGCAATCAGGTACTACAATAAATTCAACGAAGGCACTAACATCAAGGCCTGGCTGTATACCATTATGCGGAACACCTTTATAAACAATTACCGCAGCAGTAAAAGGCATTCGTTTATTATAAAGACCGACGACATTTCATCGGGCAATCTGATGTACACCGCCACAAAGAACGGATCTGAACAGAAGTTTATATTAGATGATATTGAAAGAGCCATCGGTAAGCTGGGCGACAGTTACCGGATACCATTTACCATGTATTTTAAAGGCTATAAGTATCAGGAAATCGCTGAGCATATGAATGCCCCTATCGGAACAATAAAGACCCGTATCCATGTTGCGCGCATGCTGCTTAAGAAAAGTTTAAAGCCCTACGATACTGATAGAAAAAACCGGTAAAATTATCAGTTATACCCCCGCCGCAAAATTAC
Organism: Bacteroidota bacterium; assembly: GCA_040384965.1. Taxonomy (GTDB): domain Bacteria; phylum Bacteroidota; class Bacteroidia; order Sphingobacteriales; family Sphingobacteriaceae; genus Daejeonella. Next base: position 16,243 of record JAZKIH010000091.1, on the reverse strand, counting down.
CTTGTGTCTATAATTTTTTCGAAATGGACTCCGCGACAGTCCATTTCAAATTCTAAATCCTGGACTGGCGGCCGATTGTAATGCCAGTCAATACCACTTAACGACGCACCGCGTTTTGCAATTTCGCCCACCATTACGTGATGAATATTATGGATTGTGTACAGCTGGGTTGTCGTAGAATCTGCCCAGGTAAAACCCAGGCCAGCCATTCGGCGTTCTAACTCATTAAGGACCCAGCGCCCCTTTTTCATCAGGCCATCCTGGGATATGTCTCCAAGACTAATACTGTGAGTGCGATAATCACTCTTACCCTCAGGGGCTTCAGCAGTTCCAGCGATTACAAAAGAGGGTTTTGCTTCAGCATCAGGCATAGTGTAGTGAAAAGCATGAATACTCGGACTCAATGGTTTATTGAACTCCGGACAAACATTTGTTCGGGATACGGGATTGTCACTACCCTCTTCGAAAATGCCCCACTCTTTTAAAGTATTTATATAAAGGTTGTTGAATTCAACAAAGCCATGTTCGGTAAATGGGTCGGGTGAACGTAATTCACAGGCTCCAAATGCGGCGAGCGGACGACCTAAGTTTTCCAGATGTTGTCGGATGCGTAAGAAGCCCTCTATTAGTGGCAGCGGACGACTGAATCGTACCCGTTCTAATCTATAACCATCGAGTGCCGTTATACCTGCAGAATACTGCCTTACACCTCGAAGGTAACGATATGATCCAGGCTCAAAAACTTTTGTATCAGACATGCTTATTTCCTTATTTTGTTACTAAATACTGCAAAAATAGTTGCATATACAATGAAGGAAAATATTGAGTACTATTTAATTTTCCCTTTGGTCAGCGTGCTCAGCAAATACCTGTTAGAATAACAGCGACGGGTGTTAAGTAAGCCAGGAAATTGGCAATATTAAAAAATCAATTAATACTCAGAGATTATTTCGCACCAAATTTACCCGGTTCGCAATGTTTACCAGACCACGCTTCTCATTAGTGCTTCGCTACAAATGATTGCGTTATGCCCTCTGGCAACTTTCCAGTTTAATCTCATTGATGTTGAGACGTGTTAAACAAAAAAAGCTTCTCTTGCGAGAAGCTTTCTGTATGTGCGCCCACCTGGGCTCGAACCAGGGACCAAAAGATTATGAGTCTTCTACTCTAACCAACTGAGCTATGGGCGCTCACTCCCGCACGGGGCGGAATTGATTAAGGCTGCAATTTTACACAAATCCTGCGTAATTTGAAAATAGAATTTAGAATTTTTAAAATCGAAGAAACAGCCTATGGGAGCCACTCGATTCCACACAGGCAGATTTCGTCTGCAACGGCCAGCGCCATGTACGCGTCTTTAAGCCAGACCAGATAAATTACCTATATCTGAGCCTTTTTCTTCTCCTCAACAATAATTTTTTCCCCTTTCGACGGTAATTCCACGCAAAACTTACTGCCCTGCCCAAGCTCACTTTCCACCCATATTCTGCCCTTATTCTTCTCTACGAAGTCTTTACAAAGTAAAAGCCCAAGTCCTGTACCCTGCTCATTGTCTGTGCCCGGTGTGGTGAATGCTTCTAATTCAAATAATTTACTCTGATCCTCACCGGATATGCCAACACCCTCGTCGCTGAAACATAACCGCGTGTAGGTATTATGGTCTGAAGATGTAAGTCTGATGATACCACCATGCTTAGAAAATTTGACCGCGTTAGAGATCAGATTTCTGATGATAAGCTGCAGCATATCACGGTCGGCATAAACACTGCTTTCCGGACTGATTTTATTATCAAGGATAATTTTCTTTTCAGCAATCGGCTTATCAAAAAGGTGGAGCACATTCTCGCTGATTTCCCGGGCGTTAATGTCAGCCGGCTTAATTACTTCTCCGTGAAGCTGGCTTTTTGACCAGAACAACAGATTCTCCAGGAGGCCGGAAGTATAGCCTACATTTTTCGAAAGCTGCGGCACGAGACCCCTGAATTCCTTTTCAGTGATCATATCGTCGTCAATCATCTTCAGAATATCCAGCAAATTGATCAGCGGGCTGCGAAGGTCATGCGAGATGATTGAAAACATCTTATCCTTAAGCTTATTCAGAGCCAGCAATTGCTTTGCCTGCTGTCTGATCTGGGTTTCCGTATTTACCCGGTGGCTGATATCCCTGAAAAGGATAATAATTCCGGCATATACATTCTGCTCCTCATTGAGCAGTGAAAGTGTAACCTCAAGGTATACAGGGCGGTCACCCTTCGCAATTTCGATCTGGATCTGTCCGCCTGTGCGCGCCTGGATCAGGTTATAGAGTTCAGGCTGACGGGGAAGAATGTACTTTAACTCTCTGCCGATCAGGTTAGGCTCCCCGATAGAAAGTATGCCGCGGATCGCTCTGTTCATGTCAATGATCCGGTCTTTGCTGTCTGCAACCACCAGCCCCTCTTTCATCGATTCGAGAACGCGTTCCCGGGCAACAGGAATAATGTCCAGCAGCCGAAATCTCATTAGCCCCAGACTAAGCAGAAGTACGGTAATTATAAAAGCAAATGGCGTAATATCAATATGCCCCAGAGGCCGGAGGCCAAAAAAATAAAGAATATTCGCCACCCAGGGAATAAATGCAGCGATGAGTATTGTCAGATTCTGCATCCTGAACACCTTACTTGCCCTTCTGAACTTATCTAATAATAGCAGAATGCCCCATACCAGCATGACATAAAAGTAAAAGGTATGAAAGAAGTACCACGGCCCCCGTTCTATATTCAGCAGAGGGAATGATCCCGAAGAATCTACCCCTACGCTTTTGTAGTGCAGGTGATGCAATTCATTAGACCACACAAAAATGAGCGTAAGCATTGGAATGATGAGCACCATGCTTAAATTTCGCCTTGTGATCCATTCGTCCTTCCCGGTAAATTTAACTATGAAGAAAAACCAGCAGGCGGGCAGAAATGAAATGCCTACGTACTCCAGTTTTATCCAGAAAAGCATTTCCGGTAAGTTGGTGGTTGCTAATTCAAATCCATAACTTAGCGCCCAGACAGCGATAGTTAGAACCATAAATCCAAACCATCGCACTACAACCTCATACCTTCGGAAGATATTAATGCAAAGCAGCAGGGTAATTATACCGCTTACAAGAAGTACCGACGAATAAATATTAGGAATGTAGGTCATTACTAAATCATGGCTATTCCTGCTTACAAAATAGGTACAGGCAATATATTCGCAGGGATGCTAGCCCTCAGAACATTATACTAATATAGAATGAATTTAAATAAGATAAGAAATATAATTTTCGATTACGGCAATGTGATATTTCGGATCGATTTTAAAAGAACCCAGCACAGCTTCACAGAGCTCGGGATTAAAAACGTTGAACGCTTCTTCGCACACACAGGTCACGATCCGCTGTTTGATGATTTCGAAAAGGGAATGATTACTCCGCAGGACTTCAGGCAGGGTATTCGCAGGATTACCGGGCAACCTGATTTAACTGACGAGCAAATTGATAATGCATGGAACACTCTTTTGATCGGTGTCCCGGAGGGCACTCACGAAGTACTGCTCGAGGCTAAGAAAAAGTATCGCACATTTCTGCTGAGCAACAATAACGAGATTCATTACAAGTGGATCATGGAGTACCTGAAGAATGAATTTAATCTTCCTTCAAACGAGATATTTTTTGAAAAAGACTACTACTCTCATCTCATGAAAATGAGAAAGCCAAACGCCGACATATTTCAGTTTGTGCTGGATGCGCACGGACTAAAGCCCGAAGAGACGCTGTTCATCGACGACAGCCCTCAGCACCTTAAAACCGCAGCTGATCTGGGTTTACAAACGCATTTACTGACTGCAGACGAGACCCTAAAGGGATATTTATATGGCGCGGGACTATTATAGTAATTAAGTTCCAAGTCTCGACCTGATACTTGCTACTTGGTACTAATCTCATTATATTGCTATATGAAAGACCAGCGAATCTCGTCCCTGAAAGAATTTTATCCTTTCTATCTTAAAGAGCACAGCAATTCAACAAGCCGCAACCTCCACTTCATCGGCACGTCAATCGTTGTATTGCTTATTCCCGCTGCCATTTTGTTTAGTGACGCGCGATTATTGATACTTATGCCCTTTGTAGGCTATGGCTTTGCCTGGGTTGGCCATTACTTCTTCGAAAAGAACAAGCCCGCCACGTTTAAATATCCGGGATACAGCTTAGCGAGTGATTTTATTTTGTGGTGGGATCTACTGACCGGAAGAGAGAAATTTTGAAATAGGCTCGTTTTTTCTCGCGTACAATTCCGGAAAATGCCGGAATCTCCCAATTACCCCCTAAAGTTTGTCATTCCAGCGAAAGCTGGAATCTCCAGTACCCAGAATAACTCTCCACCCGATAGCTATCGGATCTCAACTCTAAACTCAATAAAAACAATTCCCAAGCCCCCATTGTTATCTTTACATGGCAAATCCAATAGAAAAACCGACACTTGTGGGCACCTTAAATAAGTTGAAAGATGAGGGCTTTACCCATGATTTCAACATCCACAATAACCAGCTTAAGAGTGGTGATATCACATTAAGCCCGAAAGAATTTGAAATTGTTAAAGTATATCGCTTTGAAGGTGCAAGCGATCCGGACGATAACTCCGTTCTGTATGCGATCAAATCATTGCATCATGATGTAAAAGGCACGCTTATCAATGCGTACGGCATGTATGCAGATGATAATGCGGATGATCTTCTGCGGCAGCTGGACACCCCCGTACCGGAATAAGTATTGAGTCTCCTCCCGCGCGGGGGCATGACAAATTTTTGGCGTTAAAGAGGGAATGGAATGGTGGCCGCTGGCCTCAATTCCTTCCCTCAATTTTATAAAACAGGTATGTCATTCCAGCGAAAGCCGGAACCTCTTGCAATAATATTGCTGTTCAGGCGCTGACCTTTGCGGTTAATTATGCGCACCGCCTAACCCTCTCTGTGGACGTCTTGATACTTGATACTCAGTACTCGATACTCACTTCAGCTTCCTTCTTTTCTTCTCCTTCACAATCAGCTTTAACTCCCGCCCCATTTGTCCTGCTACAGAAGTATTTTCTTCTGCCCTGCGAAACAGGTAAGGCATTACAGCTTTGACAGGGCCATAAGGAACGTACTTGGCTACGTTATAGCCTGCTGCGGCAAGATTAAAACTGAGGTTATCACTCATTCCCAGAAGCTGAGAAAAATAGACGTGATCATGATCGTGCTTGATTTTCTTGCTATCTAACAGCTCTGCGAGCAGTCTGCAGCTTTCTTCATTGTGTGTACCGGCTACAAAAGCGATTGTATTCAGATTGCTGATACAAAACCGAAGGCCATCATTATAATGATTATCCGTTTCTTCTTTGGTTGCATTTATAGGTGAAGGATAACCTTTTTCTTCTGCTCTCTTCCGCTCCTTTTGCATGTATGCACCGCGTACGAGTTTCGCTCCCAATATGAATCCATCAGTAAAGGCAGTCTTTTTATCCTGACGCAGACATTCCAGCACATTATTTCTATACAGCTGATAGGTGTTATAAACGATAGGATTATTCTGATTATACCTGCGCATCATCTCTAAAGCAAGCTGATCGATGCTATCCTGGATCCAGCTTTCTTCAGCATCAATCATCACCCGAACAGAGCGTTCATGAGCTAATGAACAGATCTGGTTAATCCGGTTAGATATTCGTTGAAATTCGGCGCTTTCTTCTTCGTTGAGAGTTTCCTTCGCATCTTTTTTTGCGATCAGATCAAATCTTCCCAGACCGGTCACTTTAAATACCGTCAGCGGGATACGCTTGTCTCCATCAGCACGGGCTATTGTGCGCATGATCTCGGCACAGGTTTCGTCAAAGACTTTCTCTTCATCTTCTCCCTCAACAGAGTAGTCGAGTATAGATCCCACGCCGCCCTTGTCAAGCTGGCTGATCGTGCTCTCGCATTCTTCAATTGTTTCTCCCCCGCAGAAGTGTTCAAAAATCGTGGCTTTGATCAATGGCTTGATAGGTAAGCCTATGGCCATGGCGAAGTTTGTTAGCGGCGGACCGATCTTGGTCAGCAGCTTAACGCTGATGATCTTAAACAGCCAATAGGCACGTTCCAGATCGGAATTTGAATTCCCTCTGAAGGCTATTTCTGTATTATCAAAGTCAAGGGCCTTTTGGACAGGCTTGGATTGGTTAGCATCAGGCTTGTGCATGGGCACAAAGGTAGCAAAGGAGAATCAAGTATCAAGAATCAAGTACCAAGTATTAAGTACTCAACACTTCTCCTAATTATGTAACTTCGTCCCATGCTTGATTTCAAACTCGAAGGGGAATATATACAGCTGATCGCACTGCT
>JAZKIH010000091.1:0-9774 GCA_040384965.1 Bacteroidota bacterium | reverse complement strand
GTCCCATGCTTGATTTCAAACTCGAAGGGGAATATATACAGCTGATCGCACTGCTAAAGGCCACAAACCTGGTAGCAAGCGGTGGCGAAGCCCAGCTGGTCGTTCTTGATGGCCTTGTAAAATGCAATGGCGAAGTAGATCTTCGCAAGCGCCTGAAGGTTCGGCGCGGAGATATTGTTGAATATAACGGCACAAAAATAAACGTACAATGAAGCCTATCAACAGTATAAGTTACCCTATATTTTTCGAGAATAGTTTACAGGAATTGAAGAACTTCATTTCCGAAAGCAAATATACCAAAGTCTTTATCCTGGTTGATTCCAATACAGAGACGCACTGCCTGCCTGCTGTACAGGAAATATTAGATGGCGTGGATTTTGACCTGATCGAAGTAACCCCGGGTGAGGAAAATAAAAATATAGACTTCTGTATTGGCATCTGGCGGATGCTGCTGGATTTTGGTGCTGAACGCAATAGCCTGATGATCAATTTAGGCGGGGGCGTTATAACTGATATGGGTGGATTTGCAGCATCTACTTTTAAACGAGGGATAGACTTTGTACAGGTTCCTACTACTCTCCTTTCACAGGTTGATGCATCAGTTGGCGGCAAGACCGGAATCGATATGGACAATGTGAAAAATATCATCGGCACGTTCACCCAGCCAAAAGCTGTATTCATAAATACTGGTTTCCTGAAAACCCTTGACGAGCGCGAGGTGCGATCAGGCTTTGCCGAGGTAATTAAGCATGGGCTGATATATGACAGGTCTCTTTTTGACCAGGTAAAAAATGCCGGTCCATTAGGTCTGAACGATGAGCACATTTACCGTTCTGTTGAAATAAAGAATGAAGTGGTTAAAGAGGATCCGTTTGAAAAGGGCTTGCGCAAGATCCTGAACTTCGGACATACAATTGGCCATGCAGTTGAAAGCCATTCATTAACCGTTGGCAAATCGCCGCTGCTCCATGGCGAAGCTATAGCGATTGGATTCATCTGCGAGGCATATCTTTCTTTTAAGAAAAATGGATTAAGCGAATCAGACCTGAATGAAACCGTTCAAGCTATCAAAGAAGTCTATCCCGCATACAACCTGAAGAAAGATACCTACCCGGCACTATTAGAGATCATGAAGAATGATAAGAAAAATAATGCCGGCCAGATCAGCTTTTCCTTATTAAGTGAAATTGGAAAGTGCGGGTTTGATGTATTTTGTACAGAAGAAGAGATTTTTGAGAGCCTGGATTATTACAGTGCTACGCTATAAGTTGTAGGTTGTACGTAATCGGTCTTGGCGGAGAAGCCCTTCAAATTACCCTCCATCTCATTTTGAAGCGGAGCCCGCGTTAGGGATTGAAACGGAAATCCTTTTTGCGCGAAGCGTAAAAAGATTGAAGTGTAAAGCCCGGCCCCGCACCACGGGGCAACGCCCAAATAAATTGAAATATTCCAATTCCTTTCTGCTTTCCAATTGAATATTCTTCAAATAATCTCCGACGGCAATTGGTAATATTTATCAACTCTACAATTTATTTTTTTACCTAAGTGATATTCCCGCCTTATCCATCCTCTCCCAATTATCCAACCCCTAAAACCCCACCATTCTATTTATCCCGAATACCAAAACAGCCTTCGGTATAAAAAAATCACTTTCCTCTTGACAAAGTCATTTTTCTTTGTACATTTGGATCACAGAACACAAAATGAACATTAACAGCACATATTACTTCGCTTATTTTTACTATCCACAGTAAGAGCGGGGAGAATATGCAATAATCTATAAAGAAATTAGCAAAAAGTCCCTGCCAAAAGCAGGGACTTTTTTTATGACCATTAAAATGCAGAAGAAACGCGTAGCAATTCAGGGAACAAGGGCATCTTTTCACGAAGAAGCAGCATTTAAGTTCTTTGGTACGGATATCGAAACTATTGAGTGCGACTCATTCAAACGCACCTGCGATGTATTGAAGCAGAAACAAGCCGATTACGTGGTTATGGCTATTGAGAATTCAATTGCTGGTAGCTTGCTGCCTAACTACACCCTGCTGCGCGAATATAACTTTCCGATTGTAGGAGAAGTTTATCTGGCCATCCAGCTGCATCTTTTAGCTTTACCTGGGGTTAAGTTTGAGGATATCAAATACGTTACCTCCCATCCGATCGCTATCCGTCAGTGCAGCGACTTCCTTGACGATTTCCCGCAATTGCAGGTCATCGAAAGCTCGGATACGGCCGCTTGCGCAAAGAAGATCCGCGAAGAAAACCTGACAGATACCGTTGCTATTGCCAATAACCTCGCCGCCGAATTATATGGCCTGGAAGTGATGGAGCGCCGGATCGAATCGAATAAGAAGAACTACACCCGTTTCCTGATCCTGACAGATAAAACACAAGAAAATGCCTCATTTAATAAAGCGTCTTTGAGTTTCCAGGTTGGAAATTCTGTTGGATCGCTGGCTACGGTGCTGAATATTTTGTCGGATCACAACATTAACCTCAGTAAGATTCAGTCGATGCCTGTACTTGGAAAAAGAAATGAATATAACTTCTATGTAGATATAGAATGGAAAAACCAGCCCGATTATGATGTAGCGATCCGTAAAGTTTTGAAACATACAGTAAACTTTACCATAATGGGAGAATACGTAAAGAATGACAAAGTATAGTCTACAATTGACAATTGACAGTTGACAGTTGACAGTTGACAATTGATACCTGATACCTGAAACCTGATACCTGAAACCTGATCCCCGATACCTGATACCTGATACCTAATACACCGAACAACGAACTAATTTACATACAACATATTACCCACAACCCAATGAAACTTAACTTAAAACTAGAGCCAATCAATACATGGCTTAAACAAACAAGCGAGCCTCTATTAATTGCAGGACCTTGTAGTGCAGAAACAGAAGATCAATTAATAGCGACCGCTCATTTAATTGCAAAGACAGGAAAAGCATCAGTGCTGAGAGCTGGTATATGGAAGCCGCGTACTCGTCCGGGGGAATTTGAAGGAATTGGAAGCATTGGCCTGGAATGGTTAAAGCGTGCTAAAGAAGAAACAGGCTTGCCGACAGCTGTTGAAGTTGCGACTGCTAAACACGTAGAAGAAGCTTTGGCAGCAGGTGTTGACATTCTTTGGGTTGGCGCCCGTTCAACTGTGAATCCTTTTACTGTTCAGGAAATTGCCGACGCTCTTAAGGGTGTTGATGTTCCGGTACTGGTTAAAAACCCTGTTAATCCAGATCTTCAATTGTGGATCGGTGCGCTTGAGCGTATCAACAATGCGGGTATCACCAAACTGGGCGCTATACATCGCGGGTTCTCTTCATTTGAGAAAACAGCCTTCCGTAACGAACCAATGTGGGAGATTGCCATCCAGCTTAAAACCCTTTGTCCGGAATTGCCGATCATTAATGACCCAAGCCACATTTGCGGTAACAGAGAGCTAATCCCATACATTTCGCAAAAAGCTCTTGATATGGATATGCAGGGGCTTATGATCGAGTCGCACCTTGACCCGTCGGTAGCATGGACTGATGCAAAACAGCAATTAACTCCTTCAGCTCTTTCTGAATTAATGGATCACCTTACTTTGCGTAAACCAGAAATCAGAGATAAAGAATTTACTGATAAGCTTGCTTCATTACGTGAGAACATTGATAAAATCGATGATCAGATCATTCAAAAGATTGCTGAACGTATGCAGGTAGTTCAAAAAATAGGCGAGTACAAAAGAGATAACGGTGTTACAATTCTTCAGGTAAATCGTTGGGATCAGATCATGCATAAGAGAAGTGCTTTTGCAAGTGCCCTAAAGCTTGACCTGAACTTCACCGGAAAATTCCTTGAGCTAATTCACAGCGAATCTATCCGCAAGCAAACCGAGATCATGAACGACAAACCGGTTGTTGAAGAAAAATGAGTTCAGCAAGCATAAAAATTTCAGCTCCGGTCAAGAAGCTGTCAGGTACCATTCATCTGACAGGTTCAAAAAGCGAAAGTAACCGGGCACTGATCATGCAGGCCATGAGCAAGGGCACTGTTACTGTCAAGAACGTTTCCGAAGCAGCAGACACGGTGACTTTGCTTGGTATCTTACAGCCTTCAAAAGTTGAAAGTGGAAACGTGAAAGGTGAAACTGGCTTACCCGCCCACAGCTCAAAGCTGACAGCTCAAAGCTCAAACCTGACAGCTCAAAGCTCAAACCTGATACCTGATAGCTCATACCTGATACCTAATAACCCAAAGCTTGTCGATATCGGCCCTGCCGGAACCGCTATGCGCTTTTTGACGGCCTATTATACCTTGCAGGATGGCGAAGTTACTCTCACCGGTTCTGCGAGAATGAAGCAACGCCCTATCGGGATACTGGTAGACGCCTTAAGAGAGCTTGGCGCTGAGATTGACTATGTTGAAAAAGATGGCTATCCTCCTATCAATATTCGTGGGCCTTTGAAACAAAAATCAGATCGGGTTTCTATAAAAGGAGACATTAGCAGCCAGTATATCTCATCGTTATTGCTCGCCGCTCCGCTGCTTGAAAAAGGCCTGCATCTGGTTATTGAAGGTGAATTAACTTCCAGGCCATATGTTGAGATGACTCTTGCGATGCTGTCGCAGGCGGGCATCAAATATACATGGGACGAGAATGTCATTCATATTCCTAACCAGCCTTATGCCAATTCGGCAATTAGTGTTGAGCCTGACTGGAGTGCGGCGTCTTATTGGTATGCAATTGCCGCTCTGGCTGATGAAGCCGAACTATTCCTGCCGGGATTAAATGGTTATAGTCTTCAGGGCGATAGCAAGATCACAGAAATTATGGCAAATTTTGGTATCACTTCCCAATTTAAAAACGGTGGTGTGCATCTGAAAAAAGAGCCTAAAATGCTGGAGAGAAAGATCTTTGATTTCAAGGAGTGTCCGGATCTTGCTCAAACTGTGATTGTTGTTTGCGCCGCTCTGGGGCACGATGCTACGTTCACTGGCCTTGAAACTCTGAAAATCAAAGAAACAGACCGCGTAAACGCACTTCAGGTAGAGCTTGCCAAAATAGGTGTTAAGCTGATCGAAAAGAATCTAACCTATAAACTGGATTGCTCAGGAAGGGATTTAAGCAAATCCATACGCGTGAATACGTACGATGACCATCGTATGGCTATGGCTTTCGCTCCTCTTGCATTAGTACTAAATGAAATGGAGATAGAAGATCATAAAGTAGTAGAAAAATCATACCCGAATTTCTGGAGCGATCTGGAAAGTATCGGATATGAAATCCGCAAAGTATAACTAGATTTGAGATATAGTTCTGATGAAAAAAAACACTATTTATTGCTTCTCATTACCCGCTTCCCGCGGCTCCAGGCCGGAAGCTGAAAGCTCAAAGCTGATGGCTGAAAGCCAATCTCATACTTCCTACTTCATACCTCATACCTAATTTATGGCTGGCAACTCTTTCGGGCAATTATTCCGCATCACAACCTTTGGTGAATCACATGGTGAAGCCATCGGGGTGATCATCGACGGATGCCCTTCAAATCTGGAAGTCGACATGGAGTTCGTTCAGTCTGAGCTGGATAAACGCAAGCCGGGTCAGTCGAAAATAACTACTCAGCGTAAAGAAAGTGATACGGTGAAAATCCTTTCGGGGATTTTTGAAGGTAAAACCACTGGCACGCCGATCGCGATGATCATTCCTAATGAAGATCAGCGCTCTAAAGATTACTCACACATCAAGGATGCCTATCGACCTTCCCATGCAGACTACACTTACGATGCCAAATATGGTCACCGTGATCATCGCGGTGGAGGAAGATCTTCTGCCCGGGAAACAGCAGCAAGAGTTGCCTCAGGGGCGATTGCTAAACTGCTTTTAAAACAAGCTGGGATCGAGATCTTTGCTCACGTTTCTTCTGTAGGACAGATCGACGCACCTAACATTGATCTCAATTCTTTAAGCGAATTACTTGAGATTAGGGAAAACAATATTGTTCGCTGCGCAGATCCGGCAACGGCAAACCAAATGATAGAGCTGATCGATTCGATAAGAAAAGACGGTGATACAGTTGGGGGGAAAATATCTTGTGTGATCAGGAATTGTCCTGTCGGATTAGGTGAGCCTGTTTTTGACAAGCTTCATGCTGATCTCGGTAAAGCTATGCTGAGCATAAATGCTGTTCATGGCTTTGACTACGGATCTGGTTTTTCAGGCTCAGAAATGAAAGGCTCAGAACATAATGACCTTTTTGTTGCCCCCGGCACTAATGAGGACAATAAGTTTCAAACTCTTACAAACTTCTCCGGCGGTGTTCAGGGTGGTATTTCAAATGGTATGGATATCACCTTTCGGGTAGCATTTAAACCGGTTGCAACTATAATGCAGGAGCAGGCTAGCCTGGATTCATCAGGCAACGCTGCCAGCGTTCAGGGCAAAGGCCGCCACGATCCATGTGTTGTTCCACGCGCCGTTGCCATAGTAGAATCCATGGCCGCTTTAGTGCTGGCAGATCATTATTTGAGGAATAAGGTGATCAGAATGTAGGTGGTCAGCTTACGTAGTACGGTCAGGCGTGCCGCCAGGGTATGCATTTAATGCCTCCAGCTTCAGCTGGGGGCATTTTTTTAGCCCTTGCCATTTGGCTTTAGCCAAACTAGTTAGTACAAATCAGGAAATTTCTCGGGGTTACTGTCGTTCATCATTTCGTAAACGATCTCAATCACATCATCAACAGATGGCTTTGTGAAATAATCGCCATCAGAACCATACGGTGGCCTGTGAGGTTTTGCAGTTAATGTCCGCGGTTTACCATCAAGGTATTGATAACCGTTTTGGAGCTCAAGGATCTGCTGCATTATGAATGCTGATGAACCTCCTGGTACATCTTCACCTACAACAAGAAGTTTATTTGTTTTACGAAGAGATTCAACACAACCTTTATTCAGATCAAAAGGAAGGAAAGTTTGTATATCGACAATTTCCGTTGATATGCCCATAGACTCCAGTTCTTCAGCCGCTTCTTCTGCGATACGAAGGGTGGAACCATACGATACCAATGTCAGGTCTGTTCCCTCTCTCAAAATCTCAACCTTACCTAATGGCACTGTAAACTCCCCGGGATTGGAAGGTAATTTTTCTTTCAAACGATATCCATTCAGACATTCGATAACCAGCGCCGGTTCATCACCGCGCAGGAGTGTGTTGTACATACCAGCGGCCTGGGTCATATTTCGGGGTACACATACATGAACGCCCCGTAATGAATTTATAATTACACCCATTGGTGATCCGGAATGCCAGATTCCCTCCAGACGGTGGCCTCTTGTCCGAACGATTAGCGGAGCTTTCTGCCGGCCTTTAGTCCGGTAACTCAGCGTAGCCAGGTCATCACTTAGTATATTCAGAGCATATAACACATAGTCGAGGTACTGAATTTCAGCGATTGGCCGTAACCCACGCATAGCAAGTCCTATACCCTGACCTATGATGGTCATCTCACGAATTCCAGTATCGGAGATACGCATCTTACCGAACTTTGCCTGTAAACCTGCAAAGCCTTGATTGACGTCACCGATTGCACCTACATCTTCTCCAAAAGCAACTATACGCTCATCGCGATTAAAATTTGCTTCAAAGCAGGCATTCAATATCTCTCTTCCATCCACATTTCTGGTTTCATCACCATATTCTGCGTCAAGAATAGCAACATTTAAGGGCGAGTCTGCTGACCCGGTGAAAAGTTTGGAGTTATAACGGTCGAAAATACTGTCATGTTGTTCATTATACCAGTTCAACAAGGCGTTTTTCGCTTCAGAATCGTCCTTTCTAAGTCTTCTCGCAGCCTGTCTTACCAAAGCTATTACATCCTTGCGGGATGGTTCCGGACTTGCCGCTAAAGTTCTGGCTTCCGCTATTAGTCCATCGTTTCCAGTTTTTTCTATCAAATCTGCTGCAACCTCTAATTCGGTCTTCATCTTGGCATTAAAGTCTGCCCAGGCTTGTTTCTGGCAATTTTTGATATAGGTTTTAGCAGTATTTTCCAGTTCGATCAGTTCCTCATCAGTGGCAACGGCAGATTCGATCATCCACTTGCGCATCTGCAGCATGCAGTCGAATTCATTCTCCCAATCTATTCGTGATTTATCCTTATATCGTTCATGCGAACCTGAAGTTGAATGGCCCTGAGGCTGCGTCATCTCGGTTACATGTATCATTACAGGTATGTGGCGTTCGCGGCAAATTTTAATGGCCCGCTCGTAAGTTTCGCATAAGCCGGGGTAATCCCAGCCTCTTACCTTGAATATCTCGTACCCCTCACCCATCTCATCCCGCTGAAAACCTTTCAGAATTTCGGATATGTCCTGTTTCGTGGTCTGATATTCCGCTGGAACTGAAATTCCGTAAGCATCATCCCAGATCGAAATTGCCATAGGTACCTGGAGTACGCCGGCAGCATTAATTGCCTCAAAGAAGATCCCTTCTGAAGTAGATGCATTTCCAATAGTTCCAAATGCAACCTCGTTGCCTCCAACAGAAAATTTCTTAAGGCTCTTTAAAGCAGGATTGTTGCGAAACATCTTAGACGCAAGGGCAAGACCTACAAGGCGCCCCATTTGTCCTCCTGTGGGAGATATGTCTGCAGAAGAATTTTTAAGTGATGTGAGATCAAGCCAATCACCGTCCTCGTCAAGAGTACGTGTGGCAAAGTGACAATTCATTTGCCGCCCGCCGGAAGCAGGATCAGCATCAATATCGGTGTTTGCGTATAGCTGAGCAAAGAATTCAGGCAAGGTTAGCATACCTGATGCAAGCATAAAAGTCTGGTCGCGGTAATAGCCTGAACGCCAGTCGCCGGCCTTAAAAGCCTTTGCCATGGCCAGTTGAGCTACCTCTTTACCATCGCCGAAAATCCCGAACTTAGCTTTCCCGGTAAGAACTTCCTTGCGCCCGAGAAGACTAGCCTGGCGACTTTCATAAGCAATTTTATAATCTTCAATTATAATGCTCCTGAAATCGTCAAAGCTTAATTCCTCCTGATCCTGCAAATTATTCTCTACCACCTGGGTTCCTTTCATAGCACAGCTTGTGGGTCAAAAATAACAAAAGCCAGCTGGAAAAGATAATCGGTATGCAAAATATTAATTTGATTTTCAAAGCCAGAACCAAATTTAAATTTATACCGAAAGCTAAACAAGTGATATTCCGCTTGTTGGAATGATTATTGAATTAAGTATATTAGTTTATATTTGAGTAAACTAAATCATGATATGAAACATTTTATAAAATTATGCGCGGTGATCATAGCCTTTATCGGTTTCACTGCCATGCAGGATGGAACTAAGGCTGATTTTAAGTTTGAGAAAGAGACTCATGATTTCGGCAAAATTGCACAGGGGAAACCTGTCAGCGTAGATTTCGTTTTCACCAATGTGGGTGAAGAGCCCTTAATTATTTCCAACGTCGAATCCACCTGCGGATGTACAGTCCCGAAGTATACCACAAACCCGGTTCAAAAAGGGGGACAAGGTACCATCACTGTGACATTTAATGCTGCAGCTGTACAACCTGGTTTTACCAAGGCCGTAACCATTAAATCAAATGCCCGTACACCTGTTAAAGTACTTTACATCAAAGGTGAAGTTGTAGCTTCAAGCTCAAGGTAAGAAACAAAATATTTATGATGAAAACCTCTCCCCAACCGGAGAGGTTTTTTATTTTTGCAGCATGCCAGAAATATCAAGTAAAGGCAGGCAAATGCCCGCCTC
>JAZKIH010000090.1:5716-21559 GCA_040384965.1 Bacteroidota bacterium | reverse complement strand
ATAAATCTCTCTATAAACATCAAAAAACCATTTGCACATCAATAAATTGAATATACAAATAGTTTTAAGATTTTATATGCTTAAAGAAAAATTAAACAGATTCGATGTTTAATCCTTGCTTGTAGATAGCTTTTTTTACTTCTGTACGGCGGGTAATAGACTTCTTTTCGTAGGCCTGACGGCTTCTAAGTTCTCTTAATACACCGGTTTTTTCGAATTTCTTTTTGAAGCGTTTTAAAGCTTTGTCTAGTGATTCGCCGTCTTTTACATTAATAATGATCATAATATACAGATACCCCCTTTCAGAATTGGATTGCAAATGTACAAAAAATATTAAAAATCAAAAGATTAGATAAATAAAATTCTGAACATTTCTCCCTGTCTCTTGTTAGCATTAGACCTACCCAGATTTATGAAAGCAATGACAAGTAAAAAGAAGAAAGGATCTGACACGGACAAAGCAATTGCCCGACCTGGATTGGAACCAACAAAAAAAGAAAACAAAAGCGAATCTCATCGCGAAATTTCGATGGACACAATCGTTTCCGAAAAAGATGAAGTGAAGATCGCAGAAGAAAGATTAAGACAGAAAAATAAAGACATAAGCAATGGCAAAGTGTAATATATCAATTGAATTTAATGGCGAGCCAGATGAACTTCTCAGGTCCGCAGAACAGGCAATCTCCGGCGCTGGTGGTTCATTCGCGGGAAATAACTCAGATGGAAAATTTGCAATCAGCTCACCGCTTGGCAAAGTATCAGGTACTTATACCGTAGTAGGCCAATCCTTCAATATCAGTATTGTTGACAAGCCCTTTTTAGTAAGCTGCAGCCGAATCGAAGAAGAATTGAGAAAGCAGATGAAAATAAAAGGTTCTTAAAAGCGCTGACTTAAGTTTAGTAGTTTACTAGACCTTATTCCTAACTTTCTGACCTGATAATGCACCCAGCCGACTTTTCAGCTCCACCGGATTGAAAGGTTTTGAGATGTAGTCATTTAAGCCTGCACTAGTTACTTTATTGTGTATGTCATTTGCGACCGATGCAGTGAGTGCTATAATCCATGGCTTATCCTCTCTGTTTTCATAGAAATTAAGAATCTGTCTTGATGCTTCATATCCATCCATAACTGGCATGTGGATATCCATCAGGATTACATCAAATGAGCTTTCCTTAACTTTTTCCAAAGCTTCACTTCCATTCACCACAAAGTCAGCATTGATCCCCCAGCTCTGGAACAGCTTACGCATGAGGAGTACATTCATCGAATTGTCCTCAGCCACCAGGATCCTTAAATCAGACAAATCTCCAGAATTTGCCGACACAGAAGATAAGCTTGAACGCTCAGTATATTCGCCTAGAGCGGCACACTTATATTTTATTTTAAACTCAAATGTAGTGCCCCTGCCCTCAACACTGTCTATGGTCATAATGGTATCGTGAAGCTCCAGCAGTTGTTTTGTTATAGCCAGGCCTAGCCCGGTGCCGCCAAATTCCCGGTTAATATTACTCGATGCCTGCGAGAATGGCTCAAATATTACATGAAGATGTTTATCAGATATTCCAATGCCAGTATCGGTTACGGCAAACTTCAATTCAACACTATCCTCTTCATTAGACACAACGTCAACGCGCAGAAGTACATGACCCTTGGGTGTAAATTTGATAGCGTTCCCGATTAGATTGAATAAAATTTGCAGCAAACGAGTTGAATCTCCAATCAGAATAGTGTCGTTTAGCTTTTCATCTAGATGCAAAGAGAATATCAGGCCCTTTTCCTCAGCCTGAAACTTCAAGCCAGCATGAATACCTTTTATAAGTTCGGCAGGATTGAACTCTATAAATTCCAGTTCGAGCTTTCCATATTCAAGCTTATTGAAATCTAATATGTCGTTTATTAGGGACAGAAGGCTTTCTGCGGAAAAATGCAGTACTTTAAGATTTTCCTGCTGATCCTCTCTGGGATTGTCGGCAAGAAGTACATAACTCATTCCAATGACTGAATTTAAAGGAGTCCGAAGCTCGTGAGACATTGTGGAGAGGAAATCCGACTTCGTTCTTGAAGAGGCTTCAGCTGCAGATATAGCCTCTTTTAACCGATCATTTAGCATCTTCTCATCCAGGCGGGCAACTTTCAATTTATTTAAAGCAAAATGAAAAGCTTTAAGAAAATGATAGTTAATAAAAATCATCAGGAAAAAGTTGAAAAGCAACACGGTAAGGAAAACCGGGTCGCTAGCCTGCTGAGCGTTAACAAATACCTGAATAT
The DNA here is from genome assembly GCA_040384965.1 of Bacteroidota bacterium. GTDB lineage: Bacteria > Bacteroidota > Bacteroidia > Sphingobacteriales > Sphingobacteriaceae > Daejeonella. The sequence goes on along the minus strand of JAZKIH010000090.1, from coordinate 19,290 downwards.
TGTTGGTTCCGTAAATAATAAAATGAAAAAGCACGGGCACCATAACAGCTATCGAATAAATCATCCCATGCCGGGCGCTAAGCATATAGAAGCTGCAGGTGATAGTCAGAATTATATACTGTATAGTTACAATATTCAATGCCTGGATAAGGAGAAATATATTCGTCCAAACCAACATATTAAGCATCCATATGATAATATGCGCTGCGGGCTTATAATTTCTTTTGAAGACAAGCTTATAAATACCCGTAACCAGGGCAGCTATTACGAATGTTAAACGGATCAACTGTAAATACGGGCCCTGTACAATATAAACCGATAAAACAATCAGCGCCATGGTTAGGGTCGCTGACATTGAATAGAACAGGATATGTATCCTTGCCCTATTTATCGGGTCATCGTCATGGTTAAGAACTCCCTCTATAAATTTTCTGCCTTTGCTGATAAACTCCATTCAGAATTGAAGATGCAAAAAAAATCCATTACCTGAGTTTTGTCTTTTTAAATCCCGGTTTCGGGAAGCCTGTCGTGCAGAAAATCAGCGCGGGGATCTGTGCGTGATACTTCCATATCAGGCTTGCCTATATGATTTGCATACCAGAGAATGGCATCGTTCATATAATCATAAGAAAGCTCGTCATCTAAGCTGACTTCAAAAGCATAAAGGTCAGGTTTCGACTCACCATACAGCTCAATACAATTCTCGGCTACTTCGTAATCCGTATCTGTCAGAGAATACACTTTTAATTCAAAGTCAGTACCCCACATTTTGACAACATCCACACAGTTATACTTAATCTCTGCCGACAGATAAAATTCTTTGTCTTTCATTGTTTATAAGGTTAGATAGGCGGGCAGTCCCGTCAAGTACTCTATCAAAATATATTCCATTATCATCAATCCCATAACGGAAAAAATCTTTCACACATATATTGTAGATATTGAGCATGAAAGATTAAATTTATTTTTCCTTTGAATACCGGTATTCCTAATGATTAGCTATAGAAAAACTGCTCTGCTTTCCTTATTTGTATTATCCATCACACAAAATATCATTGGCCAGGAGAAAGAGAGCTCAGATTATGTTCAAAATATTTCGGGCGTAAGTGTAAATTTTGAGATGAAAGCTATTCCCGGTGGTGAATTCAGAATGGGTAACCATGACAAAGCGGATGATCATAATCAAGATGAAGGACCCGTGCATTCAGTAAAGATCAGTCCTTTTTGGATGAGTTCTAAAGAAATAACCTGGGATATATATGAACTTTTTGTCTATCAGGACTATGATCAGACGAAAAATCTGAGTGTCGATGCCATCACCAGGCCATCTAAACCTTATCTTGACATGACTTTCGGAATGGGCAAAGAAGGGCATCCCGCTGTAGGTATGACTCAGTACAATGCAATACAATTTTGCAAATGGCTTTATACCCGAACAGGTGTCTTTTATAGATTACCAACCGAAGCTGAATGGGAATACGCCTGCCGTGCTGGCACTCAGACAGCCTTTTCATTTGGGAATGACACTAGCCTCCTCGCAACCTATGCCTGGGCGAAATCCAACAGTATGGAAAAAACACATCCTGTAGGCGAGAAAAAACCGAACCTATGGGGCTTATACGATATGCATGGCAACGCGGCTGAATGGACACTGGATCAGTATATGCCAAACTATTATTCAAAACATGGAGAAAAAAAAGTAACTGATCCCCTTGCCAAAGCAGAAAATCTATACCCTCATTCCGTTCGCGGAGGTTCATTCGAAGACGGTGCAAGTGCTTTGAGATCTGCAGCTCGAAGAGGTTCCGATCCAGACTGGAAGAGAATAGATCCCCAGATACCCAAGAGTAACTGGTGGTTTCCCGAAGCTCCTTTTGTAGGGATCCGACTGGTACGCCCCCTCAAAACGCCTTCTAAAACAGAAATTGAGACTTTTTACGATCAAAAACCGATTGCGGACTTTTAAATAATAAACAATGAGCATTAAGAAAAAATCTACTAATCAACCACAGCGGAGAGCTTTCCTGAAAACATCTGCTATCATTGCTGGTGGCGCGGTGCTAAGCAACATCCCATTCTCAGGCGTATACGCTGAAGAAGGCGGTGCTATTAAAATCGCCTTGATCGGCTGCGGCGAACGGGGCACTGGTGCTTTGTTTCAGGCTTTGAACACAAAATACAATCTCAAGGTAGTCGCTATGGCGGACGCTTTTCGTGACAGATTAGATAAAAGTTATGACGCGGCCTTCAAGAAATTTGGCAAAGACAAAGTTGATGTGCCGGAGGATAAGAAATTTGTTGGATTTGATGGATATAAACAAGCAATCGCTGAAGCGGATGTGGTCTTACTCGTAACTCCTCCCGGCTTCCGGCCCACACATTTCGCTGAAGCTATCAAACAGAATAAACATGTGTTTATGGAGAAACCAGTCGCCACTGATTCTCCTGGTATAAGAAGTGTTCTGGCCACAGCAGAGGAAGCAAAACGCAAGAAATTGAATGTGGTAGTTGGATTACAGCGCAGATACCAGAAAACCTACAGAGAAACCATAAAAAGAATTGAAGACGGAGTTGCCGGGGATATCGTTTCAGGTCAGGTATACTGGAACAGTGGCGGTGTTTGGGTAAGACCCCGTGTTGCCGGCCAAACTGAAATGGAATACCAAATGCGTAACTGGTATTATTTTAACTGGCTTTGCGGTGATCATATCAATGAGCAGCACGTGCATAATATCGATGTTGCCAATTGGGTAAAGAATGCTTACCCTGTCTCAGCACAGGGCACTGGCAGTCGTTTCCTTCGTACAGGGAAAGAATATGGTGAAATCTATGACAATCACACAGTAGAATTTATTTACGCTGATGGATCCGTTATTCAAAGCCAGTGCAGACACCATGAAGGAACCTTGAATCGTGTGGATGAAAGCTTCCAGGGGACCAAAGGAAGGGTTTATCTAAATGCGAATACTAATTCAGGAAAACTGTGGGATACTAAAGGGAATGTACTTTTCACTCATGCCGGAAAAGGTGATCCGAATCCATATCAAAGCGAACACGATGAACTGTTCGAAGCCATAGATAAAGGTGAATATAAATTTGCAGATGCTGAACGGGTCGCTAAGAGTACTATGAGTGCTCTGCTGGGCCGTTACGCAACCTATTCAGGTAAAGAGGTTAAGTGGGATGATGCTCTGAACTCACCAATCAACTTAATGCCTGATACCTTAAGCTGGGATGCGTTGCCTAAAGTGATGCCTGATGCTAACGGGATGTACCCGTTTGCGATACCGGGAAAATCAAAAGCAGTATAGGTTCATAATAAAGGTTCATAGTCCCCCGATTCGCCGGGGATTAGATAGGGTCTTGTTCGGGTCTTGTTCGGCGATCCTTCGTTCAAACTAACCTTCGATCGAAGGATCGCCCTGTGAGACGATATGAAGTTAATACCCAAACCCCTTTAGAGCAATCGCACGCTAGGTTCTACCTACTCTGGTTAGCATTACCCTTTCCAGGTACCGCTCTTTTTCAGATACCTTATGCTGAAATAATAAATTCCCAAAAGCACCAGGGAAACTATAAATATCTTATCTCTTAAATCAGTATCGTAATTGGTCAACTGAGGGTAATAAAAAAGAAGAATAACCACAATGCCCGTCGCCCATACTGTTTGTGTATTGTATTCTTTTATCAGCCACCTCTTACCGTTAAAATCCATATCTGATATGGTCTTGCCCAAGCCATTGAAATTAATCCACCATCTGCTCACCTTGCTGCAATATGCGTCGAACTGACCTTTGAACTTATTGCGAAGAAACTGCTCTTCAGCAAGTACGATGGCTTGATAGATAAATAAAAACAAAGGAATAAAGACCGCCACAAACAGCAGGGAGTTGATCAAAATTCCCACACCTACTAACATCAGAATATTTCCTACATATAAGGGATTTCTGCAATGAGTAAAGATGCCTTCCGTAATCAGATCATCAGCGTACACTTCCTTGTTCTTCCCCCCTCTGACGATGTACTTAAGTGCTATTGTTACTCCTCTAATCAACTGGCCGAAAATGGTAACTGCAAGACCTAAAATGAGAGGATATAAATAGTAATTCGGCCCGAATGTTTCTTCCCTGAATATTTCTGATGAAGGAATAAAAAGCGCGAGATATAAAAATATAAACAGGAGATTCCTGTACTTGAAAAAAAAGTTTCCTATAGCTAGCATCTTAGTTTTTTATCGCTATAAAGCCTGAAAAATTATACCATTTAAAGAACGTTTCGATATGCGAGAAGCCGGCTTCTCTGAACATTTTAACATTCTCACTGAGCTTATAGGGAATAAGTACATTTTCCAGGGCTTCTCTTTTCTGAGAGATCTCCATTTCACTGTAGCTATTCCTCCGTTTATAATCGTAATAATATTTGATAAAATTCCGGTTAAACAGGCTGTCTTCTGCGAGGATTTTCTCCGAAACAATTAGAACTCCACCTTTTGTAAGTCCGTCAAATATCCTCTTGATTAGCTTTTCGCGATAGATGGGGCGGACAAACTGGAGAGTTAAGCAAAGAATGACAACAGAGGCGTTCTCAATTTTAACATCTTCATGCAGATCGCCGAGCACCAATTTATACGGACGTGTAAAGTTTGCCTCTTTAAGCTTCAGGTCACACTTTTTAAGCATTTCCGCAGAATCATCGATTCCAATAAACTTGATCGACTCGTCAACATACGGATTCAGACCTATCATTGTAGTTCCAGTTGAACAGCCCAGATCGATTACATTCGTACCTGGCTCTGCATGCTCAATGGCCTGTTCAATAATCATCCTCTGGATCTCGTTGTAAAATGGAACAGACCGTTCCACCATATCATCGAAAGCATTGGCAACTGTAGCCCCAAATTTAAAGTCTGAAGGTTTTTTAATTTCCTCACTAAAAACCTTATCTGATGTCTTGGTATTTTTCATTAGGTGATGCTCCGCTAAATAATTTTAGTCTGCAAAGTGCAAAATCGTCGCTAAAATTAATTCTAATGCACGATATTTTACAGGTTTTGTAAAATTATTTGTAGTGCCTAATATATCAACGGAAGTATAATGCCCTTACAAGAACATCAGGAAAAAATAAGAGGCATCAGGATGAGGAGAAAGGTTCGTCAGAAGGTCCGAACGGTTATTAAGAATGGATAGCGAAGCGTCACTTACATTGCCAGACCGTTCCAACAAATTTACTTTCCTTAAGAAATTTATCGAAGCTGTAGTTCGCAGGCAATTCGATTCGCGCTCCGTCTTCACTGAAATACGTCTGGGTACATGAACATGCTGGTCCCCCACAGCTTGACATATAGGTCAGCTCTCCGTTCCAAATATAACTTTGGATATAAGGATTGCATTGACAGTCTTTAGAATTTTTGATTATTTCCTGCAGAGATCCGGGCAGCTCCACTTGAGCCTTCTTACATGAGCTGAACAGCAAACTGGTAATTATGATCCCAGTGAAAATTTTAAGCAGATATTTCATCAGTATGTGCGTTTACAAATTAATACGTCACTAAATCCGCAAACGCTACATTACTTATATTACTTACTTTTTCTATTCGGCAAAGACGCGGAATCATACTTTTCCCCGGCTGCTACCTGTACCATCGTTATTCTAACTTTAGTCGGGAAAAACCGTTCGTGATCTATCCTTTTGTGTGCATGACCTCCACCCCCACTATCATCCTTAATTACCAGATCCATCTGCTTTATCCCTTCTGTCCAAATTATAGACTCATTTTCCCAGAACGAGGTCATGGGCACATCCAATTCATAAATACCTTTCTCAAGATAAATAGACGTACCTGTACAACCATAACCATTTTTCTGTCCTTTATTGGGTATATAACATAATGTCCAGGTTGTTGGTGCACTGCCGGCTGGCTTTTCTATAACCTCCAGGCGGATGTGAACTGTACCATTTCTATAATCGACAGGGCTTGTCCAATCTTTAGGCTGGGCGGTAAGTTTGTCGCCTTTTATATAATAATGCGACTTGCTGGGCGTAGAATTATCCGCATCAGTTTTGGTGTAGGTATATTCAACATCAAACAAAACGAATTGCTTTGCTGCGTTTTGCCCGAATAAAAAGATTGGCAGGTAAAGAAGAATCAGAAGAGCTAGACTTTTCATGAACGCAGGTTTAGTTTCGGTAACTAATTTAGTAAATATTAGTTACCGAATCTCTTACCTTATCGCATGATCTCTCTGGCTATCACGATCTTCTGGATTTCAGATGTTCCTTCACCTATCGTACATAGCTTAGAATCCCGATAGAATTTCTCTACAGGAAAGTCTTTTGTATACCCGTATCCGCCGAAGATCTGTACCGCTTCCGTTGCCGTTCTCACACAAACTTCGGATGCATAGTATTTAGCCATCGCAGACTGTTTGGTCACATTCTTACCTTGATTCTTCAAATCAGCAGCACTCATTATTAACAATTCTGCCGCTTCAATCTCTGTCGCCATATCTGCTATCTTAAAGGATATCCCCTGGAAGCTAGATATAGGCTGACCGAACTGGTGTCTTTGTTTAGAATATTCAACTGCAGCTTTTAAAGCACCTTTGGCCATACCGAGTGATAAGGCAGCTATGGAAATCCGGCCTCCATCAAGGATGTACATTGCCTGTTTGAATCCTTCGCCTTCTTTGCCCAGCAGGTTTTCTTTTGGAACACGGCAGTTATCAAAAATTAGTTCGGTTGTTTCTGATGCGCGCATGCCGAGTTTATTCTCCTTTTTACCATGCGTGAAACCTGCAGTTCCTTTTTCTATAACAATGGCAGAAATTCCTTTAGAATCGCCTTTCTCACCTGTGCGAACCATAACAACTGCTACGTTTCCTGATTTTCCATGAGTGATCCAGTTCTTCGATCCGTTTACCACATAATGATCTCCATCTAAAACGGCGGTTGTATTCATTCCCATAGCGTCAGAACCTGTATTCGCTTCGGTAAGCCCCCATGATCCTATCCATTCAGCCGAAGCCAGTTTTGGAAGCCATTTCTTTTTTTGATCATCATTTCCGAAAGCCATAATATGGCCGGTACATAATGAGTTATGTGCGGCTACCGATAATCCTATTGAACCGCAAACTTTAGATATCTCGGATATTACATGCACATACTCCTGATATCCTAAACCTGAACCTCCATACTCTTCAGGAACCAGGACGCCCATCAAGCCCAGCTCACCTAATTTCTTGAACGTTTCTACAGGAAAGGTTTGCGCTTCATCCCATTCCATAACATGCGGACGTATATGCTTTTCAGCAAAATTACGAACCATGTCTATTACCATTTGCTGGTTTTCGGATAAATGGAAATTTATCCCTCCCTGCTCAGGAGCTATTGTTGGTTGCATATAGAATTATAATTGGTTACACGCAAGGTAGCAATTATAGAACCAAAAGTTGAAGTTGGGAGGTTGGAAATTATACGTCTTTAGTTATAGGCTGTAAGTTATAAGTTGAGTCGCTAGGCTGGAGACGTGTGCTTAGGCATCCAGTCTGGCAATAGACAACTGGAAACTGGCAACTAATAAGAAGCCAGTGTAATAATATTATCCGACACAGTCCTCAACTTTTCTTTCCCATTCAGGAAGTCAAGGCTGATTACAAATGAGTAACCGGCTACAACTCCGCCCAACTTTTGCACAAGTCGTGTAGCAGCGGAAACCGTACCTCCCGTTGCAAGCAGATCATCATGGATCATAACTCGCTGTCCCGAAACTAGTGCATCTTCGTGCAGTTCGAGGATCGCTGAGCCATATTCAAGCTCACAAGGCTCCTGAATTGTCTTCGCAGGAAGCTTTCCCTGCTTACGGATTGGCACGAAAGGTATCCCCAGGCGATTGGCAAGCATAAGGCCAAATAAAAACCCACGGCTTTCTATACCGGCAATTGCGTCAATTTTATCGTCTTTCATCTGACTGACAAACGCATCAATAACGTCAGAGCATAATTGTGCGTCTTTTAATATTGGTGTGATGTCTTTAAATAATATTCCAGGTTTTGGAAAGTCGGGTATGTCCCGTACCGCATTTTTCAGTTTCGTACTGATCATGGATCAAAAGATAAGTATGGCCCAATTTTACGTATAATTTCTTCATTCAGGATAAGAACTTTCTTCAAATCCTCCGGAGAAGAATAATTGCCGTGTTGCTTGCGATATTGGATCAATGCATTAATCTGTTTGAAGTTTAAATATGGGTGGCGTCTTAAATCTTCGAACGTCGCCCTGTTCACATTAATCTTTTTTATAGATAATGCATCTACACTTATCTGGCTTTCGATCATTGAATACCGAACAGAATCCATTCCGTAGATTTCTCTCAGTTGTTCTTTATCATAAAAGCCTCCCAGTCTCTCCCGGAAACGAATTGTCCGGGAAGCAAATGCGGGACCGATCCCCCGGAGCTGATCCAGCATAATTGAGTCAGCACCATTTAATTCAACAACTGCAATATCCTTTTTCGGATGGCTGCCGTTAACTACCGGTAACTTCCGGTTACTATAATACCTGCGTTCGGGCTGCGCAATTCTGATATAGGGTTCCAGCCCCTTATATTGCTTCGCCGATATGGAATATATTTTCTTTAAATCTTCTTTCCTGAAGAATTTTCCACCCTTTGACACATAGTTTCTGACTATTGTGACTTGCCGCGCTGAAAGTCCCAGCTTCTGCCATTCAATTACTGATGCGCTATTCGGATCAAATTCAAAATATTCAGGCTCCAGTTCGCTTTCCTCCACCTTGTATTTTAAAGTGGTATAATAAGTCCTATCAGTCTTTGACGCCTCGAATAGCGCTATTTCCTCTTGAAACTGTGTAAGATCATACTTTTGAGGCTCATCAAAGTAGCGGTAACAAACTGGAAAAGCAAGAGTCAAAACTATAACTATACAGAGTACAAGTATGCCGTTTAATTCCTTTTTTGAAAAGCTGAAATAAGTTGTTAAATGTTTCTTCATGGCTAGCTGATTAAGGCTCTGCCAGGCACGAATACCAGTTATGTAATCTACATGTCCTAATACACGTTTTATTCGGGATAGAAATAGATGATTTCTAATATAACAGAATATTTTGAGAAATTTGAATCATATTATTTGCCGACACTGAAATGAAGATCATTACAAAGGAAGACTTTTCTAAAGCCGCTAAACTAGACAAACTTCATCTGCCAGGTCTGGCTTCGCTTCTGATGGAAGTGATGAAGATCAACGAGGTTAACGAAGTTTTTCAAAAAGCAGAACACCTCCAGGGACCAACCTTTGTCGATAAAATACTCCAGATAATAGGCATCTCTGTTGATTTTGATGAGAACGACCTTAAAAATATCCCTAAAGAAGGTGCCTTTATAGCAATTGCCAATCATCCCTATGGCGGGATTGAAGGGTTAGTTCTTCTAAAACTGATGTGCATGGTTCGCCCGGATGCTAAACTAATGGCTAACTTTCTTTTAAAGAAGATTCCGAACCTGAGCGACTATTTCATTGCCGTTAATCCCTTTGAAAACGTCGAACACTCTTCCAGTATCAGCGGAATTAAAAACACCCTTGAGTTGCTGCAACAGGGAACTCCAATAGGAATATTTCCTGCCGGGGAAGTATCTACATTCAAATTCGAAACGCAGCAGATAACTGATAAGCTATGGCACCCGGTTGTTGGGAAAATCATCGCTAAATCCAATGTCCCGGTAGTTCCGGTATATTTTCATGGAAATAATGGCTTACTATTCAATCTTCTTAGCTTTATTCATCCAACGCTGAGGACAGCTAAGCTTCCCTCAGAGATTTTTAACAAACATGGGCATAAGATCAGGGTACGGATCGGAAAGCCCATCCTGCCATCTGATATTTCATTCAGGGATAATAGCACAAAGCTTCTTGACTTCCTTCGAGCTAAAACATATGCCCTCGGAACAGGATTGGAAAACGAGAAGAAGATCTTTAATCCGCGAAATATCTTTAAAATTTCAAAAACACCCAAAACTATTGTTGATGCTATTTCCCCAACTATCCTTGAAAATGAAATATTGGGGCTGGAGGATCATAGGGTCTGGACTGAAAAGAATTACGAAGTTTATATCTGTCATACCTCAGATATCCCTTATATCATCAAAGAAATTGGGCGTCTGAGAGAAATTACTTTCAGAGAAGTTGGAGAAGGCACGAATAAACAAACCGATCTGGATGAATATGACATTTACTATAACCATCTTTTCATTTGGGATACCGAGACAAAAATGATCGTCGGTGCCTACCGCATCGGTAATGGCGATGAGATCTTTTACAGCATGGGAAAGAGAGGCTTTTATATCGCCGAGCTCTTCAAAATACGGGAACAGTTCTACCCTATCCTAAGAAAAAGCCTCGAGTTAGGTCGTTCCTGGATCAGAAAGGAATATCAGCTAAAACCTCTTCCTCTCTTCCTGCTCTGGAAAGGAATTCTCAAATATCTGCTAGACAATCCGCATTACCGTTACCTTATCGGCCCTGTAAGTATTAGTAACAGGTTTTCCAAATTTTCAAAATCCCTTATTGTCGACTATATCAGCAATCATCATTTCGATCATGAGCTGGCACAGTATGTTAAGCCTCGTAAAGAATTCAAGGTAGATTTCTCGAAGATTGATAAAGACCTGCTTATGGAGGCAAGCGAAAGTCTCAAAGATCTCGATAGCCTGATCTCGGAAGTTGAAACCACCCATTTGAAGGTTCCTGTACTGCTACGTCAGTATATTGCGCTAAACGCGAAGATCATTTGCTTTAATATTGATCCAAAGTTTTCTGATGCACTGGATGGCTTCCTCGTTGTTGATCTGGAGCAGATCCCTGCAGAGATGCTCGAAAAGATCGGAAAGAATTTTTAACACAACATCGCATAGTATTGCTGCTCATAATAACGGTTTACTTACACGATTCCTCTCAGAGCAGATGAAGCAAAATTTCATTTCCACATTATTTTTTCGTATCTTTAATGTTAACTTATTGTTAACAAGTGCCTTTAACCACCAAATACGGCTATAAATTTATCCTGATACTTTTTCTTATGGTATCGTCAGGATCTGCCATAGCCCAGAATTTCAGCTTCGAATTCTTTGATGGAACGTTCAATTTTGAACTCGATAAATCATCTTCCGTACCTGTATCGCAAGAGCTTTCCAAAAAAACTGTTTCAGATTTCTACCAGGCCATGGAATCAAGCAATTATAAGCTATTAGTGGATAAATTGCTCGATTATAAAGACACACACGATCTTAACGATTGGATTTACTATCAGTTGATCCGGAAAACTGCTCAGCAGATCAGCCCTAAAGCAGAAGATTACAATCGGTATACGCTTTACAAATGGTTCCTGCTTGCTAAATCTGGCTATGATGCGCGCCTAGGCATCGGCAACAACCGATTAATCTTTTATGTGCGGAATGAAGAGAGCGTCGATGACATTCCTTTTTTCATAGAAAACGGGCATAAGTACATGTGCCTGAATGTACACGATTATGGAAATCCTGACCTCACAAAAGAATTGATGATACCGGTTGGGATAACGATACCTGAATCCAGGAATCCGTTTTCGTACAAAGTAACCCGGATGCCAGACTTCAAGCCTGAAACATACACCAAAAAAGATCTGAATTTTGAATACGGCCAACGTACCTATCATTTTCAGGTTAAGCTTAACCCTGCAGTAGAAACTATTTTTGCTAACTATCCCGGTGTAGATTTTCAATCGTATTTCAACATTCCGCTAAGCAGTGAAACCTACACCTCATTAATTCCTACACTACGGAAAAATGTCAGTGCCATGAGCCAGAAGAGGGGGGTTGATTACCTGATGCGCTTTACGCGATACGCCTTCCTCTACCAAAACGATGATAATAACTTCGGAAAGGAAAAACGCCTGTCGCCGGAGCGAACACTCTTATCGAACTACAGTGATTGTGATGATCGTGCCGCCCTCTTCTTTTACCTGGTAAAGGAAATATATAATCTCCCTATGATCGCCTTGTTATACCCTACCCATATTACAATGGCCGTACAGTTCGACAGGCCAACCGGCAGTTCGATCCTGTATAAGGGAGGAAGATATTCGGTATGTGAGGCTACTCCGCAAAAGGAAGATCTGAAAATTGGCCAAATGGCATCTGATTTTAAAAAGGTTGCTTACAGTATTGTGTATCAATATACACCTTCTGATGTCCACCAGAAAAATACTGCAAACTAAAAAGCCCGCTTTCGCGGGCCATTTGCTTTTCAAAGGTCTAATGAATTAATATCCGTTTGCGCCTTTAACCAGACTGAAATTAGTCCATCCCGCCATCCAGTTCGTTGTTGAAAATGCTCCCTTATAAGTAGTGGCACTAAAGAACGAATTTGTAAGATCGCCGGTAAATGCTGCTCCGCTAAGAGCTGGTGAACCTGATGCAGGCAACAGGTTCGGATTAGCAAAGTTAAATGGATCTGTGATTTTTGCATCAGCAGCTGCAGCTAAAGCAACAGAACCGCCAGCTACAGCTTTGGCCTGTATTGCTGCTGCAGTAGCACCCGCAACAGTTACATCAGATCCTAATTTGAATGTTGCTGTGTTGGCATGAATCAAATTGTTATTGAACTGAGACGTAGCAGTTGCACCAAGAAGGCTATTGTACGTTGCATCAGACTCAAGTGATAATCCGCCTTTCATCCATCCAATAAGAACTGAATTGTTCAGCACGAAAGTAGAAGACCTTCTGAAACGGTTTGCGAAATTGTGATTCTTTGATGTTGTGTTATCTACGTTGGGTCCTACAAAAGTAAAGTTAGATAACACCGGACGTGTTGCTGGAGTTGCCAGCGTTCCTGTTCCGTCATTATCGCACTCGATACCATTACCGGCATCACCTGGATCAACTACATTTGGATCTCTTAATGAAACTCCAAACTGGATTCTTCCACGGTAACCGAAATCGAAATCGAAATCGTCATCTGCAGTGCCAGAAGCTACCAGATATTTAGCGTTAACTGTTCCGCCGAAGATCTCAAAAGCATCATCGTTTCCGTAAGCAACCTGAACATACTCAATGGTTGTACCTGAACCAACACCACCTAAAGTGAGGCCGTTGATTTCCGAGTTAGGCTGTGAAGCGATACCCGCGAATTCAATTCTCACATATTTGATCGTACCGGAATTGTCAGCATCATCTGTACCGCCATAATTCTTACCAACACCACCCTCAATAGTAGGTTCTGTTGTACGGTTTGTAGTTGCTTTTCCAAGTACTATAATCCCGCCCCAATCGCCTGGCATACGTGATCCTACTGCTTTACCCGAAGTAAAAACAACTGGTTTTGCGGCAGTTCCTATGGCATTGATCTTCGCGCCTCTTTCAATAATTAAAGCGCCTTTATCTGTAACATCACTTTTAATGGTTGCACCGGGAGCAACATTTATCTCACTGCCGCTTTCTAAATAAACGTATCCTTTTAACGTGAAGTTACCTTCAGGAACATTCAAGATTGTATTTTTATATACCCCTGTAATTATTGCGCCATTTT
>JAZKIH010000090.1:0-5616 GCA_040384965.1 Bacteroidota bacterium | reverse complement strand
TCAGGAACATTCAAGATTGTATTTTTATATACCCCTGTAATTATTGCGCCATTTTGCAATGTAACTGTTTGTCTGCCGCTCGGATCTACCGGCTCTGTATTATCCTCCTTACACGCTGCAGCAAAAAGAACTGCTGCCAATAATAAACTCTTAAATTTCAATGATTTCATATTGCTTATTTGTTTTTTGTAAAATTAGGTTGTGCTTGTTACCTCAACTTTAAGGATACATTAAATGTATCCCCGCTATGTTAATTTTTCCCCTTACCTAAACCGATGTTATATGAGAATGATAAGGATACATTGGAGCCAAGTCTTGAAGAATTAATGAGTCTGTCGTTGCCTGCACCTTCATATGCCTTTTTTGAGTTCCCTTCATTGTTCTGGTAGAAAACGGTGCTTTGGTTTAATACATCTCCAACATTTAGCTTTATCTCGGCTTGTGACTTCATTATCCGCTTGCTGATCTGAAGATCCAGCACATCTCTTGCATTTTCGTAGATGTCAGGATAGCCCTGATATCCCACCAGAAAAATGCGCTGACCAATCCTGTTATAAACTGTGGTAAACGTCATGCCCGATTTAGGCGTGAAATATTGTAATCCTCCATTTATCAGGTAGGGCGACTGGCCTTGCAAAGGTCTGTCAATACCAACTCCCTTTACTTTGGAATCAATATAGGATGCATTTGCAAAGGCGGTCAGGTTGTTCAGCCATTCTCTGTCACCCAGGAAGCTTAGTTTTTTGCGGATATCAAGTTCAATACCCAAGGATGTTGCTTCATCTGCATTCAGATAGTTGATGCCCCGCACAACTGGTGTCGAGTTTGAGTTAACTCTCTGCTCAATTGGATCATTAAATTTCTTATAAAATGCTGAAACAGTAAACGTTTCGCCCGCCGATGGATACATTTCGTATCTGATATCTGCGTTAGTGATCCGGGCTCGCTTCAGCGCAGGATTTCCAGTTACCGAAGTTTGACTGATGAAGTCGTAATAGTTAAACAATGCCAGTTCACGGAATTCAGGCCTTGACACTGTCTGTGATCCTGATAAACGCAGATTAGCTTTGTCGCTCAGCGAGTAAGTCAGGTTCGCAGAAGGAAGTACATCCAGGTTGTCCTGTTTTGCTGCAATCTTTTGGCCTGAGAAGTCGATAGCATTTAATGTTTGTGCAAACTGCTCCACCCGTGCACCAAGTGATAAGCGGAAGCGCTGACCAAACTTATTATCCAGCATCAGGAAGCCGGCATTTAAATCTGAGTTAGCATTGTAGTTATCGGTGTTATTCGAAAAATCGTTTAATATGTAACCGTTCTCCCCTATGTTTTCTGGCGCAAAGATCTGGTCTTTTGGAAGACTGCTGTATGATGGCTCAAACACAGATGGTCCGGCAAAAACATAGTTGAATATACGGGCTCCGAAATCACGCTGCTTGTATTGTTTAAGTAAGCCTGCTTTCAGGTTGGACTGTTGCTTAAACAGGTTCACCGGAAATGCTACCGCAGCTTGTGCACCGTACGTATCCTCATCCAGTTGAGAAAACATTCTTCTGGTGTTTCTGTCAATTAACCTAAATGATTCCTGTGTACCTAATGATCTTCTATAATCTATGCTTCGCTGATCTGGCTGATCTCTGGTTACGTTGGCATAGTTAAGGTTCCAGGTCACTTTTAACTGTTTCTTCCCTAACTGATGTTCCCCTTCCAGCTGTGAGTTTAACAGGCTCTTTTCAGTAAGATCAGATACATTTAAACGCACATCCTGCAAGTTGTCAGTCGTGAAGCCTGTTCTGGCAGTGTAGTTATCTTCAAAGGTTTTATTGTAGATGTTTTTAAATGCGAACTTGTTCTTCCCCTTGATATAGGCGAAGTTGGCCAGCACTCCCAGATTAGTATTGAACTTGGAGATGTCCTCATCATACTCATAAAATGAAACACCTGAGAACTCGTAGTCTCTGCGTTCTGCAACGGCTATATTCTGAGAATTTCTGTAACTGCCGGATATGACGCTACCAAATGAGCCCCCGTTCTTAAGGTCCTTTTTCGATCCCCAGGTCAGCTGGTGATTCTGTGAAGGGATTGCCTTAGAGTTTACTTCTCCGTATGAATTCTTAAGCTGCTTTGATAAACTGGCTTTCTCTGAATTTGACAATGGGTTATATGCCTGAAACGAAACTGGAAATCCGGAAGGAAGCTTGCGGCTGCCGTCATCGAATCCAAGGAAGTCGTATTTATTTCTAGAGTTCGAAGTAAAGTCTTTAAAAGTCGACTGGCTGTTATATCCGAAGCTTACTGATGCGTTAAGAAAGTTCTCCTCAGGAACATCTCTTGTTATTACCTGAATAACACCACCTGCAAAATCACCTGGCAGATCTGCAGATGCTGTTTTGTTTACAACAACCCGGTCAATCAGGTTGGATGGGATGACATCGAATGAAAACGCTTTTCTATCCGGCTCAGAAGAGGGAAGTACAGCATTATTTAATATGGATGAGTTGTATCTATCTGCGAGCCCCCTTATAATTACAAACTTATTGTCCTGGATACTCGCACCGCTAACCCGTTTAAGAACGTCAGACGTGTTACGATCAGGTGTTCTCCTGATTTGCTCAGAAGTAATTCCGCTTGAAATACTCACACTGTTTTTTTGCTGAGCGTATAAGCCGCTGATGCTCTCCTGCCTGATTGTTGCTGTTACAACAACTTCCTGTAAAGCTTGAGAACTAGCTTCATCTACAGTTACATCCAACGTGGTAGTCTTACCTTCTAATACTTCTATCTCAGTAATATTCTTCGGCTGATACCCTATATAAGAAAAAGTCAGGCTGTATTTTCCTGGAGTGAGGCCGCCCAATGAATAACGACCTTCAACATCGGTTGATGCACCAGAAGTACTTCCGTTGATTTTAACCGTCAATCCAATTAGGGTCTCTCCGGTTTTAGTATCAGTTACCTTACCGGATATTTTACCTGGCTGCTGACTGTAAACTAAATGTGAAATTAAAATAAAGACTAGTAGGATGCTTGATCTGCGAAGAAAGACGTTGTGTTTCACTTTGTTGAGTTTTGATTTCAACAAAAGTATTACCACAGTATTAACTCAATGTAGGATTAGAGTTATGCAACGTTTAAGAAAAGGTCAAGTTAGTGTTAAGGAAGTTAAGATAATGTTAAGGATGGCTGTCGGGTATCAGCGGTGGGGTATCAGCTATCAGCCGTCAGGTATAGGGGGTGTCCGGGAAAGGTATAGGTTGAAATTAAAAACGTATCTATTTGAAACAACAAAACTTGGAAGCAGCTCCTGTCGCCAGCACCTGATACCTAACCCCGTTAATATCTAATCCCCACCTTCTTAAATACAAAATGCAGTAGCCAAATCGGCCCGATCAGCAGAAACTTAATATCGTCCAAAAAAGAAGGCTTCTTACCTTCTATCTTATGGCCGATAAACTGCCCTATCCAGGAAACGACGAAAATGATCAGGCAGACGTGCCACATTTCCGGCCAGCCGTTGAGTCTGTGCGCCTTCTCCAGACTCACAATACCCGCGCTGAACACCATGATGATCAGAAGCATTACGTAGGACAGAACTGGCGATAGTTTATAATAGTAATAAATTGCAAAAGCGATCAGGAACGACGCCCAATTCACGTAGCCGTTATATCTTCCAAGTAATTCCAGCTTAGGGAAGGGAATGGCCCAAACCAATCCAAACAAACTGAATACAATCAATGGAACACAGATCCAGTGGATCAGTTCATTAGTGTGATTTTGGTGACTTTCAGCGTATTTGTCGAAATATACATCTACCGGCCGTTTCTGAGTTTGTTTTTGCATAACTAAATATATTAAGAATTTAAGAACTCTAAATGACAGCTTTTTTAAAACATGGAGGGGATGGCAGCCTTCAGCTGCCATCCCCTCCAATCCAACCTAAGATTTGTTATCCCGCGAAAGCGGGAACCTCGTTAATACTGTAATGTGTACTCTACTTAGCGTAAGATACCGATCTCGTTTCCCTGATCACAGTAACCTTGATCTGGCCCGGATAGGTCATCTCCGTTTGTATTCTGTTTGAAATATCTGCTGCCAGTATTTCTGCTGCAGAATCAGAGATTCTTTCACTTTCAACAACTACACGTAACTCTCTTCCTGCCTGGATAGCAAAGGTCTTTTCAACACCAGGGTAAGACAAAGCAAGCGCTTCAAGCTCTTTCAACCTGCGGATATAACTTTCTACTACCTCACGTCTTGCTCCCGGTCTGGCGCCTGAAATAGCGTCACAAGCCTGAATTATAGGAGAGATCATGGAAGTCATTTCAACCTCGTCGTGGTGAGCTCCGATCGCATTACATACTTCCGGATGTTCTTTATATTTTTCCGCCAGCTGCATACCTAAGATAGCGTGAGGAAGTTCCGGATTGTCATCAGGTACCTTACCAATATCATGTAGTAAGCCGGCACGTTTTGCCATTTTAACATTCAAGCCTAACTCAGCCGCCATGGTTGCACAGAAGTTTGCTACTTCGCGTGAGTGCTGCAGTAAGTTCTGTCCGTAAGATGAACGGTAACGCATTCTTCCAACCATCCGGATCAGCTCAGGATGCAATCCGTGGATGCCCAAATCTATTACTGTCCGTTCGCCAATCTCTACAATTTCATCTTCGATCTGCTTCTTTGTTTTCGCTACAACTTCTTCGATCCGTGCCGGATGTATACGGCCATCGGTAACCAAGCGGTGAAGTGCTAAACGGGCAATCTCGCGTCTTACCGGATCAAATCCTGATAATATGATAGCTTCTGGGGTATCATCCACAATGATCTCAATTCCGGTTGCGGCTTCAAGTGCACGGATATTTCTGCCTTCGCGACCAATAACCCGTCCTTTGATCTCATCATTCTCAATATTGAATATAGAAACAGTATTCTCGATCGCACTCTCTGTAGCTGTACGCTGAATGGTTTGGATAACAACCTTCTTAGCCTCTTTGCTGGCTGTAAGCTTCGCTTCGTCTACAATATCCTTGATCTGAATCATCGCCTGCGTGCGTGCTTCTTCTCTCAATGAATCTATTAATTGATTCTTTGCGTCTTCTGCTGATAATCCAGCTATAGCTTCCATTTTCTGGATATGCTGATTCTTGAGTGCATCAACCTCTTCCTGCTTACCGCGTGTTACCTCAATCTGCTTTTCAAGATTAGCCTTTACCCCATCCAAATCCTGCTCTTTTTTTGTCAGATTATCTATCTTCTGATTTATTGATTGCTCTTTCTGCTTAACAGAATTTTCACGCTGGTTGATCGCGTTATTCTTGTTGTTGATCTCCTGCTCATGATCTGCTTTCATCTGAAGGAATTTCTCCTTTGCTTCTAAAAGCTTATCCTTTCTTAATATCTCAGCGCTGGTCTCTGCGTCCTTAAGGATCTTCTTCGCTTTATTCTGGGCTCCTACTTCCTGATTTCTGAGAAGCTTCCTGAGAAGAAACCTTCCAATGACTACCCCTGCGGCTAATCCAAGTAAAACATAAAGTATTATCTGTAGTATGTTCATAATTATTTAGGTATAAAAAAACCGCAACTAAATTTAAGCATCATGTATTATAAGCTTCGTTCATT
>JAZKIH010000089.1:0-6681 GCA_040384965.1 Bacteroidota bacterium | reverse complement strand
AAAAGATCTTTCCTTCTGACGCAAATTTTATCCTGGTAAAGACTTTTGATGCCAGAGGGATATACGATCATCTTGTAGCGAATGGCATAATTGTTCGTGACCGTTCAAAAGTGGAGCTGTGTGAAGGTTCGCTCAGAATAACAATTGGAACTCCAGAAGAGAATGAAAGCTTAATCAATAGTCTGAAAAAATTTTCCGTGTAAAGATGAAGAAAGTATTATTTATAGATCGTGACGGCACGATGATCGCTGAACCGCCGGTTGACCTGCAGGTAGACAGCCTTGAAAAACTGGAGTTTTTGCCTTACGCCATATCATCGTTAAAAAAGCTTCAGGATTTTGGTTACGAACTGGTGATGGTCACCAATCAGGATGGCCGTGGAACCAGCAGCTTTCCTGAAGAGGATTTCCAAAAACCGCACCAAAAAATGCTGAGTATTCTTAAAAGTGAGGGCGTGGGTTTCTCAGAAATATTTGTTGATGACTCATTTGCAGAAGCAAATAGCCCGAACAGGAAGCCAAATACCGGAATGCTTACAAGCTATCTCATATCGAACCTGATTGATCTTCATAATTCTTACACAATTGGCGATCGCGCGACGGATGTACAGCTGGCAAAAAATCTGGGCTGCAAATCAATATTTTATGGAGACCAAAACGCAGAGGCCGACCTGATCAGCAAGAACTGGCTTGAAATAACTGCTTTCCTCACCACAAAGTCCGAGCGTAAAGTTGATCTGGAACGAAATACTAAAGAAACAAAAATCAAACTTAGCCTCAACCTTGACGGTAATGGCGAACATAATATCAATACAGGATTGAAGTTCTATGATCATATGCTTGACCAGTTGGCAAAGCATTCTGGCGTAGATCTGACTCTGACTGTAGAGGGAGACCTTGAAATCGACGAACACCACACGATCGAGGATAGCGCAATTGCATTAGGGAAGGCTTTTAAGCAGGCTCTGGGCGATAAACGTGGAATTGAACGCTACGGCTTTTTGCTCCCAATGGACGAAGCCCTGGTACAATGTGCTATCGATTTCTCAGATCGCGCCTACTTTATTTATGAAGGTAAATTCACGCGGGAATATGTGGGTGACTTCCCTACTGAGATGTTCGAACATTGGATGAAATCCTTCTCAGAACATGCTGGAATGAATCTTAATTTGAAAATCATTGATGGCGATAACACACATCATATGATCGAAGCCAGCTTTAAGGCGCTGGCCAAAAGTATTAAACAAGCTATAAAGGTGACAGGCACAGAGTTGCCAACTACCAAAGGAATTATATGATCGGGATCGTTTATTACGGAGCAGGAAACATCTTCTCACTCACGGCTGCGCTGGACAGGCTGGGCCTGGAGTATGGAATGATCCGGAATGCGGCGGATTTCGGCAAATACGACCGTTACATTATCCCAGGCGTTGGCCATGCTGGCTCGGCAATGAAAAAATTAGAGCAGACTGGACTTGTGCCATCTATTGTTAAGCTCCAAAAGCCTGTGCTGGGTATTTGTGTGGGGATGCAGTTGTTAACTGAATCATCCGAAGAGGGCAATTCAACTTTGACTGGCATTGTACCCTTGAAAACAAGGCTGTTTGATGATCATCTGAATATTAAAATTCCCCACACTGGCTGGAACCGGGTAACGTCGACTGCTGGCAACGTTCTCTTTCAAGGAATATCACCGGGGGCTCATTTTTATTTTGTACACTCTTATTTTATAGAATTTAATTCTAAATTTACGATCGCTTTGGCAGAATACGGAATAAAATTTTCTGCAGTTATTCAAAAAGATAACTTTTATGGAGTGCAGTTTCACCCTGAAAAATCCGGTCTGGCCGGTGAACAATTATTAAAAAATTTCTCACAACTAGCATAATCACATGTATATAATCCCAGCCATTGATATTTTAAACGGAAAGGTTGTCCGTCTCCGCGAAGGAGATTACGAGCAGGCTACTTTTTATGATGTTACCCTCGAGGAAATGATCGAGAAATATCAGTCAAACGGCACAGAATTCATACACATCATCGATCTGAACGGCGCTAAAGGTGACTTCAGCAATCAAAAATTCCTGTTTGATATTATCAATAAAACAGACATTAAAGTACAGTATGGCGGCGGCGTTCGTAGTATCGATAAAGTAAAAGAGCTAATTGATTCGGGAATTCACCGGATCATCGTCGGCACACAAGCCCTCACTAATGCGGAATTCCTCCCAGAGCTTAGTACAGAAATCTGCGGAAAATATAAATCTCAGGATCAAATTGTAGTAGCTATTGATGTTCTGGATGAAGTTATTAAGTACTCAGGATGGATGGAAAGTTCTCCAATAAAGATGATGGACTATGTCGACAAGTGTCTTCATCTGGGTTTTTTCAGATTTCTTTGTACAGATATTGATAAAGACGGCAAGCTTGGCGGTGCGGGGGTTGATCTGTATAAAAAATTGCTTGAACATTCGCCATTTATAAAACTCATTGCCTCGGGTGGTATCAGTTCAATGGATGATATTGAGAAACTTCAGGAGATAAAAGTAGAGTCCTGCGTTGTAGGGAAAGCAATTTACGAAGGCCGTATTACTATCGAAGAAATAAAGGATTGGAATCTGAAAGCCCTGATCAGTTTTTAATCGATCGCTGCTTTGACTACCCACACAACACAAAACTTGGCTAGAAATTCAACAACACAAACCGGACTTGCCAAAAGAATAATACCCTGTCTGGACGTGAAAGACGGCCGAACAGTAAAAGGTGTCAACTTTGTAGCTCTGCGTGATGCAGGAGACCCCGTAGAACTTGCCTATCAATATTCGCAACAAGGTGCTGATGAACTGGTGTTTTTGGATATCACGGCTACACATGAGAAGCGCAAAACGCTGGTAGAACTTGTAAAATCCGTTGCTACGCAGGTGAATATTCCATTTACAATTGGAGGAGGAATAAATGAGATGGCCGATGCTGACATTCTCTTAAACTCCGGAGCTGATAAAATTTCTGTTAATTCTGCAGTAGTCAGAAATCCGGGTTTTATCGATGAACTCGCCCTGGCATTCGGAAAACAGTTTGTCGTAGTGGCTATAGACACAAAATATATTGACGGCAAGAACTATGTACATCTAAATGGTGGCCGTATTAAGACAGATATTGAAACTGAGAATTGGATTAAAGAAGCTGAAAAACGCGGAGCTGGGGAAATATTGCTTACGTCAATGGATCATGACGGGACAAAAGGGGGATTTGATAACGATTTACTGAAAAAGATCAATGATGATCTTAGCATTCCGTTGATCGCATCTGGCGGTGCCGGGAATGTGCAGCACTTTGTGGACTTGTTTCATAAAACAAATGTAGATGCCGCACTAGCAGCTTCAGTTTTTCACTACGGCGAGATATTGATACCGGATTTGAAAAAAGAGCTGAAACGGAATGGTATTGAAATAAGAATATAATAACTGTTGTTAGTTGTTAGTTGGTTAGTTATTTAGACCGCAAGAACCTGCTAAACCGCAAATTGACTTTGGGTCAATCTAACGACTAATTACTAACTACTAACTACTAAAATGAAGATTGATTTTAACAAAGGCGATGGACTCGTTCCGGTGATCATTCAGGATGAAAAGACTCTTGAGGTTCTTATGCTCGGGTATATGAATGATGAAGCCTATCAAAAAACTTCCTCAGAAAATAAAGTGACATTTTTTTCCAGGACCAAAAACCGTCTATGGACAAAAGGAGAAGAAAGCGGAAATTTCCTAAATGTTATCTCGATCAAAGAAGATTGCGACAACGATACACTTCTTATAAAGGTTAAACCTGAGGGTCCAACTTGCCATACCGGCTCGCGTAGTTGTTTCGATACCGAATACAATCAAAACTTTATTTTCGAACTTGAAAATATCATAGCAGACCGCTACACCAATCCAGTGGAGAGTTCGTACATAAATAAGCTTCGAGGCAAAGGGCTTAATAAAATAGCTCAAAAAGTTGGGGAAGAAGGTGTGGAAACAGTTATCGCTGCCCTGAACGAAACCGAAAACGATTTTATCAACGAAGCTTCAGACCTTGTATTCCACTTGCTGGTGCTGATGAAGGAAAAGAACGTAAGTTTGGAGACTATAGCAAAAAATCTGGCTAACCGGCATCCGGTTAAATAATGGAAAACTGAAAGCGGAAAACTGAAATCCGCACTATATGCTCCTTATGATCGAGATTAAACTGCTGGCAACTATGTCTGGCCATCAAAATCCAATATTCACAGCTGAAAATTCACAAAAGCCCGGAATTTTATTTACAGCAGGCAATGATAAAGGAGTAGTAGAATGGAGCCTGAAAACAATGAGCTTTATTAAAGTCATGTTCCCGGTCCGCTCTTCGGTATACGCTCTTCATTGCCCAACAGATAAACCTTATTTAATAGCAGGCGAACGAAGTGGCCAGGTCAACATATTTGATTTTACTGAACAAAAAGTAACGCACGTTCTGCAGCACCATAAGCTTCCTGTGTTTGACATTGCGACGGTTTCGAATAAGAATGAATTGCTTGTTTCATCAGAAGATGGGACAGTATCTGTTTGGAATCTGCTGAGCATGGAAATGCTTTATAACTTCAAAGTCTCTTCGGATACTGTGCGTGTTATCAGTATTAGTCCCGATCAAAAGACAGTTGCTTTCGGCTGTAAGGATAATCTGATCAGGTTATACCGGCTTGAGGACTACAGCTTGATTGCTGAGCTTGATCAGCATACTCTTCCGATTACTTCTCTTCAATTTTCACCCGATGGCCATTTTCTGCTATCCGGCAGCCGGGACGCTCAGCTGAAAATATGGAACACTTCCGACTATACTCTGTCTCAAAATGTCGCTGCACACCTGTTCTCGATTTACAGCATTGCCTTCCATCCAAACCTGCCATATTTCGCTACAGCGAGCAGGGATAAAAGCATTAAAATCTGGGATTCAGAAAATTTCGATCTTAAGAAGACTCTCAGTTTTGAAAAAGGCTATGAAATGCATCGCCTGTCTGTTAATAAGATTATTTGGGATTCAGAGAACAGGTTGATCTCCGCTGGTGATGATAAGCTGGTGAAAGTCTGGGAGGTTTCTATTGACTCGTAGACTATAAATCACGGTTTGAGGTTTGAACGGTATTGGACATACTTTACCGCCCAATAGACCCAGGTTTATACATTAATTCTTTTTATAATTCGAAGTTTATGCGTGTATCTGTTTAATTCTGCAGCGTATATTCCCTGATTATCAATTGCATCAATTCGTACTCTGCCTGACGCGTGAATTATCCGTTCATTATCCAGCATAATGCCCACGTGGACAATCCTCCCCTCTTCATTATCAAAAAAGGCAAGATCACCTGCTCTGCACTCCTGCAGAAACCCTACAAGATCGCCCTGTTCAGCCTGCTGATAAGCGTCTCTTTTTAATTTAATACCGAATTGCCTGAACACCATCTGAGTCAGGCCAGAGCAATCGATCCCAAAAACAGATTTTCCTCCCCAGAGATATGGAGCATTCAGGTAAAACATGGCTACATCTGTCACACCAGTCCTGAACTTATCTTTTGATGGAGTTAAAATTTCTCCTTCAAGCCGGTATTTTGTATCCCGTAGATAGAAAAACCGGTCAAGCATATTGGGAATATTAGAACCTGCGATTAAATTAAGCTTCTCATTGCTTGATGTTTTAGTTACGCTATGAGTAAGCGATAGGCCAAGAATCGTATTCAGATCATGTAAGGCAACAAACGCTGCGTGCTCTATCTCTGCAAATTGCTTACGATCAATCCAGCCTTCATACTCATCATGGGCTGTTAGTACTCTCAGCCACTTATCTGTCGATTCGAGAATGGTGAAGTGGTCGCCAAATAATAACTGAGACGACATTTCACTTCTATCCGAAGGTTCTGTCCGTAAAGGAACAAGAGAGAGATTACAGACCCCGAACTGTTGATTCATAATTGCAAATAAACCGATTTAAGCTTAAATTAGGTTTAAATCAGATTCAAATATATAAGAACATTAGTTTAAAATGCTAAGGAAGCTGAATATAACAGTGTATCCGCTAGTCACCTAACTATTGCTTTTAAAGATAATCTACGCTTGCGCAGAGAAACATAAGTCCGTTAAACTTGTTAAACTGATATGAAAAGCCAGGATACCATAAACAGAATTTTAATTGCGGTTGAAGATAGTCCGTACTCAGATCAGGCCATCCATTATGGAATGATGCTGGCAAAAAAAATGGGATCAAAGGTAGCACTGGTTCATGCCGATGAAATACCCGTAAGTACACCATTCATAGCCGATCCGATGCTAAGCGAGACTCCCTTAATGATTCCGGAAATGATGGAAGTACAGGAAGAGGCAAGTAAGAATCTTTTCCAACGTATAAAGGAGCAATATAGTGACCAGGTGCAAATGACAACATACATGCGTGTTGGGCGGGCGCAGGATGAAATTCTGGCTGTCTCAGAAGAGTATAAGGCGGATCTGATTATTTTAGGTACCCATGGCAGGACAGGGCTAGACCATTTTATTTCCGGAAGTGTGTCTGCCAGCGTTGCAAAAAGAGCGAAATGCCCGGTTTTGATCATTCCGAAGCCGGAGGTCTGAGGTCTGAGGTCTGAGGTCTGAGGTCTGAGGTCTGAGGTCTGAGG
>JAZKIH010000088.1:0-21600 GCA_040384965.1 Bacteroidota bacterium | reverse complement strand
CTGCCATAGCGGCTAGCCATTCCAGCCGCAAGAATTACTAAAGTAGGTTTCATCAGTATCTAATTATAAATCAATTTGTAAATTCTCAATAAATTAATAACGTGGTTTTCTGCCAGTAAGCATCCCAAATAAACCCCTGACGATGGCGGTTCCGATCTGCCGGGTGATGGGTGCACTTATCACTTTTTCAAGGGTGCTTTTCTCGTTTCTTTTTGGAGCTGCCGCTTTTTCTTCTACTTCCCTTTGCTTAATAGTCTCCTCTTCGGCAAGTTTGGCGTCTACACGTTTCGTCAATATATCGTAAGCACTTTCCGGATCAATTACTTCCTGGTACTTGCTAAAACTTGAGCTTGACTTCATCAAAGTATCTGCATCGGCTGTTGGAAGCGGCGACATAGAAGCCCTTGGCGGGATAAGATGTGCCGCTACTACTTCAGTTGGGATACCTTTTTCGTTCAGTACGGTAATAAGCGCCTGACCGGTCCCTAAAGCAGTTAGTGTACGGTCTATCTCATAAAAATCAGAACGAGGGTATGTGTTGACGGTTTTCTTAAGGGCTTCGGCATCATTAGGAGTAAATGCCCGAAGTGCATGCTGCACCCGGTTACCCAATTGTCCCAAAACACTTTCAGGAACATCCATAGGCGATTGTGTGCAAAAGAAAACACCAATTCCTTTAGATCTGATCAATCTTATTATTGTTTCTATCTGTTCGAGGAATGCACGTGAAGAATTTTTAAACAACAGGTGCGCTTCATCAAAGAAAAAGACAAGCTTTGGTTTTTCCGGATCTCCAGCTTCCGGCATACTGTAAAAAATCTCTGCAAGAAGGCTTAATAAAAATGTGGAATAAAGAACGGGTTGTGCCTGTACATCAGAGATGTTGAGTAAGCTTATCATTCCTTTGCCATCTACCCGGTTAAACAGGTCCTGGATATCAAAAGATCGCTCACCGAATATGCGTGACAGGCCTTGTTGTTCTATTGCTACGATCTTTCGCAACATGGTACCGGATGTTGCAGTAGAAATACTGCCATAGCTTTCCTTAATCTCAAGGGCGCCCGGGCCGCTTGATAAGTATGAAATCAATTTTTTAAGATCGTTCAGGTCAAGAAGTGGAAGCTTATTGTCATCTGCGTATTTGAAAATGACAGCCATCACTCCAGCCTGAGTATCATTCAGGTCGAGGATTTTTGATAGCAGGATAGGGCCGAATTCAATGACCGTAGCACGCATCTGTGCTCCGAGTTTTCCGGAAAGCGAATATAATTCTACAGGAAACGCTGCCGGTTCATAGGTTCTGCCCAGCGCAGACGCACGCTCTTCGAGTTTTGGATTAGTTTGCCCAGCCTGGTTTAGTCCGGAAAGGTCACCTTTTACATCCAGCATAAAAACTGGAACGCCGGCATCAGAAAGCTGCTCGGCGATGAGCTGGAGCGTACGTGTTTTACCTGTACCTGTAGCTCCGGCTATCAGGCCGTGCCGGTTCATCATCTTCAACGCTAAATTAACTTCGGCTTCAGGAATGATTTCACCATCTAATATGCCTGCACCCAGATAAATGAACGCTTTTTCTGTTGTATACGAAGATTTTATGGTCTCCGTAAATTTGGATTTTCTATCCATAGTGTTTATTAAATCTATCTTATGCTAACCTACGATATAACTTAATGTTTTGCGTCAACTGTGACAAGCTAATTCAGGGTCATTATCTGACGATCGCGTCGAGCGCTCGTATTACTTTATTGATCTAAAGTCGTGATCAACTTTAATGTTTAACAGGGATTCGTAAATCAGCCGGATTACATTATCTACATCTTCCTTGTGAATCATTTCAACAGTAGTATGCATATATCTTAACGGAAGTGAAATAAGAGCGGACACCACACCTTCATTCGAGTATGCGAAAGCATCCGTATCTGTGCCGGTTGATCTTGACGAAGCCTGGCGCTGAAAAGGGATGTTGCTTTTTTCAGCGGTTTTGATAAGAAGCTTATTCAGGTTTGTTTGTACAGCTGGAGCATAGGATACTACAGGCCCCTTCCCGCAAGCGAGATCTCCCTGAGTGATCTTATTGATCATGGGAGTCTGGGTGTCATGGGTGACGTCAGTGATAATAGCAACATTAGGTTTAATCCGATGTGCTATCATTTCTGCACCGCGCAGACCAATTTCTTCCTGAACCGAATTCACGATATATAATCCGAAAGGCAATTTTTGTTTGTTTTCTTTTAAGAGGCGGGCAACTTCGGCAATCATAAAGCCTCCGGCGCGATTGTCCAGTGCCCGGCCAACATAATAGCGGTCGTTCAGCACCATAAATTCGTCCTCATAAGTGATCACACATCCTACATGGATTCCTAGAGCTTCAATTTCCTCTTTAGTAGTACAGCCGCAATCAAGAAAGATATTTTTTAGGGTAGGAGCTTCTTCTTTTTCGCCGCTTCGTGTATGTATAGCCGGCCAGCCGAAAACAGCTTTGACAATTCCTTTTTCAGTATGGATATTAACCCGTTTGGATGGAGCAATCTGATGGTCTGATCCACCGTTTCTGATGACGTAAATCAACCCGTCTTTAGTAATGTAATTGACGAACCAGGAAATTTCATCAGCGTGAGCTTCAATAACAACCTTGTAAGCTGCTTTGGGGTTTATTACAGCGACGGCCGTTCCGTAGTTGTCGACGAAATGCTCATCGGTGAATGGCTTTATATAATCCAGCCACAGGCGTTGTCCTTCCCACTCGAAACCAGTCGGAGAAGGATTGTTAATATAGTTTTCGAAAAATGCCAGTGATTTTTTAGTAACTACCGGAATGTGTTTATCTTCTTTTTTCTTGCTCATAATGATATTATAATAGTCTTTCCATGATCACATAATGATGACCATTCACACTTGAAATTTTATTAGTCTCGGAAAAGCCGAATTTACTATAAAATCCTGAAGCATTTTGCCGTGCATTACACCAAATATGAACACAAGCCTCATTTTTAGAAAAATCGATCAGGTATTTTAGAAGTTCAGTGCCATAACCCTTACCCTGGTATTCCGAAAGCGTTGCGAATTTTCTAAACCGCATCGAGTCTCCGGTTTTGAACAGTGATACCACACTGATTAATGTATTATTGTCAAACAGTCCAAAATGTATCCCATCATCATCATCTGGCAAAATTACCTTGTCGAAATCCAAATCAGGATACATTACCTTATGCCGTATCTTCCATGTTAAGTAAGGTGGGATCTGTTCAATATGAGCCATTTTTTATCTGTACGCCTGCAGCTTTTAGCTTATAGCATAAAGCTCAAAGCGGGATATTTCCGTGCTTCTTCCTTGGATTATTTACAACCTTATTTTCCAACATTCTGAATGCTTTGATGAGCTTCCTTCTTGTTTCCGCCGGTTCTATCACTTCATCTATAAACCCGCGCTCGGCGGCCCGGTAAGGATTTGCGAAAATGTCTGAATATTCTTTTTCTTTCTCCAGCCAGCGTTCATTCGGATCGCTGGCTGCAGTAATTTCTCTTTTAAAGATGATTTCAGCTGCACCCTTGGCTCCCATAACAGCGATCTCCGCACTCGGCCAGGCATAATTCATATCAGCGCCGATATGCTTGGAATTCATAACATCGTAAGCACCGCCATAGGCTTTACGGGTTATAACAGTAATTCGCGGTACGGTTGCTTCGCAAAATGCGTAAAGCAGCTTGGCCCCATTTGTTATTATGGCATTCCATTCCTGGTCAGTCCCCGGCAAAAATCCCGGGACATCCTCAAGCACAAGCAATGGGATATTAAAGCTATCACAGAAACGCACAAATCTGGCCCCTTTCACGGAGGAGTGTAT
Organism: Bacteroidota bacterium; assembly: GCA_040384965.1. Classification (GTDB taxonomy): domain Bacteria; phylum Bacteroidota; class Bacteroidia; order Sphingobacteriales; family Sphingobacteriaceae; genus Daejeonella. Next base: position 17,755 of record JAZKIH010000088.1, on the reverse strand, counting down.
GTCAAGAACTCCAGCAAGGAACGCGGGTTGATTCGCCACAATTCCTACGCTCCGTCCTCCCAGACGTGCAAAACCCACAACTATGTTTTCGGCAAAATCTTTATGCACTTCAAGAAATGAGCCTTCATCGGTAATTTCAGCGATAACTTCACGAATGTCATACGGCTGAGAATTATTAGCAGGTATTATGTCATTTAGTTTCGGGCGCAGTTCTTCCGCAGGATCATAAGAAAGAGCTGGGGTGTTTTCTTCACAGTTTTGAGGCATGTAACTCAACAACTGTTTTACATGATTAATTGCGTCTATTTCATTGGAGCATGCGAAATGAGTGACTCCCGACTTAGTTGAATGAGCACTGGCACCCCCAAGCTCTTCAGAGCTTACTTCCTCATGAGTTACTGTTTTTACTACATTCGGGCCTGTTACGAACATGTAAGAAGTGTTTTCAACCATCAGTACAAAATCAGTAATAGCGGGCGAGTAAACTGCGCCTCCCGCACAGGGGCCCATTATTGCTGAGATTTGGGGGACAACTCCGGACGCCATTGTATTGCGGTAAAATATATCTGCATATCCGCCAAGAGAAACTACTCCTTCCTGAATTCGAGCTCCTCCTGAATCATTCAGGCCAATTACAGGGGCTCCATTTTTAATAGCCAGATCCATAATCTTACAGATCTTTTCAGCATGGGTCTCAGATAAAGAACCTCCAAAGACGGTGAAATCCTGGGAAAATACGTATACAAGCCGGTTGTTGATAGTTCCGTAACCAGTTACAACTCCGTCGCCTGGATATTTTTCTTTCTCCATTCCGAAATCTGTAGACCGGTGGGTCACCAGCATTCCGATTTCTTCAAAGGAATTTTCATCTAATAGGAAATGAAGCCTTTCTCTGGCTGTGAGCTTTCCTTTTTTATGCTGGCTTTCAATTCGCGCTGTTCCACCGCCCAGTAATGCCTCTTCCTGCTTTGCCTTTAAAATTCCGATCTTTTTATCCAAGGTGTAGGTTTTTCGTGAAATTAATAAAAAATGGGCAAGTACGAACCAAGAATCAAGTGTCAGCAAGTAAGACTTTGGTTTTCAAAGGAAATTTTCAGATTACGAGCGGAACAGATGCTTTGGCTTGGCTCGTGCTTAGTCATTGCTGATCGTACATTTTTTGTAATTCTTTTGTTATTTTTTCGGGTTTTATCGATCTCCCGTAAGCAAATTGGCTTTGTAATTGTTAAATTCGCATCAAACCAACAGCAACGTGTAGTGAATACACCAGAATGAAAAAGGAATTTTCGAAAATTTTATTCAGTTATGTTTTCCTTACTATCTTCTTTGCGAAGATGGTTATCTCTGTTGCACCGCTGATTGCTGTTCACCTCGATAGCGGACTTGTTCACGCTGTAATCATGCAGCTTGAGATAGAGAATCATTCTACAAAGAGTTCAGATTCCGCGAAGGAAACCCTAAACAAGGGCGAGTGGCTTACAGGTTTAAGCAAATTTAAATTTTCTACCCCTCAAGTTGATATTGCTTCCAGCGAACATTTCTTCTTGAGAAACTATCCGATACAGGCGTTTTATCCTTCGGTACCCACACCTCCTCCTAACTGCTAATCGTTTTTAACGATTCACCTGTTCGTCAGGTAGCAGATTCAAATTTTGATACAGCAATTTATACGGATGTTTAAACTTCTGTGCTTTACGCACTGTAAGCGAAACACTCATATCTGTCGTAAAAAAATCTGCAAGCTTATGGAATGCCGTAATTTTTTCACGGCTCAGCATTTTTAATTATTAACTATTAAACGGAATTTATTATGAAACATCATATTGGTCAAACTCGCGAATCATTAACTCCTCAAATAGCTCTTCAATTTCTCAAAGAAGGTAATGAGCGTTTTTGTAGTAATCTAACTTATAACCGGAATTTTATGCAGACCGTTGAGGAAACTGCAGAAGGACAGTGGCCATTCGCAGCCGTATTAAGCTGCAGCGATTCCCGTGTTGCAACTGAACTTATCTTTGATCAGGGCTTGGGAGATATATTTAGCATCAGGTTAGCGGGCAATATAGCGAGCCAGCAAGCTATTGCAAGCATGGAGTATACATGTAAGGTATTGGGAAGTAAACTAGTGCTTGTCTTGGGACACACGGCATGTGGCGCTGTAAAGGCAGCGTGCGACGGCGTTGAGATGGGCCATCTTGGTTCACTTACCAAAATGATTGACCCGGCTATAGTTGCAGAAACTGAAACTCAGGAAAATAGAAAGTCCGACAATAAGGAGTTCCTTAATAATGTCTTGCATAATAATGTGCATCACCAAATTAATACTGTAGTCAGGGAAAGCGCTCTGATACGTGAGATGCTTGAAAAACATGAAATAGGAATTATAGGAGGCATCTATGATATCAGTACGGGTTGTGTTGAATTTTTCGAAGAGATGTTCGATCTCGAGAGCTATTACGAAACCGCTGCAAATGCTAAAATAGCCTAGAAGGTTGCAATTTCCGATCGGACATTGCCGGGCAAATAAATTGAATCAATAATAAATAAAACTAATCAGAACGATCTCAAATATATGACTAAGTACTTTTTAAATAAAAATCTGAAAAAGGATCTGCCAGCAGGTCTCGTGGTCTTCCTGGTAGCTCTACCTCTGTGCCTCGGCATCGCGATGGCATCAGGGGCACCACTATTCGCAGGAATTCTTACGGGAATAATTGGCGGAATAGTGGTATCATCTATTAGTGGCTCACAACTCAGTGTAACCGGTCCAGCAGCAGGCTTAACGGTTATCGTGTTCAGTGCGATAGCCTCTCTCGGCTCATACCAAACATTTTTACTGGCTGTAGTGCTTGCAGGGTTTCTGCAGATCATTCTTGGATTCTTAAAAGCCGGTATTATAGCCAACTATTTTCCGTCGTCAGTTATCGAGGGGATGCTTGCCGCCATTGGTGTGATATTAATTCTTAAGCAATTACCGCACGCTGTAGGATATGATTCCGATTTTGAAGGGGATGAAAGCTTTTTTCAGACTGACCAGGGCAATACTTTTTCAGCGATAAATGAAGCGCTGAGTAAATTTACTTACGGCGCCGTTATTATAAGCGTACTCTCTCTCCTAATACTCATCTATTGGCCAAGGTTTAAAAAGCTAAGCATGGTTCCTGCGCCGGTGATAGTGGTGGGGCTGGGGATTTTACTGTCTTATTTTTTCCAAAATACCTCTTTAGCTTTGAGTGCTGAACATCTTGTTACAATTCCGGTAGTCAATTCTTTAAGTGAGTTTACGGCGCTTTTCTCAATGCCTGATTTTACTCAGATATCGAACAAAGACGTGTGGACAGTTGCTTTTACCATAGCTATTGTTGCAAGTATCGAAACTCTTCTTTGTATTGAAGCCGTTGATAAAATAGACCCGATCAAGCGTATATCGCCAACTAACAGGGAACTTGTTGCCCAGGGAATTGGAAATATCACAAGCGGTATGCTTGGCGGCCTTCCAATGACCTCAGTTATCGTCAGGTCCTCAGTAAATGTTAATGCCGGAGGGCGTACAAAGATGAGCGCGATATTCCACGGTGCTTTTTTATTGTTGTCTTTGCTATTCATCCCACTACTGCTGAATCAAATCCCATTGGCTTGTTTAGCAGCTATTCTACTGGTTACGGGATATAAATTAGCGCGAATAGATCTTTTTAAGAAAATGTGGCATCACGGTAAGGATCAATTTATCCCCTTTGTTGTAACGATTTTGGCAGTTGTATTTACTGATCTGCTGAAAGGTGTTGCAATAGGTATGGTAGTGGGAATTTTCTTCATTCTTAGAACTAATCTTCGTAATCCTTACTTCTATAAGATCGAGCGAAATGGCGATAAAAAACTTATCACTATCAGGCTTGCGCAGGAAGTCTCGTTCTTAAATAAGGCGGCAATTCAGTATACACTTACGAATTTGCCTGCTGAATCTGACGTTGTGATTGACGGAACTGAATCCAGATTTATAGATAAGGACGTTCTTGAAATCATCGATAATTTTAAACACAATGCATACACCAAAGCGACCATTGTTAAGCTTGTAAACATAAAGGATCATTATGAGATCCCTCCATTGAAGGAAATGTCGCTAACCAAATCCAGTTAGCCGGTCTTCAATATTTAAGTCATCCGGGTTCCGGATTTTAGTTTTAAAAAAAGGGCGCTTGAGGGCGCCCTTTTTTTATGGATCACCAGCGGTGAACCTTCAGAAATAATTTTCGGAATGGATTTTATTCCTCTCCCAGAAATGGATACCCATATTCTGTAGGAGGATCGAATGTTTCTTTAATTGCTCTTGGCGACGTCCAGCGCAGGAGGTTAATCATTGAACCTGCTTTGTCGTTGGTACCCGACCCCCTTGCACCACCGAATGGCTGCTGACCAACTACCGCTCCCGTGCATTTATCATTTATATAAAAGTTACCGGCAGCATTCCTGAGCGCTTGTGTTGCAGTAGCGATAGCATATCGATCCTGTGCGATAACCGCGCCTGTAAGAGCATAAATTGATGTGCTGTCTACGATTTCGAGTGTCTTTTCAAAATCCTTATCAGCATAAACAAAAATTGTGAGCACAGGTCCGAAAAGCTCTTCGCACATTGTTACATAATTCGGGTCCTTCGTCACAATAATCGTAGGCTCTATGAAATAACCTTTGGATTTATCGTAATTCCCGCCTGCAATTATTTCAAGACTTTTATCACTTTTTGCATCATCGATGTATGCTGTGAGCTTGTCGAATGATTTCTCATCGATCACAGCGTTGATAAAATTGGCGAAATCTTCGACAGGCCCCATTTTTATGTTTGCAAGGTCGCGGAGTACCCGTTCTTTTATGTCTGGCCATACCGAGGCAGCTACATATATTCTGGAAGCGGCCGAGCATTTCTGACCTTGATATTCAAATGCACCTCTTACGATTGCCGTACTCGCAGCGTCGATGTCTGCTGAGCCATGAATGAAGATAAAATCCTTGCCGCCAGTTTCGCCAACAATGCGGGGATAGGTTTTGTATTTATGAATGTTATTTCCAATAGTTTTCCAGATGTCCTGGAAAACGCCCGTTGATCCGGTGAAATGGATTCCTGCGAAATCGGGGTGATTGAAGATAACTTCCCCAGCATCAGGCCCTGAAACGTACACCATATTGATAACGCCATCAGGTAAGCCTGCTTCGCGGAAGATCTCCATCAAAACATTCGCGGAATAAATCTGCGTGTTTGCAGGTTTCCACACCACAACATTTCCCATCATTGCGGCCGATGTAGGTAAATTCCCAGCGATAGCAGTAAAATTGAATGGGGTAAGGGCAAATACGAAACCTTCCAGCGGCCTTTGTTCAAGCCTGTTCCATACCCCCCGTGGCGATACAGGAGGCTGTTGTTTGTAGATGTCCGTCATGTACTTGACATTGAACCGAAGAAAATCTATCAGCTCGCAAGCCGAGTCTATTTCTGCCTGATAAGCACTTTTAGATTGACCGAGCATGGTCGCTGCATTAAGCTTGTAGCGGTAAGGCCCGGCAATAAGGTCAGCTGCTTTTAAAAATATTGAGGCACGGTGCTCCCAGGGAAGATCTTCCCACTTTGATTTTGCTTTTAGGGCCGCGTTGATAGCATCTGTAACATGTTTTTTTTCACCCTGTGAAAAAGTAGCGAGAAGATGTTTATGATCATGCGGAGGGCGAACATCTGCTTTTTTGTCTGAGCTGATCTCCTTTCCGTTAATAATCATTGGTATATTAATAACCTTTGAACGGGCCTCTGATATAGCTTCCTTCAGAAGTTTTCGTTCTTTGCTACCGGGAGCATAATTTAATACGGTTTCGTTTACCGGTTCCGGCACGTTGAAAAATCCTTTTAACATAATTGGTTGTTTAGTTAATGCAAAGGTAGGAGTTAAACGCTTAAAGTTAAACGTTAAGCGTAGAACGTTTTACCTTGTCCCTTTAACAGGAACACGCAAATCTCACATGGTGGCAAGAAGCTCGTTAATGTCCTGAGTAATGCGGGGTACTTCAGTTTCAAGCGTGCCGTTGTACAAACCACGGATGTGGCCGTCTCCGTCAATAAGCACCAGATTTTCGGTGTGAAGAAACTGTTTTGATGACTTTGACAATCCGATCTCTTCTTCGATAAAATAGCTTTTCCTCGCAAGCTCATATATTTTCGTTTTATCTCCGGTAAGCAGATTCCATTGTTTTGCAGGGATTTTATTTGCGAGCGCATATTCCGCGAGCTTATTTACATTATCCTTGTCCGGTGTCACGCTGTATGACAAGAAGGAAACCTTCTGATCGCCACTGAAATTAGCTTGCACTTTTTTCATTGTGTCTTTCATTTTCGGGCAAACAGACTGGCAGGCTGTAAAGAAAAAATTAACCAGAGTGATTTTGCCTTTCAAATTGTCATGAGTAATAACCTGGCCCGACTGATTAGTCATTCTGAATGCAGCTACTTTATGCATTTTCGCAGCTTTTTCTTTATCAACGTTCCACACTGGTGTAAATGAGGCTTCATTATAATACGGCACGGTAGATTCTTCTGTTTTACGAAGATTGCAGACTGCAAGCATACCAACGGCTGCCAATAATAGTATTGGGATGTTAAATCTCCGAAAGGCAATTTTTCTTTCCAATGTTGCCATAATTGCGCCCATTTTTTGCTTCATAATTCGACTTAATTTTCCCGTCCAGAGACCATACCTGTTGCAGTCCATTTTCGTGTCCTTGTTTGTACTCTTTTTTTGAAAACGCCTGTCCAGTAGAATACCATTCATATTGCATATCCTCATAAAGGTCCTCAGAGAAAGTGTACTGATACTTTTTCTGACCATTGTCCCAAAACCCGGTATGAAGTCCGGTCTTTTTTCCTTTTCGATAGTACCGGATTTCTGCGATCTGTTTGTTTGGGAACCATAATTTATGAAGCCCATCTTCCAGGCCTTCGGAATATTCGCGTATAAAAATGGTATCTCGGTTACTTAGAGCATATAGTCTGCCCGAAAATGGTTCTCCATCCAGTATGATTACACCATTTTCTTTACGCACTGCCAGCTCCGCGATGTTAAAAGCCTTTTTTGGCTCTGGTACATAACGCGAGCAGCCAGACAGTATGGATAGTAGGCTAATTAGTAACAGTACCCGGTGTGCCGTAAAATCCATTGCCATTAAGATATGGGTCTGCTGCTGTGATATGATAGTGATAAATGCCCGAAGGATATTCTGCTGTCGCGCTGGTATGACCGTGATATGAATCCAATTGGCTGTTTATAACTGTGGTGTTGTTTTCGGACGGACCATAAACCGGAAACCCATCTAAAAGAAAGCCTAACAGAGCGGCCTTTCCTTTACTAGTTGTCAGGTAGGTTGGTTCAATGTGATAATGATACTGGCCTTGCTGCTGCGGGTGTCCCAGGTGCTGGTCAAAGCTATTTATCTCTCCCGTCAGCGGGGCGTTCATAGCCGCATATTGATTAAAAAATGGAACGCCATTGAGTGAAACCCCGATAGGCCCACCAGGGGTGGCGGTCTTACTTGTTGCTTCTTTAGGATTTAGAGGTATCCGGAAAGTTAAGCTTTGCGAGCTGATCCGGTTTGGATTTAGTACAAAGCTGGAATTGCTTCCGTTGTAAGCTTCGTACAGAGTTGCTGCCCATTGCGTGCCCTGGTAATAAGGACTCTTGTGATCGGGCATGCCATTGCTTTTAATGACTACAAAGTTGCCGTCTTGAGTTACGCTGGTTGCCCCGTAAAGTTTTTTATAAATGGTAAGATCCGCTGTGATAGTTTCGCTGTTATTCGTTCCTGAACTTTTCTTACAGCAAATAAATGCGGTCGATATGATTATCGAAAAAAACAAGGTTTTTGAAATATGTATCGTCTTCATGATCATTAGTTTTTATCATTAGACGTAAGGGGCGATTAATTCCTTCGGGGTGGTCGCGGATTTTTTTGCGGAGTTATTACATGCATTAAGATAGGCACTAAATCTTTAAACTTTTCTCGCTGTTCTGGTGTACATATCTTTCTGAGATCATTGAAATGCTGATAAGTAATCTGGATTTTTTCCTTCTGCTTAGTACTCAGTATGTTTTCGAGCGAATCTTTCGCAAGACTATCGGTCGGCTCAGCCAGGAGATAAAAATATTTCTCGTACGTCGAGCGCATCTCGCCATCTAGTTGTGTGATCTCCTGATGGTGTGCTCTCTTCATGATCTCAAATTGTGCTACCTGTTCTTCGGTTAAGCTAAGCTCACGAATTATCGTGCGATCAAACTTTTTACCACCTTCGGCGGGAGGACCGGTCACAATGAAAAAAAGAGTTGCAGCATTGACCGCGATAAGAATCATTATCAGGATCCATAATAGTCTTTCTTTTCTCATTAATACAAATTTAGGTTGAAGTTCTCCAGGCCATAAGTCGCCCTGGCACCCATACTGTCCGATTTTTGAATTATGGCAGATCCGATAATGCCAAGGTTAAGCGCAAGGATGAGCAATGCTGCAGCACCAATCAATCTGAAATGATTATAGGTGATTAAACTGCTCCCCGGTTCAGGCTGATCAAGGGATTTTAATATCTTGTCCAAAACTTCGTGTTTCGTTTCCCGATTTGAGCCTCGCGTTGAAGCCTTTGCCATCATGTTCTCTATCCAGACCTCCTTTTCGTTCTTCATTTTTATTTAGACGTTTAAAAAGATTAATTCCTTCGGTTATCGTATAATTTGCCCAATTCTTTCCTGAGATTTGCTTTTGCTCTCTGAATCAGTGATTCCACAGCCTTTTCAGTTGTACGCATTATCTCTGAAGCTTCCTTACCGCTTAGATCTTCGATTTGTGTCAATACAAAAGCAGTTCTTTGTGATTCCGGCAGCTTGTTCATAGCCTTATTTATTATTAAGCCGGACTCTTTATTATCTGCGTCAATGCCGTGATCACTATTATCTGGAATGGTTTCCTTTAAACTGACATCGTCTTCAAAGAAAATTGCGGATAGGAAGAAAAACCTTTTTGCAGATCTTTTATAACGTAGCTTGTCCAAACATTTATTAACGGTGATTCTATAAAGCCAGGTGTTTAAACTCGATTTGTTATTGAATTTGGAGGCTGATCGGTGCACTTCCAGAAACACATCCTGAACTATCTCTTCAGCATCCGTGTTGTTATGAAAATAGCCGAAGGCTGTTCTGAATACCTGGAGTTGAAACTGATCATAGAGGGTTGTGAACGATTTTCTATCACCCTCAGTGATCTTCTCCAATAGCCGTTCTTCGGACATTTCCCTGGTACTTAAAATCCGCACAGCAGTATTAAAGTACTCTTAATCTGCATACTTTTCTACTCCCGCGGCTGGTTTCCACTGAGATTTGGGTTCAAAATAGTTCCAAAGGAGTTTTGACAAGCCCCGAATCATTCGATAACCTTCGTTGTCCGGCGTCCAGCCTGTGTCTTTTTGATTTTTGGTTATGATACAGAATACATAGTCACCATGTGGTGCATTAACTAAGACAACTTCAGAACGGGAACGGTCTACAGCACCTTGTTTAGAAGCAGCTTGTACATATGGCGGTATTTGGGATAAGGCTTCTGCATCCCAATAGATTCTTACCATATTGCGGTACATTCTTTCGCTGGCGGCAGGGCTGACAGCCTTTCCTTCATGAATCATTTTCACTAATGTTGCCATTTCCCTTGGTGTAGTTTGTCCCCAACCATATTTACGCCAGTCGCCTTGCCTCCCAGCCGTGCGGGAATTCATCCGGGTGCTTTTGAAGCCATTTGAATCGAGCCATTTATTTATATTTTCACCACCCACAAACTTCTGAAGCCAAAGACTTGCTGTGTTGTCGCTCGTTGTAATACTTAACATCTGAACCTTGCCCAATTTAATCTTTTCGCCATCCTTAAATGAACCGAGTATATCTTCGCCTGCATAAAGTAAACTATCTCTGTACACAAGCTTTTCGTCGTACTGAAGCTCGCCTTTTTCTATCTTATCAAATACACCGCACATGATCGGTACTTTGATCATACTGGCGGTTGGAAAAATAGTATCCGCATTTATTTGTGCGATTTTACCTGTTTTCAAATTCTGGACATATATGCCAACATCACCCTGAAACCCCTTGACTAATTCCTGAAGCTTTAAGTTTAGTTTATGATCGATCCGATCCTGGGCTGTAGAGAACGAAGTGGCAGCCAAAAAACAAGCAACTGCGAGACAAATTCTTTTCATGATAATTTTTATTCCAAAGTAGTAAAATATCGTAAATATAAGGTTGAAATCAAAAGTGTATTTTTGCTGTAATCCTATGTCTATGAAATCGTTCAGATTGCTGTTATTTCCTTTCTCTTTAGTTTATGGCCTTGGTGTGATGGCACGTAATCTTGCGTTCGATCTGGGCATTATGAAGTCAACCGAGTTTGATCTGCCGATAATTTCTGTGGGAAATTTATCAGTTGGCGGCTCAGGGAAAAGTCCAATGACGGAATATCTGGTAAGGCTTCTGAAAGACAAGTACAAGTTATCCACCCTAAGCAGAGGTTATGGGAGACGCTCAAAGGGTTTCAGGTTTGTAGACCGGACTTCATTGAGCACTGAGGCGGGAGATGAACCACTTCAATTTAAGCGAAAATTTAATGATATCACTGTGGCTGTGTGCGAAAATCGGGTGGAAGGGATCAAAAAACTCCAGGCCGATCATCAGCTCGTGATCCTCGACGATGCATACCAGCATAGGTCGTTGCGGCCGGGGTTGAGCATTCTGCTTTTTGATTATAACGGTATTTCAGACTTTAAAATGTTACTTCCCGCAGGTGATTTAAGGGAGCCTGTTTGGGAAAAGGATAGGGCGGATATTCTTGTAATTACTAAAACACCACCGGGATTAGATCAGGCCGACAGGCAAGAAATATTAAGCTTAATAAAGCCAAGAAATCAACAGGAAATTTTCTATTCTTATCTGGAATATGGTGATTTAAGAGCTATAAATAATGAAGCTGGAGATCGTACACTACTATCCCTTAAAGTATCAACGAAGATTATTCTGATAACGGGGATCGCTAACCCGGAACCACTTTTATCCGAAATAGGAGGTTACACTCAGCTTATTACACATCATCGATATTCAGATCATCACAACTTCACCAAAAAAAATATCAGTAAACTTGTCCAAACATTTAATGCTTTGGATACGGATGATAAGCTCATCATCACTACCGAAAAGGATGCTCAGCGCTTAGGATCTGCCGAGGCCAAAGAACTTTTAAAAGGTTTGCCCGTTTATTACTTGCCTGTTGAGGCAGAAATTCATGAGCCGGAAAAAGCTCGTTTTAATAAATTAATAGAAAAGTATGCAGCAGAACTTACAGTTGACCACTGAATATATAAAGAATAAAATCGGCGATTTTGCACCTGAAATAGGAATAATTCTGGGAACAGGTTTAGGAGCTCTTGTAGATGACATAGAGATTGAGCATAAATTAATGTATTCTAATATCCCTAATTTCCCGATTTCAACTCTTGAATTTCATTCCGGCCGGTTGATCTTCGGATTTTTGAGTGGCAAGCGTGTCGTAGCTATGCAAGGTCGTCTGCATTATTATGAAGGCTATGATATGAAGCAAATCACTTTTCCTGTAAGAGTGATGAAGATGCTCGGTATAACGAGGCTTATTGTTTCAAATGCCAGTGGTGCGCTTAATCCTGATTTCCGCAAGGGTGATTTGATGATCATTGACGATCACTTGAACTTTCAAACCGACAATCCTTTAAGAGGAAGAAATACTGAGAGTTTAGGACCCCGGTTTCCGGATATGAGTGAGCCATATAACAAAGAGATGATCGCAATGGCAATGGATATTGCCAAAAAGAACAATATCAAATGCCATACTGGAGTTTATGTTGCAGTTAACGGCCCTAATCTGGAAACACGGGCTGAATACAGGTTTTTAAGAACTGTTGGAGGAGATGCTGTTGGTATGAGCACCGTGCCGGAAGTTATTGTAGCTAATCATATGTCACTACCTGTTTTCGCAATCTCTGTTCTTACGGACGAGGGTTTTCCGGATTCCCTGCAAGCTGTTTCTCTGGAAGAGATCATTAAAACTGCTACCGATGCAGAGCCAAAAATGACCAAAATATTAAAAGAGCTACTTCTGGAATTAAATGATTAAGAATTTAATCTTAGTAATACTGGTTTTCTTTGTTGCTTTAGACGTGCTTGCGCAAGATCTTCAGCGTGCCGGGGGTGCTACAATGAGCCTTGATTCATTGCGGATGAAGGAGGAATCGTCAGAGGATTCGATCGTCTACACGTCCAAATATATCAGGTATACAAATCTTAAGTTATTTCGGGAAGGGACACAAACTATTGGTATTGACACTACACTTGCTAATTTCCAAAATTACAGCCCCTTATATCAACCAGATAATCCCACAATTGGCCTGGGTGGAAATGGCTTAGCCTATCGTGAACTGCTTTTTCGGCCATCGAAAACAATTGGTTTTGATGCAGGGTTCCATTCCCTGGATTTATATCGCCTTACCCAGGATTCTTTGCGGTTCTATCGCGCAAGGACGCCATACACGGAACTTTATTACGTTAACGGAAAGACTATTGAACAAACTTTCAAAGTCACTCACTCACAAAATGTAAAGCCTAATTTAAACATTGGTGCTAATTTCAACAGGCTAGGAGGTGATGGTCTTTACATAAATCAGAAGAATGACCATTTGAACGCTGCATTATTCGCCTGGTATGAGTCACCGAACAAGCGATATAATATCATTGGGGATATTCTTTTTAATAAGATCAAGGCAGGGGAAAACGGAGCAACAATTAATGATACGATCTTCAAAGGAGAATCATTAGCTAAAAATGCTGAAGAAGTTCGTTTGTCTGCGACGGCAGAGGATAGGCCAATGCAAATATGGCGGAGGACTCAATATTTTTTGAAGCAATATTACTATTTGGGAAGAAAGGACAGCTTACCAGGAGAGAATGGGTCGGAGAAAATTCTGCCAACACAACGTGTATCTCATTCCCTTTCTTACACCCGCGACCGTTATAGATTTTACAGAAATGAAGAGGATATTTTTGGTGCCTTTCCAGTTTTGCCATCCCGCGACTATGTGGAAACCAATGACTCTACTATTGTAAATAACCTTCGTAATGAGTTTAACTATAGCTTTTACTTAAGAAGTAAGGCAGTCAGCTTCCTGAAAAACGAGGCTAAATTAGATCTCGGGATTCAGAACGATATTTATCATTATGAGCAGTTAGATTACAAAAAGAATTTTTCTAACACTACTCTCAAGGCTGGCTTTGCCTATCGGTTCAGCGATAAGGTCGGGATTGAAGCTGATCTCCAGCAAATCATGCAGGGTGCTAATTTTGGCGATTTTCTCCATGAAGCAAAGGCAAACTTTCTCCTGAGCAAGTCAATAGGCAGGATAGTTCTCGGTGCGTACACTCAGAATAAATCTCCGGAGCAGATGTACGAACGGGTTAATTATCAATATCATAGCTGGGAGCGAAGTTTCAGGAAGTCTAAAACAAATAATTTATCGTTCCTGTATGAAAATCCTAAATTCAAGATGTCCGGCAAAGCTGAATATTTTCTTGTGAGCGATTACTTGTATTACAGAGAAACATCCAGTGCGCAGCAAATTGAGCCGGCGCAGTTCGGTACAAACATTAACTTGCTTAAAGTAACGTTAATGAAGAATTTTAAATTCAGGAGGTTCAGCCTGGATAATTATCTGGTTTATCAGAAAACAGATTTTCAGGACGTACTGCGTACTCCCGAGATCTACACATATAACAGTTTGTACTATGCTTCGAAGCTATTTAAAGTATTGTACACAAATGTGGGCTTTGACTTAAGATTTAACACTCCCTTCAAAGCGCCTGCGTATGCGATCAATGTAAGCCAGTTTTATAATGATACACGCGGACTGGAGTATTCAACCTATCCTGTAATAGATGTATGGGTGAAGGCAACGCTAAAACGCACCAATTTATTTATTAAATACGATTACGCCAATCAGAATCTGTTTTCCCGAGGTTATTATACTGTTCGCGGTTATCCAATGGGAGATGCATTATTGAAATTTGCGGTAAGCTGGAAGTTTTATAACTAGCGCTGAGCTGCGAGCAATCAGCTATGAGCTTCCGTCGAGTCGCATATTGCGTTGAAAACTGCGCGTATAAAAAGATGGGACTAATAAATTTTATGGGTTCTGGCAATTTCCAGATATTTTAGTTTAGGATCGGTAGAAAGAAGCTGACGGCTGATATCTCAGAGCTCATAGCCCGTTACGTTTTCTGTTTCTTCTTCTTAGCTGCCGGAAACAATACGTTATTAAGGATAAGCCGGTAGCCCGGAGAATTAGGATGCAGGTTTAAATCGGTAGGCGGATCGCCAACAAGGTGTCGGTAGTCTTCGGGATCATGACCGCCATAGAACGTCCACTGGCCTTTGCCAAATTCGCCGTGAATATAACGCGCTTCATCAGCCGTTTTCGTTTCTCCCATCACAAGTACATGCGGTTTAATAAGGCTTTTGCGGAAAGCGGTAGTTTGCCCCATAAAACCCTTTACAACCTTGTCATGGCTTTGAGTCAGCATGGCGGGAACGATATCCCATTTCGCAGAAAAATCAAAAAGGGTGAAGAAATCGTTACTCTGATTGAGCGATAGATCTCGTGTTTGAGGAACGTCGATGTTTGAAAACTCATTGCTTCCGGGATTGAGATCGAGTTTAAAATTTTGAAAAGCAAATGTTTCATTAAAATCGAGTTTTGACTGCGCCTGTGGATCAGAACCGTCACCATCGAACATTCGCTCTACAATATCCAAACCATTAGCAGCGAGTGCTATATCAAATGTTTCTGGGCCTGAGCACATAGCAAACATAAAGCCCCCTCCGGCGCAAAAATCGCGTATGGAACGGGCTACATTCAGTTTCATTTCTGACACCTTTTTGTAGCCGTTTCTTTTTGCTGTTTCTTCCTGGATTTTTACATCCTCTATATACCAGCTGGCATTTTTATAATTACCCCAAAATCGGTTGTACTGCCCTGTGAAATCCTCGTGATGCAGATGTAGCCAGTCGTATTTCGGAAGGTCCCCCTTTAAAACTTCATCATCGTAAATAATATCATACGGAATCTCTGCATAGGTTAAAACCATCGTCACCGCATCATCCCAGGGCAGCTTATTTTTCGGAGAATAAACCGCAACTTTAGGGGCTTTTTCGAGCTTTACCATTTCCATGTTGACCGAAGGATCTGTAATTTCGTTTAAAATGGCATTTACCCTGGCATCGGGTACGACTTCATATGACACCCCGCGTATCTTGCATTCAGATTCAAGTGCCTGAGAGTACTTAATAAGGAAGCTTCCTCCCCTATAATTTAATAACCAGTCAGCCTCGAGCCCATTTTTTAAAGTCCAGAAGGTAATTCCGTACGCTTTTAAATGATTCTTCTGATCCTCATCCATGGGAATAAGAATAGAAGACGCCCGGCAGATCGCAGTTATAAGTATTAATAGAAAGGTTAATCTTATCCTAAGCATATCTCAAGTAACGTATTCTGCACTTATAAAGTTATAAAAAGCGGAAGATATTTGAAGAATTTCATCAATTGGCTGAAATAATTAACTTTGTCCTCCATTCAAAGCAAACATACATATGAGCAAAGCAATTATAAAAACCGAGAAAGGTGACATGACTGTCCAATTTTACGATAAAGATGCACCGAACACAGTTGCAAATTTTCTGAAGTTAGCTAAAGAAGGATATTATGATGGAGTAACATTTCACCGGGTGATTAACGATTTCGTTATCCAGGGTGGCGATCCTACCGGCACTGGTGCTGGCGGACCGGGATACCAGATTGATTGTGAACTTACAGGTGATAACCAATATCATGATCGTGGGGTACTTTCAATGGCTCATGCAGGACGTAATACCGGAGGTTCACAGTTTTTTATCTGCCACAGCCGGAATAATACATCACATCTTGATCGTAATCATACATGTTTTGGTAAGGTTATTGAAAACGTAGATGTAGTTGACGATATCCGCCAGGGTGATAAGATTCTTGGGATAGAAGTAACAGAAGAATAGAAGAGAATAGTTGAGTGAGTAGACTCACCAACAACTAAGAACTAATAACTAAGTACTAATAAAAATGAATCTAAGAGGACTAGTATCCGTATCTGGTAAACCAGGCTTGTTTAAACTTATTGGCCAAAATAAATCAGGCTTTATTCTTGAGACCCTGGATGAGCTCAAAAATAAAATTGTGGTTAATATGAGTACTGCAAAAATGGCCTCTTTAGAAGACATTACAGTTTTCGGTGAGAGCGGTGATTTAAAATTAAGTGATATTTTTGAGCAGATCAAAGCGAGCAAAAGCATTCCTGATCCTAAGGCTGCAGATGGCAAAGCACTTCGTACTTTTTTTACTGAAGTTGCTCCTGATCACGATGAAGAGCGCGTGTATTCGTCTGACATCAAGAAAATCATAAGCTGGTATAATACTATAAGCGTTCTTCCACTATTTAAAGAAGAAGCTCCAGAGCCGCTGGCTGAGGGTGCATCAGCCCCTGCGATTTCAGATGCTGTTAAAAAGCCTGAACCCGTTGCCAAGGAGAAACCTAAAGCCACCAAGGCGGCAGGTAAAAGTACAACACGATTATCTCAAAAATCCAAATAATCTAAAGCTCCGGAATGTACCGGGGCTTTTTTTTGTTTAAGTTACAGGTAATTTGCGTTCATAATCGGATCACACTATCCCTAGTTAGACCTGGAAGAAGGTAAATGGCCCTAGCATTTGTTACAGGCCCTGTATACTAACTAAGAAGGTTAAAAAAAATACAGAATTGCCGCGCCAATAGCGAGTGCAATTAGCATCATCAACCAGAATTGCCGGCTTTCGTTGCCTTTGTTACCTGATTTAAACCGATAATCTCTTTTGTAATCCATATCTGTTTTTAGTCGTGATGATAAGGTTCACCCTTTAGTATTGTATATGCTCTGTACAATTGTTCGGAAAAGAATAGGCGGATCATCTGATGCGAAAATGTCATTTTTGACAGGGATATCTTCTGATTACTGCGTTTGTAGATATCTTCACTGAATCCATAAGGACCGCCAACTATAAACACCAGATGCTGCTGTCCCCCAACCATTTTTTTATTTAAGAATGCTGAAAATTGTTTAGACGATAGTTCTTCACCGTTTTCATCTAAAAGAATAACGTGGTCAGTGGTGTTAATGTTTTTGAAGATTAATTCAGCTTCCTTTGTTTTTTGCTGATCTCTGGATAAGCTCTTAGTTCCTTTAAGTTCGGGGATTTCTACAATTTTAAAAGGGATGTAATGTTTCAGCCTCTTTAAGTAAATGTCGATGCCGTCCAACAAATATTTATCTTCAGTTTTGCCAATGGTAAGTAACGTAATCTTCATTACCTTAATATAGTAACAGATCCTGACTTTTTAATAACATTATTATCCAGGTCGACAGCATCGAGAACATAGTAATAAGTTCCAACGGGAACAGGCTGATTTTGATATGTGCCATCCCAGTTTTGTACAAGATCTTCTGAGGAATACATCAGAATACCGTAACGGTTGAAGATCTGGATCCGATACGTTCTGATGTTATTCATACTTACTACGAATTCATCATTCACAGCATCATTGTTAGGAGT
>JAZKIH010000087.1:0-7808 GCA_040384965.1 Bacteroidota bacterium | reverse complement strand
CCGCATCGCTTGCCTACACAGGAAACATGATCTGGGACCAGGCACCGCCAGTTCCCGGACAAAATATTTCCCTGATCCCTTATGTTTTAGGAGGATTCTCAAACGACCACACCATCACTCCGTCGAGCCGGGATTACAAGCGCGAGATTGGCGGCGATGTCAAGATTGCCGTGACTTCGTCGTTAAACCTTGATTTGACCGTTAATCCAGATTATTCCCAGGTAGAAGTAGATAGGCAAGTCCCTAACTTAGACCGGTTTGAGCTCTTTTTTCCAGAACGAAGACAATATTTTCTGGAAAACGGTGACCTGTTCTCCAATTATGGGTATGGAAACATTAGGCCATTCTTTTCGCGAAGAATTGGTCTCGGGGTGCCAATTCAATTTGGAGCACGGCTAAGCGGAAAGCTTAACAAGGATTGGAGAATTGGTGTCATGGATATGCAGACAGCGAAAGTTGGAAATACCCTGCCATCACAAAATTTCGCTGTTATGTCTCTTCAGCGGAAGGTATTTTCACGCTCCAGCATCAGTGCATTATTTATTAACAAACAATCTCTGGATTTTCAGCCTTCTCAGGCCACAGCATCCGTGTCCCAGTATAATAGGAACGCAGGTTTAGAATACAGTCTGGCATCGCCCACAAATAACTGGACGGGTAAAGCAGTGCTCATGAAATCATTTAGTCCTGCAAAAAAAGGGAATGATTTTATGCAGGCAGCCAATTTAAATTACATTAGCGGAAACTGGAATGTAAACTGGCAGCATGAGATCGTGGGCAGAAATTATAACGCAGAGGTAGGTTATGTGCCAAGAACAGGTTACATAAACCTTAATCCCCAGGCTGCTTATCTGTTCTTTCCTAAAAAAGGAAATCTTGTAAGTCACGGGCCTAAAATTGTGTCAGCTAACTATTTTGACCAGTCATTCAACCGCACAGATAATACCACCTACCTGGCCTATAATATTAATTTCAGAAGCAGGGCGACATTTTCTGCGTGGGCTGCAACTGATTATGTCAAATTACTCAAACCATTTGACCCAATTAACCTGGGCGGCACTACACTTCCTACGGGTTCAGAGCATCACTGGACGTCATGGGGAACTGATTTTGTCTCACGCCCCCAAAGCGTGTTTACGTATGCTTTTTCCACCCGCTATGGCGGATATTACGCTGACGGAACACGCTTGAACATCAATTCAGAATTTGGATATCGTTTCCAGCCCTATGTAAGCCTTGCCTTAAGCTCGAGCTATAATGATATAAAATTACCGCAGCCCTGGGACAGGACAAAATTCTGGCTTGTTGGACCGCGCGTGGACGTAACCATGACGAATAAGGTATTCTTTACCGGATTTGTTCAATACAATGAGCAAAGAGAGAATCTAAACATTAATACCCGTCTGCAATGGAGGTATAAACCTGCTTCAGATCTTTTTATAGTGTATACGGACAATTACTTACCAACACCGTTCTCCGTAAAGAATAGGTTTCTTGTCTTAAAGCTCACATATTGGTGGAACATATAACCTAATTTCGGTTAGAGTACTTCGATACTAACACCAAAGCATCGTACATCAACTCCCCTTATTTGCTTTCAGTAAACGGATAAAATTATTACCGAGAATATTTTTAATGTCTTTTTCAGAATATCCCTTTCGCACAAGTGCATTCGTTATCGACGGATAGTCAGAGACGTCGTCAAGATGCTGCGGATATGATTCCGCGCCATCAAAATCGGCTCCTAATCCTACATGTTCAGATCCTACTAGCTTCACCATGTGATCGATATGAGCGATCAGCAAATCCAGAGGAGCACGCATATCATAAATCTCTTTGCTATATTTTGCATTAATAACTTCCTGAGCTTTAGAACGGGTAGAATTTTTAGAAAGTTCAGCTAATTCCGCCCGGTGGTCCGAGTTAAATTTTTGCTGTTTCCGGGTATATGTACTGTCCAAAAAGCCACTATAAAAATTAACAAACACTACCCCCCCCGTTTTCGCAATGGCTTTTATCTGCTCATCTTTCAGATTTCTTTGGTGAGCGTTAAACGTATAAGCCGAACTGTGGGATGCCATTACTGGCTTCGTCGAGACATTTATAGCATCGTAAAAAGTTGTTTCACCTACATGAGACAGGTCCACGATTACCCCCAGTTCATTCATGCGTTTTATTATTTGTTTGCCGAGATCTGTCAGTCCAATGTGTTTAAGACTATCTTTTCTAAATGTTTCATCATAAGCAGAACTAGCCCAGGGCGTACTATTGTTCCATGTTAACGTCATGTAAGTCATTCCTCTAGCTGCAAGTGCCTCCAGATTCTCGATGCGATTTTCAATCATATGGCCGCCTTCTACTCCAATCATTGCAGCCATCCGATCAGATTTAACGACGGATTTCAATTCAGACGCAGTTCGTACTAACTTAATCATATCCGGATGCCGGTTTGCCAGGGCATTAAGTGAATCGATTTGCCGGTTTGCCATCGCAAAGCCCCCCGAGGCGTCGCACCATATCGAAAAAACTTGAACATCCAGCCCTCCCTCTTTAGCACGCGCTAAGTCGAAATTACCTCCGGCTTGACGTTCTCCAATATCTATCCCCGACCGAATCTGGTCGGAAATTATATCCCCATGTGTGTCAACCACTATTGATTTGTCGTGAAGTCTGGTGGATTGGCCGAAAACATGGACTGATGATAGCAGGAAAATTGCGAGA
This sequence comes from Bacteroidota bacterium, assembly GCA_040384965.1. Classification (GTDB taxonomy): domain Bacteria; phylum Bacteroidota; class Bacteroidia; order Sphingobacteriales; family Sphingobacteriaceae; genus Daejeonella. The sequence continues at coordinate 5,087 of JAZKIH010000087.1, read as the reverse complement.
ATTATTTTTTTCATTCGTTAATTATTAGATTAAAAACGGGGGAATTTTGTTAGACGAACAGATCAAATCAATACTTAGGTTTGCAGCACTCCCGGGTTAAATTGTTTTTCGATTGGCGATTGATTAGCAGCTTCGATGCCCATAGAAATTACCTTTCTTGTTTCCAGAGGGTCGATGATGCCGTCCACCCAAAGCCTTGATGCAGCATAATATGGTGTCGTCTGTTTGTCATACCGGTCAGTGATCTTTTTAAGCAACTCCTCCTCCTTTTCTTTTGTAATTTCCTCACCCTTCGATTTAAGCGAGGCTTCTTCTATCTGCAAAAGTACTTTGGCAGCTTGGGAACCGCCCATCACAGCAATTTTTGCCGAAGGCCAGGCAAAGATCAAACGAGGATCATAAGCCTTTCCGCACATAGCGTAATTGCCTGCACCATAGGAATTTCCAATCACGATCGTGAATTTTGGAACGACTGAATTAGCGACAGCGTTGACCATCTTTGCTCCATCCTTTATTATACCTCCTTGTTCTGATCTGCTCCCTACCATAAAGCCTGTAACATCCTGCAAAAACACTAAGGGAATTTTCTTTTGATTACAATTCATAATGAACCGGGTGGCCTTATCTGCAGAATCAGAATAAATAACCCCGCCAAACTGCATCTCTCCTTTTTTACTTTTTACAACCTTTCGTTGGTTTGCCACGATCCCAACAGCCCAGCCGTCGATTCTTCCCAGCCCGCAAATGATACTCTGTCCGTATAATTCTTTATACTCTTCCAGTTCTGATTTATCCACCAGACGCTTGATTATCTCGCGCATATCATAGGGGCTTTCTCTGTTTTCAGGGAGCAGTCCATAGATCTCTTGTTCGTCAAGTTTTGGAGGAGCTGCTTTGATGCGGTCAAATCCGGCATTTTTAGGCGAACCCAGCATACTAATGATCTTCCTGATTGACTCTAAACACGACGCATCATCTGGATGTTTATAATCTGTTACGCCCGAAATCTCACAATGAGTCGAAGCACCGCCTAGTGATTCATTATCGATATCTTCCCCGATTGCTGATTTTACCAAATAGCTTCCTGCAAGAAAAACGGATCCCGTTCCATCAACAATCATAGCCTCATCACTCATAATCGGGAGATAGGCACCACCTGCTACACAAGAACCCATGATGGCCGATATTTGAACAATACCGCTGCTGCTCATGATCGCATTATTCCTGAATATTCTTCCGAAATGCTCTTTGTCAGGGAATATCTCATCTTGAAGAGGCAAAAAAACCCCAGCCGAATCAACCAGATAGATCACCGGCAAACGGTTTTCCATTGCGATTTCCTGAGCCCTGAGATTTTTCTTAGCAGTCATTGGAAACCATGCGCCCGCTTTAACTGTAGCGTCATTGGCAACAATCATGCACTGCCTTCCGGATACATAACCTATTCCACATACAACCCCTGCCGAAGGGCAACCGCCATACTCTTGGTACATATCCTCGGCAGTAAACGCTCCGATTTCTACCCAGGGTGTATCTTTGTCAAGCAAAAAAGAAACACGTTCACGGGCTAGCATTTTTCCTTTTTCCTTCTGTTTTGCGGCGGCCTTTTCACCTCCCCCCGCATATATCGCCTTTAATCTATTTTTAACCTCGTAGAGAAGCTGTTTGTTGACGTCTTCGTTTTTATTGAATTCCAGATTCATGGGAGCAAGTTAGGAAATTACTAAAGATGGAATTATGAAATTAGCAAATTTCTATCCGGTAACTTCGGGAAAGATCTGTCTGTAACGCTAGTGAAGCTTCTCCTGCTCGGGATTAATAAATTCGTTATAAACCGGCTTCCCGAAATATGTAAAACTTGTTTTATCCATCTCCTTAGTACCGCTTAAATTACTAAAAATGAAACCGTTTAGCTGAACCTGGTGGGTGTGAAATATGAGCGCTTTAGGATTCTGCTTTAAAATAAATTGAACCCTTCCGGACAAAGCTGAAGAACGGATAAAACCAGTATCGGTATGGGATCTGAACTTAAACTCTTTAGAAAGATGTGTCTGCATCAATTTGCTCCGATACCAGGTTCCGCCAGTGGGTGATACCAGAGGCTTTCCATTATAAACAACAACACTATCATTGTAAGCTAACACATTTAAAAAACGCTTTTTGTCAACCTTCAGCCAATTCGCAAGCTTGTAGCCGTATTTTTCTTCATAACCGTAATTACTGTCAATGAAAGCCAAGCGATCTATGTTTAGTGGAATATCAGTTACGCCATCGAGGTAACCAAAAATAAAACTCCCGCCTCCGCTATGGCTATTTAAGGTGATCATTGGGCTAAGGCTCTCAAATCTGGCATTCACAGCATTAAACAACGATTGTATCAGTACTGGATATTCCGGATAAGCCTTTTTCCACGCAGGCCAGCTTTTTTGCTTAGTGGCCAGATAAACTACTATAATATTAAAATTGTCAAGCTTGTCCCGCAAATACCGGGTTTGAGCAGCGATGTGCTGAATATCATAATGCCAGTCATCTCCAGGGGCCATCTTCTTTCCAGCGGTCCATTCGATAGAGTTGCCGTTAGGTAACGCAAAATAAATTAGCCTTGTTCGTTTCGCAGGATCGATTTGCTCAATGTCTGGTGAATTGATATGGATAATGACGTCATTTGGTACGTCCCTTAAAGTAAGTGTAATCTCACCGGCAGCTGGACCGGGTAAGAAACCGTCAAAATCAGGCTTCTGCTTAGCTTTTTGAGCCACTGCTGAACTTAGTGAAAAGCACAGAATGGCCAGCACCGTGGAAAATGGAATGCGACAATAGCTCATTCGCAAATTTGCTGATTAAAAGGAAGCTAATTTAGTTTATAACAAGAATAGAGTACAGCAGGTGGCAAATTCATCTCCAGACTTGTTTCCATTCGATCGAAGATCGGCATGAAATAATTTTTCTGTAGTGAGTAAAGGAACTGCCGGAAAACTCCGCCTTTTTTTAGAAGGCAATAGCAGTCGCTTAAAAGCTGGCGCCGGTCGGAATCGTCAAAAAGACTCAAAGGTAAACCAGAAATGATAATATCGACAGACGCCGCATCAAAGTATTTTGTAACATCTGCTGCAGATTCTTTAATAAGATGGAATCTGCTATCCTTTATATTTTCAAGCTTTGCATAAAATTGAGGCTCAATTTCAAAGCAGTATAATTGTGAATCAGGATGAAGTTTCGAGAGGATTCTTTCAGTTATATTTCCGCTGCCTGCACCAAGTTCAATAACGATCTGCGGTTTATGAACATTGATCTCATGGGTTATATTACGTGATACAAATCGTGACGATTCGTATACAGCACCCGTAGTTCTGATGTTCTTTATATAGTTTAATGCTTTTGAGATCATTGTCGTCTGTTTTTCAGCAGCAGGCTTGATAAGCCATTTTAGATGTTTGTGCCGACCATGTTAGTGGCAGACAAAATAAAGATAAGATAATTACTTGACCAACCTAATAATATAAACGTAGTTATGGACCTTGAAGTATTGATATTTTCCCACCTGACCCAGCTAGAAGTACAAGAGAACCGGACTTCGCTTTACGTACTGCATTAAAGCCTTCTGAACTAACCCTTTCCCAATCTTTTCCCCCATTTTTCGAGATATCAGTTCCGGAAGTTCCTGTTGCGATAACCATTTTGGCTGATATGTATTCAACAGCCGATTTATATCCAAAAGGATTGGTACTGGGCTTTTGCCAGGTTTTGCCGCTATTTTTTGTCAGAAGCATATTATTGATACTTGATGTGTCAGCGAGATAATCACCGCCTGCAGCTAGCCCCTTTTTGCCGGTAATAAAGGCTATAGAAAATGGGCCCGTTGAACTTTTACCCTGAATAATGGGGCATGGATAACTTTTCCATGAAGTTCCAAAATCCCTGGAAATGAATATCCTCGATTGCATACCGCCTGTAGAAATAAATATCGAGCCATTGCTCAAAGCACGTATTCCGGTTCCGCTGGCGGCAAACGACGCCTCTCCTTCAATCAGTTTGGTGGTTAGATTTACGCTTATATTTTCCCAGCTGTTTCCTCCGTCCAAAGTTCTGAGCAGCTGCATAATTCCCTGGATGGGATCTCCATAAACAATTCCATTCCTGAGGTCCCGGAAATCCATTCCGTCCAGAAAGATTTCTTTAGACTCGTTTCTATACGTTTCCTTCCAAGTCTTTGCTCCGTCGGCGGTGACCAAGATTACAGCTGGCGAGCCTGCGCTTACGATTACGGCATCATTTTTTGAAAAAGCTTCAATATCCCTAAAATCAAATTTTTCATACCCGGATATTTGTGTCCACTTCCAGGTAGCGCCGCCGTCACTGGTGACAGATGTCCATCCATTGCTCCCACTAACCCAGGCAACCGAATTGTCGACAACAGAAAGTCCGCGAATACTCGTTTTTGTCCCTGACTGCAAGGGCTTAATATTTTGAGAATACAGATTTAAAATTCCCGTAAAGAAGATTATAAAGAAGACAACCAGGCTTTTCATCTTACCCTCGACCATGTTTCAGTTCTGCCTAAGAGAGATATTCCGACAAAACCCCGGACGTATATTTTATTATTATCAACCATGCTAATCTTACAACTGTAAGTCTTACCGGTTTTAGGATCATAAATACTGCCGCCTTCCCAAATACCCTCATTAGAATATGTAAATCCTTTAAGCATTTCAAGGCCCAAGATTGGCCGTTTTGCAATATTAGAATCTGGATTCTTATCATCAGTTTCGGGCTTCCCTGTACTGTCGTTAGGCTTTTTCAGCCAAACGATTTTACCAGAAAACTTGCCGCTAACTGGATATATCTGTATCTGGGCGTCGCCAGTTGCTGTTAGCCATTTCCCTACAAGCGCTTCTCTATTTTGTGCGAATGCAGCACTGGCGGCAATTAGTAAGAATATTATCAACAATGATCTTTTCATCTTGGATCGCATATTTAATATTGAACTATAAAAATATCGATAAATTACATTTTTGCAGTAAAATCTTCTTCTAAGATTTTATATTTGCAGTCCCTTAGAAAATGCCCGGATGGCGAAATTGGTAAAC
>JAZKIH010000086.1:12428-13701 GCA_040384965.1 Bacteroidota bacterium | reverse complement strand
GGCGCGGATCCGCAAATTGATGGATGCTATCAAGGTTAAGGAGAGTTTTGTTGTTCCTTACAAAAACAGGGCAACGGCACACTACCTGAACAAAAAATATGATTATAGGTATGTCCTTAGAGCCGTGATCATCCTGCCCGAAAAAAAGTTTGTCCGGGTATTCCGTTTGAAATGATCGCAGGAATGATCCCCGGGGAATCTCCCGGGGATTATTGCCTGAATGGATCCATCAGCACATTTTTTAACAACCGATAAAAACAAACAATTATGGCAATGAAACAGAAAGTTTATGTAGTCACTTTTACGATTGGGGGAAAGCCCCTAATGTACTTGTTTGACACGAAAAAGGCGGCCGAATTACAGATTGAACTAATACGAAAATTTGCCAAAGATCGGTTCAATGCTGAGGTAGAAGCAATACGTACCGTTAAAACAATTTGGACGGAAAAAGATGCGAATGAGGCGTATGTAGAGGCTACTGAGATAATAGGAAAATAATAACAGATAAAAAGCAAACTCATGTGGATCTTTTATATTCTTGTACTCTTTAACTTTCTATTGTTATGCCTTTTCTTGTACGAGGGAAAGGCAGCCCTGGCACTTGCACATCTGACAATAGCAATACTGTCCGGGATCATAATAGCACTTATCAAAAAAAATGAAAAATGAAAATGGAACAATCACAGGAACAACAGAAATCAATTGGTCGCTTATCAACCCCGGCCTGGATCGAGGCCCTGAAACAAAAATCCATGCCAGAACTTCAGGCCAGGCTTCTGTACCTGGAACACATGGCCTTTTTATTAACAGAGGCTTATAACGGGAAAACGATAACAGACGTTAATATCTGGATAGATTCTGTGGATAAGTGCAGCCCTGTACCTGTTGAAGATTTGCAGCCACAAGAACGGCCGGAAACAGGATGGGGATCGTTCAATATCAAGTTTGTAGATAGAGACATACCGGAAACCTTCCGGCAATTTATCCACGACTTTTGCACATCATTGTGTGCGGAAAAGTTGGTAGTCGAATCTTTGATAGATAGGGGTTAATCGCTTTATTCGGCCCTAAATCACCGCATATGACCAAATTACTTGCGTTCTGGATCTTGTTGATATGCATAACCGGCTGCCTTCTTATTGCACTTGGTAGCATTATCACCCTGGATTACCCCAGGGGAATGTTTTTCCTTTTACTGTTCATTTGTTTGGGGGCAATCTTGGAGAGGATTGCCGGATCAGATCGAAAAGACTGACCGGATTAAACGTTTGCC
>JAZKIH010000086.1:0-12328 GCA_040384965.1 Bacteroidota bacterium | reverse complement strand
TTAAACGTTTGCCGTATGGATTTATATAACGCGGCACATTTCAAAAACACTCCCCCCAAACAATTGAGTATCAAGATCAATGAAAAATCAACCTCAGTTAGGATCCGTCCCCAATCAGTTCCGAGAATTGGTAATAAAAGCAGATATGAATGGCATTACAATTTTGAAAGACGGCCGGTACCGGAAACGGTATGTAGGATCAAAGCGTTTTGCAGTTGATATCAACGGAGAATTGCGTACAAGTACGGAATTAAAGACGTTGATTGAAAGCGCAAAACCGAAAGATCCGGGAAAAAAAAGAGGGCGACCGTCACCGCTGGCGGCCGCCCGGGATAATGCTGTAGAAGATGCCAAAGCTAAGGAAAAAAGTTACTCGATCAATAAACCGGAAATCCGGGCACGGATCTTTGCCATGATCGCAGCCCAAAAACAGGATAGGAAGGAACTATACTTTTGGACAGTCACCTTTCCGATGAATACAGATGACCAAACAATTTATCAACTATACAACATTTGGTTAACCACATTGCGGCAAAAAAAATGGTTGAAGGAATACCTGTGGGTTGCGGAACGTCAGCAAAACGGAACACTACACTTTCACTTGTGCATTCCTCATAAACTTTCGGTTGTTGCCGCCAATAGAGCTATGGCGGGCACCCTTGCCAATGCTTCCAGGAAAGGCTTGATTAATTATTCTATACACCAATGCAAGCGGTATAACGGTGTGGATATAGCGAAAAACAGAAAGACCAAAAAGGTTACAAACTTCGGAAAAGGAAAGCAGGGAAAAAGGGCATTGACTTATTACATTACAAAATACATAACTAAAAACAACGGGATCTTTTCGCACCTGGCTTGGCACAATTCCCGGGGATTTTCTCAGCTCTTTACAGGGGTTACTTTTACGATGGATGAATTTCAGGCATTTGGATTGGTGCCTTTTGTTAGGAGGTATTCAGCAATCCGAAACGAGTACTTTACTTTTTACCCCTGGTTATGGGATCCTCCACCGCGTCTGCTTAATGAACTTTCTAAACTCAATACATTCATTCAAAATTTAAACTAATGGACACAGTTACATTTATGACCAACGTTGCACTGGCATTGGACAACCCTGACCTGGAATGCGAGCAATGGATCTTTCTAGGAATTAAAAAAGGAGAGGACAAGTTGACGGTTTTACATTCGCCTGACACATCCCCAGGTATGATGGAGATATACAAATCAATAGGGGGAATTCTTGGATCTGTTCACAAGCTTTCAGAGTCAGGGGAGATTATTATACTAAAACAAAAACCATGAAAAAAATTCGTTACCGATGTGCCGCTGTTCACAATAGCGGACGTTGCGGTATAGACAGATCGTTTACTGCAGATCATATTCGGGTGTTTGGGACACGTTACAGAGTTTTGCAATATGCTCAGGAGATTATGATGGAGGATGACAGCATTACAAACGTAGTGGTTTATACCAGCGAAAAGGCTGCTTTTATTGTCCAACGTAAATGGGTGGATCCTAAAGATCTAAAGCGTTCCTAAGCATGCCAAAACTAAAAGACTTATACGCAATTGAATGCCGATACCTTGACCGTGAAAACAACGAAACGAGGCTGTATCGAATGCGTGGATTGACCTGGGGGCAATTGCGGGTATTCCGGGAAACGGTTTTTACAACCGGATTGTTCGTTGGAAAATTGGACAATGCAGCGTTTGGAGACGGCTTTATAATTCCACCCTGGGATGTGTTGAAAATTTACGTGTACATGATGAAAGAAAAAATTCAGGAGCCGAGCGCAGACGAACTAAGGTAGTCACCAATTAAAACAACAATATGCAAGTAAAACTATTCTCCGGGGCTTCCCCGGAAGATCTTGAAAAAAAGATCAACCAATGGTTAAATGGAATGATAGAGGATACAGACGGAAACGTTTCCGCAAAGGTTTGGATCCACAACATTCAGCAGTACACTATTGGACAGGTTGACCAGGGAATTTTTGCGCGAGGCGCGGGACCTCAGCAAGTAATGTACACATTTTGTCTGCTCATATTCTTTACCATTTCATCCATTAACCCATAAAAAATCACCGTTATGATAGTAAAAAAAATAAGTGCAAAACGGGGTTGCGGATACCGCAAACCAGGTGGATTGTACCTATGCGCCGAGGCGGCTGCTGCCAATTGCGGAATGCTGCCGTTTCCCTTGACAGTGTGCGATATTTGTGGCGGGCGGACGGGCATAAAACAAACACGTGGCTTTACCTGGATCAATTCCGATCTGTTTATTACCGGCCGATGTTTTTCGGATATTGCTGACTGCTACAATTGCCCTATGCAATTGCGCAATGAGCGAATGGGTTTGATGTGGGTAGGCGAAAAGTTTTACCGGACAACCGATGCGTTCAATCGGGAAGCGAATACACGAGGGATCAGTAAACGAATTGCGCAGATCCCCCGGGAATTGGAACTCGGAAAAACCTGGGTTGCATTGGCGCATCCCAGGGCCATACGGAAAATAGATGCAACGGATCATATGGAATACACGGCGGGTGTGTTCCGCGTGTTCCGTCCGCAAACCGTTGAATACATTATGATCGGAACCGAAACACAGGAACAGTTAACAGCATTGGAGAAACGGGGAATAACCTTGATTAGTGAAACGGCGGATATTGACGCGCAGACGGAAATGGGTTTTCCAACAGCAAACGAACTGCCTTAACAGTGGCAGAGAAGGATCCTAACTGTGAAATCCCCCGAATTCGGGGGATTTTTTTATAAAGTTTTCCACAGAAAAAAGCGGGGGAAAAGAACCCCGTTTTTCACCCTGCGTAGGAATGATAGGTCTTGATACACAGGATCCGGGACGTACACAGGTTATCCACAGGGACGGGCAGCGGGAATTTTTTTTATTGGCGTAGTATTGCGACAATTGAAGTGGTGATATTCATGCGAATAAATCCGTTCATACTGGTTCCCGTTGCTTACTTATTGTACAGAGGGGCCTCAAAGGGGTACGGCGCTTCAAGATTAGGCTACAACATTAGCAAGATCGTTCCGAGGTTTAAAGATTTTGCATTCATCCTGGATTTTTACATAGGCATCCAGAACCCAACGGGTGAAAGTTTTCAGATTCAAAGTTTATCAGGTGACCTGTTTGCTAACGATAATTCGATAGGGACGGTCAGCAGTTTCACATTGACAGATGTAAAACCCAATGCCCAAACAATAATGATTGTGTCCGCAAGGTTGCCGCTGTTGGGATTGGGGGCTGAGCTATGGAATGCTTTGCAGGGAGGGGTTACTTCCATCTCACAAAAACTGAAAATCGTTGGGACGGTTAACATAGGAGGTATCCCGTTGCCGGTTACTATGACCTATAATGTTCTTTAACATGAACAGGACGGAATTGTTACGACGACTGCCGGTGTTCAAAGGAAACTATGAGCTGATAAAAAAATCTCAGTCTGTGCCCGATATCATGCGGGAAATTGAGACAGCTCACAAGTTGTTCAGTAGAGACTATGATCTGATTGCTTTTGAATTTTACTATTCAGATCACTTGAAAATTTTAAAAGCTCTTTGGAGTTTTTGCAAGGCAAACATTGAATATCGGCAGGAGACAGAGAAACGGCAAACGTCAATGAACCCGGCCGGTATCTTAGCCTTGGCAAGGGGTGACTGCAAGCATTATGCGCTATTCATTGGCGGGGTACTGTGTGCATTGAACAGGGCCGGAATAAAAATAGATTGGTGGTACCGGTTTGCCGGCTACAAAAACGCAACTATTCCCGGACACGTTTTCGTCGTCGCAAAAGTGTACGATCGGGAGTACTGGATTGATCCGGTCTTATCAGGGTTCGATCAACGGGAGCAACCGGAATTGTTTACTGATACGAGAATATTAAATTTTCCTGCTATGCCTTTATATCGCGTTTCTGGAATTGAGGACACCAATAGCATTGGTATTGCATCATTGACGGTTGCGCCGTTTACAGGTGACAACTTGAACTTTGACGGATCCGGGAAATGGGCAGGGGTTTTTGTTCCGTACCTGGGGCTATCTAATTACCGGGACTTTGGCGGGGATCGAGACATAAACGAGGTTGCTGTAGCGGCTGCAATAAATACTAAAATTGCCAACGGCCCCAATCCGGGGCATACGGTTAGCCCGGACTTTGTTAAATGGATCTACAATACTTCCACACGTTCCTGGAATTTCTATTACCCGGGAGGGGTTAAGCCAGGGTTTACCGCTGCTAATATTTTGCCTGCAGGTTACCCCAGGTTGATCATTACACAGGATGGCCGGTTGACATTTGATACCGATATAAAAATAGATGACTACCGGAATGCGGAAATTCATTTGCTCAATGCCTGGGCACAGGCATTGATTAACCAGTACGATCCTACGCCATACCCAATAAAACCTTTGCATCTAAAGGAATTCAGTCAGTTGCTATACGGAAGCGTGGATACACGGAACCTGTTCACAGAACGGAGGGGAACGTCTGTTTTCACTGATATTGGAAAAGCACTAGAGGATACAGTGAATTTTGTAAAGGACAAAGTAATGACCGTTGTCGGGTTTATTCCCCGCAATTCGTTTTTAGCGTTGATTGGACTTAACGGTTTCAATTTTGCCGGTAACCTTTGGGATGAGATACAATTGGGACGGTGGGATGCAATAGCAAGGATATGGAGGTTGCTGGGTGGAATTCCTAACAAACTATACAATACTGTTGAAGATGGAAAAAGCAAGAAAGCGATATTGGGCGCTGTTATCGGTGCAGATCCCGCTACTGATATTGCTGCATTGCTGGCTGCTGCAGCTCCTGTCATTGCTGCGTTGCTTGCTTTCCTTGACAAGGACGGGAAAGCAAAAGAAATATTATCTGCTACAAAAACATTTCTGCAGACCAAATACCCAAAAGTTGATTGGTCGGGATTTGATTTCCTGGATGAGCCCGGGGGAACCCCAATACTTTGGGAAGGGGATCCGCGATATGATGAAAACAATCCAGGGGTGTACAATCCGGGTAAATTGGAGAGCGGGGATCCATTGACATACTTAAAGAATCATCCGCTGTTGGCTGCAGGTATCGGTGCAGGCGTAACGTATATGCTAACACGCAATAAAGCCGGGAATACAAAGATTGTGATGCCGCTGGTTATTGGCGGTGGCATTTACCTGCTGTTAAGCAAGGGAACGGCAATAACGAGGACGCAAAAGATGTCTGCTATTATGCAGTGGATCAATTCAGGTGGCGATTCAGCGGAATCAAAGGCAGCGTTTCAACAGATGCTTATGGCAATGACGGAAAGTGAAATCAATACGATATATACAGTGATAACCCAATACATTGCCCGGAATGTTCCGGTTCCCCAGGGGTCACAGTTGTATATTGATTTCACAGCATTATCTAACAAGTACAATGTTTTCTCATGAGCAATGCACTAAAAAAAATCACAACCCGGGCAAAGCAGATCCGGCGAAGTCATCCGGGTATTGCCTGGAAAACTGCAATCAAGCGGGCGGGCGCTGAATACAGGGGAGGTAAAAAAACAGTGAGCAGATCTGCTCCGAAAAAGAGTAAAAAAAGATCCGTACAAAAAAGGAAAACCAGGGCTGTAGCCGTGACAGCAGTACACGGTAACGGGGAATCGCCGATAACAATGATCAAATCAATGCTGAAAACACGATTGGGGAAAGCGCTATTGCGAAAAGAATTGGCGAAGGGGAAACGGGATAAGAGGCGGGAACAAAAAACAATCAACAGCATCCGGCAGCAACTACGGACAGCTAGTAAACTGTAATCAATTTTCTTTCAATAATTAAAAATTCATATCATGAAACGAACAACCAAAAGAAGGAGATCCAGCGGACGCAGAAAATCACGCCGGGGGCGTGTTGGGGCAATCACTTTACCGAAGCAGGACGAGGTAATGACCGGCTTGGGTGCGATCGGAGGTCTCGTTGCGGTGGCAATGATTAATGACCGGTTTTCGAAAATGACAACCCCACCCGATCCGAAACTCATTGCCTTTGCTGAGATAGTTGTCGGATTTGTTGGCCCCAAGATGTTGGGGCGAAGCAATCCGCTATTAACCGGTGTCGGTTACGGAATGATCGGAGCGGCAGGATTGAATCTTGCCAAAGATTTCGGAATGATATCCGGTATGCCTATTGTTTCCGGTTATTCGCAGGTGAAAGCGATTAACGGCATCTCTGACACAATGCAGCAGTACATTCCTGCCGGTGGGGCAAGCACGCGGCCAACAGTGCGGCAGGTGATTACTGGCGTAATGAATAGCCAGTACGGCAACGGTTACGAATAAGCAGGGCGATAACCTGGATTGAGACAACCCGATTAATTAAAAATAAAATTCATTCATTTTATGAATAACGGAATTGAGGCCCGCATGGTCTACGACAATGCAAAGGACGCGATCAACAGAGCATTCCCGGAAATACCCAACGCGGCCAACCGGTTCAAATTAACAATGTCAGACCTGCGATTTGAGCAGGCAGTTGTTGCCGGTCAGACACTATATACATTCCCGATCCTGCAAACGGATACAAGCCTGGGGATATTCAACACAGAGCTGCGATTGAAATTGCAGGATAGCTTTGTGATTTCACAGATCGCGTATTATATCGGTTTGCCTGCAAGCGGTACAGATACTGCCTGGGAACCCGACACGTATCCCAATCCGTTCCGGTATGGAGCGAACGCAGTGCCGATGAAATCCCTTTACAATGGTAACATCAAGCTGACCATTAACAATGATGTGACCATTTACAATTGGCATCTTATGCGTCATTGGTATTCCCCGGAAACACAACAGACGGCGGCCGCTGCTGCAGGATCTCCGATTGATCAAAAGAGGTTGTGCGTAGATTCATTTACGCCGATGGAGCCGACAATAACATTGATCGGATCAAAGGACAACCTTTTGCAGATCTTCCTGAATGCTGCACCGGCATCATTCAGCGCAGGCACAAGAATGATTATTTGGGTTCGCGGTGTGAATGCACAAAATTCGACTGTTGTTAGCTAATTGCTGAGAATAGCAAAGTGAAAAACCGGGGAACGGTTGCAAAGCTGTTCCCCTTATTTACTAATCATTAAACTAACAATATGTCAAAAGATCTGACAACGATTCCCCGTTACGAAATGATCGAGATCATTGTACCGGCCGGAACAGTCGGCCAGGTTCCATTCCCCGATGTTCCCAATTTGAGAAATCAACAGGATCAGGAAATAGTAATTCTCGATATCGAGTTTTTTCCGGTATATGCTTACGGTGCATCTTATTTGAACAACACGATTCCGGGAACCCCGTTCGCGGAATTGCCAAAAGCAGCCATGATCCTGTACGTGAACGGAGAGGAAAGTATCCGGCGAATTCCGCTATCGAAAATCAACTATTCACAAAATGCAGGCGTAGGCGCAACGTTTGAACAGGAGCGCGTTCCATTCGCTCAGCTTCGGAAAATTGATTTTCCAAAAAGTTATGTGCAGTTCAACGCTGCGTTAGTAGGGCTGCCGTACGTAATGCCGTTCGGTATTACTTATCTGAAGTATAAACAGTAAAACGTTAAAGAGATGGCAGGGCAATCGGTGCACTTTTGGGGGAAAGAAAACGTTATCCGTATGTATATCAATAGGGACGTTGCGCCCTGGTCACTGTGGCAGGGGAACCAATTTCTGTTTAAGTATGACGGTGAGGATATTGACGAGGGGGCTGCAGCTCTTACAAAGATCTTCAATGATATGGCTGAGTCAACAAACGCGCTCTATACGCTACGGGTGTATGAGGAAATGCCGAAATCAGGAAAGATCAACCGGTCTACACCGGATCACGGTAGCTTTAATTTCCGGTTAAATATGGAGATGCAGGGATTGAATCAACAGCAATCTCAGAGCATAGCAAACCGTGCACATCTGGAAAGTGAATTGGCAGCAGTGAAGGCGGAATTGGCTGAACTAAAAGAGGAAATGGAAACAGAGACAGAGCAACCCGATATGTGGGAACGGATTAACGGTATCCTGGAAAAACCGGCAGTTGTGGGCGCAATAAACAAAATGTTTGGCCTGGATATCCAGCCGAGACCGGCAACGATATCCGGTATTCCTGTTGGTGATGAAAAAATCGGGGAAATATTGGAGATACTAAAACGGCATGATGACCGGTTAGCCGATCATTTATGGAAACTCGCGCAAATGGCTGAGAACAAACCAAACAATTTTAAATTCCTGTTATCAACCCTTGACTCCTCACAATGACAGTCTACGGAAAGGTATTAGACAGCACAACCCGCGCTCCGATCCCGGGAGCGACCGTTGCCATTTATAGTGGCAACATTCGGTTATCGGCTGTTGCTGCATCCGGGGCAGGGGAGTTCACAATAATGACATTGGATAGTAGCAGACCGGATCGGTTAGGAATTTCTTCTGTTGGTTATACAGAAAAATTTTTTGATATCAGCGCAGCCGTTGGAACAAATACATTTATGCTCAATCAGGACATAAAGGATCTTCCCCCGGTTATTGTCACATCTTCGAGTAAAAAGAATTGGTGGTGGTTATTGCTGTTCATTCCATTCATAATTAAAAAAAGATAGATGCCGGTCATCGTTGCAGATAGTAGCTATACACAGCAGGGATACGTTGCTCCAACGGTCTATTTGTTGAAAGGAGGGACAATGCCGCGCTGGAATTACTACGCAACTATGCAGCAAGCAATAGCAGTGATAAGTGGATCCCCCCCAGCCACATCTGCCGGATCTGTTTCGTTTACAACTAACCCGGTTCCCCAAACATTTGCGATAAACGTTGACTTTTATATTTTGAAAAACGGTCAATGGACAGTTGTTGATTATGCATACATGAAAAACAACGGAGTTCCGAACGGTGTGATCAGGATATACACTCCAACAGGATCAGGTCCGTACTGGTCTACATTGAACAACAGATACTTTGGAATAAGCGCGACAAAAGTTAGTGAGTATGACCCGGCAAAGATTGCGGCCCTGGACACGTTCTACCGGGAAGTCGCCTTATTAAAATACCGCTACAATGCACTGGTAGGCTTTCTCAATTCATTGGGGCAACGGCAGCTTACGGCGGTAGAACAACAGATCTTTAACCAGGGTGTACTGATGCTGCAGAACCTGAATAATCAGATATCGCAGATAAAAGGTATCGAGATCACCTATACGACAACGGGAGCAATAGGGGTTCCGATTATCCTGATTATTGCTATCATGGCAATACTATCGGGTGTTGCTGGCTGGACAATCCTGGCTATCACAACAGAGCGGGAAAAAACAAAACGGATAAATGACTCTTACGAGCTTAACAAGTGGATAGCAACAAAGAAACAGGAGATAGCGGCACAGGTGACGGCCGGAACATTAACAACAACACAGGCGCAGGACGTGTACAAAACATTAGATAGCGCTGCCGCTGTTGGTAATAAGGTTGCGACTGAATCAAGTAAGCCAACATCTGGCATCTTTGGGGAAGCAAAGGATCTGTTGAAGTGGGGAATTATTGGGCTTGTTGCCTATACAGGATACAAATTAGTGACACAAAAACAACGAAATGCCAGTTGATATCTTAGAATTCGACTTTACGGTTCAGCCGTACACTCAGCCCGCAACGGTTGAGATTGCCGCTAACTGCAACGTGTTTATGGCAATCAATGTCGGTGCCGTTGGCTCGACTGCTGCATCAGTGAATGGCTTTCCGATCAATGCACCCTTAGCAGTTGGAACGAACGGTGAGGCTTTCATCATGGGCGGGAACAAGGGAGAGATTATGAAAAGAAAAACTATAGATCTGGCATTCCCGTTAGGTATTGCCGGTGTGCGGGTACTGATTGTACAAAAATTTTACATAAACCTGAAATAGTATGCAGTACGGCGGCGGCGGTATAGGATTTGTTCCCAATCAGACTCCACCGGCAGCAGCGGCAACGGTAACGGCCGCTAATAACGGATTGCGGTTAAACGGAACAACAGTGCAATTAGGCGGGCCGCTTCCATTGGGAGCGATATTGGTTGAAGCCGATTCGTTTGTTGGAATAGTTGGAAACTCAGGACAGCGTGTAGGTTTTCTGCATACCCTGAACAACAACAATCAGTTTGTAATGAATGAAAACGTAGGCCAGGTAGTTTACACAATGTCGGCCGATGACGGCGCAGGATCTTCGGTTGCCTACCTATTGGATAGCACAGTGTTTGCACTGAATGCGATAAGCCCTATAGGTCTTATACAAGTACAGACCGATTCGGGCGGTAGCCGGTTCATCATTGCCGGAGCTAACGGTTTACGGATTGACGGGGATACTGTACTATTGCACACAGGAACAGCATTGGCAAACGGTGCGGCTGCGGCAGCGGGAACTCTTTTAAATGCACCGGCAGCCGGGAACCCTACAAAATGGATCCCCGTCGATGATAACGGAACAACCCGGTTCGTTCCTGCATGGTAGAAAAAATTGGAACCATGATTATAATACTTGGACGGAAGTCCCAAAAAAAAGTTCTTTCAAAACTCAATTATATCATTCAAAAATTAAACACAATGGCCGTAACACTGGATCAAACTTTACAGAGCGTTCGCGATAACGCAACCGTTGGCGATAGCGTAATTGCATTGCTGACTGATATCAAAAAACGATTGGATGACGCGCTTTCGGGAACCACACTGCCTCCCGAAGTGCAGGCGAAAGTAGATGCGATCTTCCAGGCATCTGAGGACGATAAAGCAAAACTGGAAGCCGCGATCCTTGCTAACACTCCGTCTGAAGGAACCGGCAGCGTTGAGGGCGCGAAGGAAACGAAAGGGAAAACGATTTCGGGCTAACAACCTGGATCAATTGCAATCCGTTCCGATTATTTTTAAACTTATAAACTTTTTTTATGGGACTTGGAGTAAGAACCTTTTTTGATATCGTTGCCGATATCCCGATAGCTAGCAGCATTGTGCCGATCACAACAACGCTGGCCTCTCCGATTGCCGCTAACCAGCGGCAAAAACTGGCCTGGTGGGTTCCCTTTACCCTGGGTGCGACGGGCGGCGTCCGTGCGATCGTAGTGGTTCCGGCTGGCGGTACAGTATTCGAGCTGACCGGGATCCTGTACAATACCGTAGCCCCGGCGACTACGCTGTTTGAGCAGCAGGCATCCGCTGCCTTTACCAATGCCCTGGCGAATGCAGGGGATCATTGGTTGCAGATATGGGCAACGATTGTCAACGGGGCAACGGCCGGTACCGTAGATCTGCAAATGGCTCAGAACACGTCTGACGTGCTAACGCTGACCATTTCCAGGGGCGGGACATTGGACGTCATCAGCCAGTAATGAACCAAAAGACAGCGGTTATGTGGATCCTGGGCGGGCTATCGCTTTACGCGGCGCTATCCGGCAAACGATTTTTGCGGGTATTGCGGCCGTTCCTGGCATATTGGGAGCAATTCCGGCCAACGCCGTATTGGGACGTTAGGCAATGGTCATGGGGATATGGCACAAGGGTTCCCGGATCTGTAAATGACCCTTATAAGCGACCGGTGGGCACCATTACCGAATCTGCAGCAATGGCCGCTTTGGATAAATATGCAACGAAGGATTGGGATTACCTTCGAGCGCTAATAAAAACCCCGTTACGGCCGGAATCTTGGGCGGGCCTTCTGTCCTTCAGCTATAATTTAGGCCCCGGGAATGCTGATAATTTGGTTCCTAATATCAATACACGCAACTGGACTGCGTTGGAGACACAATGGAAGAAATACATATATGTGAACGATGTAGCGTCCGCACATGCAATTGAACGAAGGGCGGCCGAATGGAAGCTGTTTAAATCCGGGTTGTTGTAAAAAAAGGAGGCATTATGAATATCCTGTTGCTAATCGTTTTGGTTTTTGCACACGTCTTGCTTGTGTTGATCCTGGTAAATGTCCCGGTATCCCAAAAAATGATAAATGTGTTCTTTTTGATCCTGGTCATTCTCATGTGCGTTGGTTCCGGGGTATTGAGGATACTATCATAAGTACTTTTTTATGGAATAAGGTTTATTGAATAACGCAAAACCCCGGGTATCTACCTGGGGTTTTTACTATTGCAAGGATCCGGCTCAGGTATTATCTTACCAGGATTATTAACGTTAAAATTCACCGCAATGCGACAAAAAAAGAACTTCACCGAAACAGATCTGTTTAAAATTGAAAAGGGACAAAAAATTCCACTAACCAGGTATGATCATGCAACGACGGCGCGGATCCGCAAATTGATGGATGCTATCAAGGTTAAGGAGAGTTTTGTTGTT
>JAZKIH010000085.1:0-4509 GCA_040384965.1 Bacteroidota bacterium | reverse complement strand
TAAACCTGGTTCTCATACTTATCTGTATTTGTCCAAAGTTCCAACTGAGCCAAAGTTTGGTTAGTAAAGGAGTTAGACATTACGAAAGATGGGTGACCAGTCGCGCAACCTAAGTTTACCAAACGACCTTCAGCAAGAACGATTACATCTTTGCCATTGATCGTGTATTTATCAACCTGTGGCTTAATCTCAACTTTTGTATTTCCGTGAGTTTTGTTTAACCAGGCCATGTCAATTTCATTGTCAAAGTGACCAATGTTACAAACGATAGCTTTATCCTTCAATGCTTCGAAATGCTCAGCACGGATAATGTCACAGTTACCAGTAGTAGTGACTACGATATCAGCTTCCTTAATTGCAGTCGCTAATTTCTTAACCTCATAACCTTCCATTGCAGCTTGTAAAGCACAGATCGGGTCAATTTCAGTTACAATTACACGAACACCTTGTGAGCTTAAAGACTCGGCAGAACCTTTACCAACGTCACCGTAACCACAAACAACAGCTACTTTACCAGCCATCATTACATCAGTTGCACGACGGATCGCATCAACTAATGACTCACGGCATCCGTATTTGTTATCGAATTTAGATTTAGTTACTGAATCGTTAACATTGATTGCAGGTAAGTGCAAAGTTCCGTTTTTCATACGCTCATATAAGCGGTGAACTCCAGTCGTGGTTTCTTCAGAAAGACCTTTAATAGCTGCGATTAGCTCAGGGTATTTATCAAACACCATATTGGTCAAATCGCCACCATCATCAAGGATCATGTTCAACGGCTCACGATCTGGTCCGAAATGCAAAGTTTGCTCGATACACCAGTCAAATTCTTCTTCGTTAAGACCTTTCCATGCATAAACCTGAATACCGGCAGCAGCGATAGCCGCAGCAGCGTGGTCCTGAGTTGAGAAAATGTTACATGATGACCAGGTAACTTCAGCACCAAGGGCAGTCAATGTTTCAATTAATACTGCAGTTTGGATAGTCATGTGCAAACATCCTGCGATGCGTGCGCCTTTTAAAGGCTGTGACGGACCGTACTCCTCGCGAAGTGCCATTAAGCCTGGCATTTCTGCTTCGGCTAATCCGATTTCTTTCCGTCCCCATTCTGCAAGGGAGATGTCCTTAACTTTGTAAGGTACATAAGTCGTCTCTACTGATGACATAGTTTGATTTTTAGTGCGTTTTAACGCGTTAATTAATAAATTGATTGTCAACGCTTACCAGTACGTAAGAATTGGTTTGCAAAGGTAAGGGATTGGCTTGTTAATTCAAAAAGACTAATTTAAGTTGACAGTTGACAGTTGACAATTGACAGTGGC
Organism: Bacteroidota bacterium; assembly: GCA_040384965.1. GTDB lineage: Bacteria > Bacteroidota > Bacteroidia > Sphingobacteriales > Sphingobacteriaceae > Daejeonella. Next base: position 3,184 of record JAZKIH010000085.1, on the reverse strand, counting down.
ATGACGTACCTAACCGGGAATAGACTTTAGGGGTGATCGTGGACGGTGACGGAAGGTCTTGAATCTAATCGGAACAGTTTTCTTGTGAGAATTTTTTGATTTGGCAGAAATTGGTTATCGCTTGGTTATATGTAGAACTTTTTTTGGAAAGCTGTGCCTGGAGTTTTGGGCTGGGGTAGTCCGGCTCTACGCAGCAGCTCTCCTAAATCTAGACACATCCACAAAGGATTTAGTGAAGAGCCCTGAATGCTTTTTATTCGTTGTGCAAAACTTTCAACTTTCAACTGTCAATTGTCAACCGAATTAGTAATTTAAACGTCAAAACAACCCTCACCTGCACTACTCTATAATCAATTCCTTAACTTTGTATGAAGTTTAGAAAAATAAAGATATGTACCCAGAATATTTAGTTGCACCAATGCGCCAGGAACTTGTCAATGCTGGTTTTCAGGATTTAAGAACCTCTGAAGAAGTTGATCAGGCTATAAAGTCAGAAGGAACGGTGCTAGTAATGGTTAATTCTGTTTGCGGATGTGCTGCTGCTAATGCGCGCCCTGCTGCTAAGATGTCGACCGCTTTCGAGAAGCATCCTGATAAATTTGTTACTGTGTTTGCAGGAATGGAAAAAGAAGCTGTTGATAAGGCAAGAGCTCACATGCTGCCTTTCCCTCCATCTTCACCGGCAATTGCCTTGTTTAAAGATGGTAAGCTGGTTCATATGATTGAGCGTCACCAAATCGAAGGCCGTCCGGCGCAGATGATCGCAGATAATTTGAATCAGGCTTTTGATCAGCATTGCTAATCGGAAAGATATTTGTTTAGTAAAGAGATCTGTCAGAAATGATGGATCTTTTTTTTTTTGAGAGATTTTTCTGAGAGAGTAATAAAGAATAGCGAGAGGTTTATTTATATAATGTGAATAGATTTTGGGTGTGCAAACTGATCAAAAATACTGATGATGATTTGGAGGTTGCGCCGTTGGGCGGCGCCGGGCTTTTCGCTTCAATCTTTTATCCTTCGGACAAAAGGATTTCTGCTACAATCCCTAACCCGCTTCTGTTTTCAATTTTACAAGGATGACTTCTAATAAATTGTAATAGTTCGGACCGACTCTTCTCATCATCGCCACATATCTCTACAAGCTATTTTTTCTAACTCTCAACTGTCAACTTTCCGCTCTCAACTAATCAGAAGTCCTTATTTAATAACTTCTCCAGTTCCGCCAAACTTACTTTCATCTTAACCCTGCCCTGTTTTGCGTAAGAAATCTCGGCCGTTTCTTCCGAAACAATTACCGCCACAGCATCACTTGTTTCGGAAATACCTATGCCTGCACGGTGGCGAAGTCCGAATTGAGGAGGCAGCTTGTCGTTCTCCGTTAAGGGAAGGATACTGCTGGCACATTTGATTTTGTTTTCTGATATTATCACCGCTCCATCATGCAGAGGGCTGTTCTTTTGAAAAATACTTTCAAGTAAGCGTTTGGAAACGCGGGCGTCAATGATTTCGCCGCTGTTCTGATAAAATTGCTCGTCATAATATTTTGCAAGAATGATAAGGGCACCCGTACGGCTTTTTTGCATGCTCTTACATGCGTCAATTATGGGTTTGATTCGGGCTGAATTATTCTTCTCAATTTCTTTACGGCCAAATAAGAAAGACCACCAGGCTTTATTTTTCTGCAGGGATGCATTTCGTCCGATAAGCAGCAAAAACCGCCGGATTTCCTGCTGGAAAACTACAATTAAGGCAATAAATCCGATCTGGACAAAACCATCGAGGATTTTTGTAAGGAGCTGCATATGTGCCTGCCTAACCACCAGGTAGACGGCGTAGATGATGACTAGACCCAGAAGGATATTCAGTGCGATGGTACCCCTGATCAGATTGTATACGTAGTATATAATCAGTGCTACCAGGATGATATCAATGATATCAAGCAACCGGAGATTTAGGAAACTGAAGTCAAATCCATCCATTTTTTAAAAGTAAAGATAAAATACGATTTAAAGGGATATTGTCTGGAGGAGGATCTAAGGATTATAATATTTTGTCGGTCATTCCGAGTGAAATGAGGAAAGTGGTAGCAAGCTTCAGGATCTATAGAATTCTTGCCGCGCTAATGGGATTGCCACGAAGTTGACGGATAACAGAATTGGAACCTGCTACAACGGGAATAAATTGACAGCAATTAAATTACTCTCTCAAAAATTGTTATCGCATCTTTCGCTGCAGTGACATCATGTACCCGTAATATATTCGCACCCTTCATCAGGGCAATAGTATTTGCTGCTATAGTCCCGTTGAGCGCGCTATCAGCATCTTTGTTCAGCGTTGTATAGATCATTGACTTGCGTGACAGGCCAGCCAGAACGGGATGACCTGTAATTTTTAACAAGTCGAGGTTTTTTAGGATTTCAAAACTTTGCGCAGGGGTCTTTGCAAAACCAAAACCAGGATCCACAATCATATCTTTAACCCCTAACTCTTTCAGCCCGGCAATTTTTGCCGCGAAGTAGTGACAAACCTCCGTTATTATATCCGTATAGTTCGTTTGTGACGTCATAGTCTGCGGGGTGCCTTTCATGTGCATCAGAATGTAGGGAACATTGAGTGAAGCAACCGCTCCAAACATTTCTTTATCCAGTTCACCTGCAGAAATGTCATTGATAATATGAGCGCCGGCATCAACTGCTACTTTTGCTACTGCAGACCTGAACGTGTCGATGGAAAGGACTGCCTTTGGAAATTCCCTGACGATTGCTGTAACAACGGGTAATAGTCTTTCTAATTCCGCTTGTTCAGAAATATGTTCTGCTCCCGGGCGTGATGAATAGGCTCCCAGGTCCAGAATATCTGCGCCTTCAGACAAATATTCTTCAACTTTCTTTAGTGCTTTTAAAGGATCATTGTTCCGGCCGCCATCATAAAAGGAGTCAGGGGTTAAGTTTATAATCCCCATAATTTTGGGTGTGGAGAGATCCATCAGATTACCCCGAACATTTAACGATAATTTTTGCTGAAAAACTGTATTTTTATCGGCCATCGAATGGCAAAATACCGATTAATTCATCGTTGTAACAAATAAAATCAAAATCTTGGCTAAGAATACATCTTCAGAATACGATGCGGTAATCAGAGTTTGCAGGGAGCTTTTTATCAAAAAGACAAAGGACTACGGAAC
>JAZKIH010000084.1:1328-7381 GCA_040384965.1 Bacteroidota bacterium | reverse complement strand
CGGTAATCAGAGTTTGCAGGGAGCTTTTTATCAAAAAGACAAAGGACTACGGAACTGCATGGCGAATCCTTCGAATTTCATCAATCACTGATCAGATCTTTATTAAGGCGCAGCGTATCCGGACTCTTGAAGAAAAGAAAATATCAAAGGTCGGGGAGGATATCACATCAGAATATATTGGCATTGTGAATTACTGTGCGATTGCAATGATGCAGCTGGATCTTGCGGAGGATACAAGGACTGAGCTTCCTGTAGATGAGGTGGAAACGTATTTTGACAAGATGGTGAACGAGACCAAGGAGTTAATGTTTGCTAAGAACCATGATTACGGTGAGGCATGGAGAGATATGCGGATCAGCTCGCTAACCGATCTTATTTTAATGAAAATATTACGCGTGAAGCAGATCGAAGATAATTCAGGTCAAACTCTTGCATCGGAAGGAGTGAGGGCCAATTATCAGGATATGCTTAATTACTCAGTGTTTGCGCTGATTAAACTTGGATGAGCTGTCAGCTGTGAAAGCGTATAATAAATAGGGGTTTTAATTAATGTTCAACCTGTGAAAAATGTTTTACTGAATGTAAGCCGGGTATTTGTTGGATTGCTTTTTATTTTTTCTGGACTTATCAAGGCCAATGACCCATTAGGGTTCGGCTATAAGCTCCAGGAGTATTTTGAAGTCTTTCATATCAGCTTCCTTAATGATTATGCACCAGCCATAGCAATTTTATTATGCACGCTTGAAATTGTACTGGGCGCACTGTTGCTGTTAGGCTTTTGGGCAAACCTTGTAGCATGGGGGCTTCTGCTTCTTATAATCTTTTTCACATTCCTGACGTTCTATTCCGCATTCTTTGAAGTTGTTACCTCGTGCGGGTGCTTTGGAGATGCAATTCCTTTAACTCCGTGGCAATCCTTCAGCAAAGACCTTATTCTTTTGGCGCTTATTGTCATCATCTTCAGGCAGAGACACAATCTGAAGCCATTGGTTGCCCATGCACGTACTCAGGATCTGGTAGCAGGCTTTGTCCTGCTCTTATCGCTCGGCTTCGGACTTTACACGTATAATTTTCAGCCTATTTTAGATTTTCTCCCGTATAAGATCGGGAACAATATACCCTCACTTATGGTGGCCCCGCCGGGAGCGCCGCAAGACATATATGAGATAACTTATAATCTGAAAAATAAAAAGTCGGGCGAAGAAAAGAAGCTAACTGACAAGGAGTACATTAAAACCGAGATCTGGAAAGATACCAATTGGGAAATAGTAGGAGAACCCGTTAACAAACTTTTGAAGAAAGGTTATGATGTTAAAATAAAGGATCTTAAAATTACGGATAGTCAGGGTACAGATTATAATAAAGAGCTTCTTGAAAACCCGTACTATAATCTGATCGTTGTTGCTTATGATCTTTCCAAAGCAAATAAAAACGGTATTGGTGATTTAAATGCACTGGCAATAAATGCGGCCGAGAATTATAACATCCGAACTGTGTTGCTGACTTCCAATTCTGCGCAGAGTGCGGCCGAATTCAGTAATGAAAATAAATTGGTGATGGAAATATTCTACGCAGATGGCATTCCGCTTAAAAGTATGGTAAGGGCAAACCCTGGATTGCTGCTTTTAAAGAATGGCACGGTCATCGATAAATGGCATTTTCACAATTTGCCTGCTTACGATGAACTTGCAGATAAATATTTTCGAAACAATTAGAGAACTTAAACATTTATAGCATTGTTTAGTGAGGACAAACCTCCTGAAGGATAAAAGTGAAGAGAAATTTATGAAGGTATTTCTGATCGGATTTATGGGTAGTGGTAAAACTACCATTGGTAAGAAACTTGCAAATTATTTGAAGTACGAATTTATTGACCTTGATAAATTTATTGAAGCAAGGGCGGGTATGAGTATTGTTGATTATTTCGCGGCTCATGGTGAAGAAGAGTTTCGAAAAATGGAACGGGAAGTGTTGCAAACTACGCACTATCCTGACAATGTGATCATTGCCACTGGCGGCGGCACTCCGACTTATGATGATAATATGGAGTGGATGAATGAGAATGGGAAAGTAGCATATCTTTCATTACCTCCAAAGGCACTTGCTTCCAGACTCGAGCACTCTACCACAGACAGGCCTTTGATTAGAGATCTGAAGGGTGAAGCACTGGTTGACTTTATCACCGCAAAACTTAAGGAACGCGAACCATTCTATAATCAGTCCAAGTGTGTGATCAGCGCAAGCGATCTGACAGCAGAAAGACTGGCGTTTTATTTGAATTTGAGTTATCCGGCCTGAGCCTGTCTGCCTGCCCGGTATGAGGTATGAGGTATGAGGTATCAGGTATCAGGTATCAGGTATCAGGTATCAGGTATCAGGTATCAGGTAACCTGTCAAATTACAACTATTTTAGCGATGAGGTGCGTTTGCAATTGACAATTGCCCACTGTCAATTGTCAACTAACTTAAGTAAACGGCGTCTGCTTCCGATTTTACTCCCATAACAACATCAACATGCTCTTTTAGTATAGTGGCAAGTTCCAGTCCTGTATAATCGGGAGAAACGGGGAAAATGCGGTGACTGCGGTCTATAAGTACGAGGGTCCTTAGTTTTTTAAGAGGGATATCAAGGAAAACGCCCAGTCCGTAAGCAAGGGTCCGCCCGCTGTTAAGAACGTCATCGACGAGTATAACTACTTTGTTCGATGCTTGAATAACTTCCATATCGGTGATAGCCTGTAGGTGCGTGCTGTTCTTGTCCAGCTCTATTTTCATCAAAGTTATTTTGATCTCTGAAATTGACTCAAGCACTTTTTTGATTTGCTTGGCGATTGTGTAGCCTTTATCAACAATACCGGCTATGATGATTTCGGTCTCACCCAAATTATCTTCAAGGATCTCATAAGCCATACGCTCAATCCTTTGCTGGATCTGTTTCTTATCAAGTATCAATAATTTCTTTGCTGTCATCTTCCGTCAAATTTCGTTTGAAATTACATATTCTCTGAGATATGAAGGTCTCCTGATAAAATATTTTCCAATCTACATGCAACGCTGGTTCATTTGAAATCGTCTGTTGAGTAAATAAGAAAATTATGAAAAGAAATTTGACAATTGGCCTGATCGTGTTATTCATTCTATCTGGCATCAGATTATTTGCACAGGATGCAGTAATAAAAGAGAATCGTCCGGTTGGCAGTTTTTCCGGAATCAAAGTTTCCGGAGTGGCCCATATATATCTTACCAAGGCTGAAACAGAGAAAGTTAATATTGAAATAAATAACAAGGAATATAATGAGCGCCTTATTGTAGAGGTTGTCAACAATATTCTTGTGATCAGGATGAAGCCGACGGAAGGGTCAAACAATAATAATTTCAGAAACCTTGATCTTAAGATCTACATAGATTATAAAGACATTAATAGCATAAGGGCGGGCGGTGTTACTCACCTTTTTTCTCAAAACGTTATAAACGCCGAAAAGCTTGACCTGGAAGTATCGGGAGTCAGCAATGCTAAGCTGGAGATTAAAACGAAAGAATTAAATGTACAGGGGAGCGGAACATCGAATGTCACCTTAACTGGCAGTGCGGATGCCGTAAATGCCAGGACGTCCGGGGTAGCAAATATCAAAGCTTATGAACTATCCGCCCAATCCGTTAAATCTGAATCAAGCGGAGCTTCCAATATTTATGTAGCCGTATCAAAAACGATAAGTGCGAAGGCCAGTGGAGCTTCCAATATAAATTATAAAGGTGATCCGCAAGTTACTAATGAGGGCACATCAGGTGCATCTCATATTCGTAAAATGTAACTGCTCAACAGTCAGCCAGTTTTACTGGTATGGGAAGAATACAAAATTAGCTCCTTCAGGAACAATTACAAAGACGCACATGAACTGATATGCGTCTTTGTATTGTTTAAGAAATTTGTCCTGCTTGTCAGGAAGGATTAATCCTTTTTCAGTAAATTCTTCTAAAGTGGAGGCATGGATGCTCCAGTCCGTATTCAGGTCGTTCTTATCCAGAATTACTTCACCTAACTTTACTTCATGCTGGTGTGCTACGAAGATTGGATATGCCGATATACCCTCTGTCATTATTTCTACCGCGACTTCCCTAAGAGATTCATTGTAGAATTTGAGATCGGCTTCCAGGCTTTTAAGCGGGCTTTCCTTTTTAGCTTCCTCGCCGTTTCCTTCCGGGTTTAAAAGGTCTTTAATATCCATAACAATAATTATAACAGCTCCGGCAGATTTTTGTTAAGTGTTAACAGCGCTACATTTTCGACATGCTGGGTATGCGGGAACATATCTACCGGACGTATCCTGGTTACCTCATATTTTTCTTTTAGCATTGCTATATCTCTCGCTTGAGTTGCCGCATTGCAGCTGACGTAAACTATTTTCTCAGCCTCCATTTCAAGGAGACGGTTAACCACGTCTTGATGCATACCAGCCCGCGGTGGGTCAGTGATAACCACATCAGGCTTTCCATGTTCAGCGATGAATTCTGAATTAAGGATGTCCTTCATATCGCCGGCATAGAACGTCGTATTGCTAATATTATTGATCTCGGAATTGATCTTGGCATCTTCAATAGCAGTCGGCACATATTCAATACCAACAACCTGTTTTACATCTGCAGCGACAAAATTTGCGATTGTGCCGGCACCGGTGTAAAGATCGTAAACCAATTCGTCGCCTTTAAACCCAGCGAAGTCCTTCGTTATCTTATATAATTCGAAAGCTTGTTCGGAGTTTGTCTGATAGAATGATTTCGGGCCAATCTTAAATTTAAGCCCGTCCATATTTTCGAAAATATGATCTGGTCCATTGTAAATGTGAATGTCCTGATCAAAGATTGTGTCGTTTTTCTTCTGGTTGATAATATAAAGCAGCGACGTTATTGCTGGGAATTCATTTTTAAGAAACTCCATCAATCCCGGTATCTGTTCCTCGGCAGGATAAGCAAACACCACAATAACCATCAGCTCGCCAATGCTTGAGGTCCTGATGATCAGGTTTCTCAATGCCCCTTCGTGGTTCCGGAGATTATAAAAAGAAATGCCCTGGGCAAGAGCGTATTCCCGAACCCTGTTACGGATATCATTTGATGGGTCGGCTTGAAGATGGCAATGATCGATATCAAGAATCTTGTCGAACCTTCCGGGGATGTGATAACCGAGGGCATTCATTTCCATGTTCTCCTCAGATCGCATATCCTCATCTGTTAGCCAGCGCTTGTCGGAAAAGGTGTATTCAAGTTTATTCCGATAGTAGCGTGAGGCTTTCGATCCAAGGATGGTTTCCATACCAGAGATATCAACCTTCGCCAGGCGCTGCAGTGCGTCACCAACACTCTTTTGTTTGAACTGAAGCTGCGATTCATATGTAAGATGCTGCCATTTGCATCCACCGCAAACACCAAAATGCTTGCAGAATGGATCAGTCCGATGTTCTGAGGGCCTGACCAGATTTTGGATCCGGCCTTCGTAAAATTTCTTCTTCCTTCGCACCAGCTCCACATCCACCAGATCACCTGGTACAGCTTTGTCAATAAATATTACCAGGTCGTCTGATTTACCTACTCCCTTACCTTCTTCAGCAATATCTATTACTTCGATATTTTGTAAGAACTTTTTATCTGCCGGCACTTTTTTCATGAGCGGCAAAATTAGGGAAATTTATTTTAGGAGGAGGTATGAGGTGAGAGGTATCGGGTATCAGGTATCAGGTATCAGGTCTGACTTGTTAAGTTACCTGATTCACTGTCAACTTTGCATAGGGTTTCCAGCATTGACAATTTTCCGGTGTAAACTATCAATTTATTCTTTCAGACTGCAGCTTGCTTGGTAAGACTCAATGTTTGCTAATGTGCCTTAAAAATCAAACAGCTCATCGATCAAAGTTGAAATCTCTAAAATTTCCTTGCTCATGGCTTTTTGTATGACTATTGCGACGAATATAGCAATTATTGTACTGAAAACCAAATTGGTATGAAGGTCTGAGGTCTGAGGTCTGAGGTCTGAGGTCTGAGGTCTGAGGTCTGAGGTC
>JAZKIH010000084.1:0-1199 GCA_040384965.1 Bacteroidota bacterium | reverse complement strand
TTTAGTCTCAGACTTCCGACTTCTGACCTCAGACTTCGTCTCACCCAAATACAAAAAGCCACTCCTTATTCAGGAATGGCTTTTCTAGTTTTAGATAGGTAGTAGTTATATAAATCAGGCGGTCATTAACCGATCCTGACGGTTGTTAAAAGTTATGTGTTTAATAAGGTTAATCCTTGCATTACGGATCGCTCTAAGATCTGACATCAGCATCTCATGTAATTGCTGATCGAATTGTTCTACTAGTTTCATTGCTGGGATTTTAGTATTTCTTTTCATGACTCAGGGTTTTAAGGTTAACAATTAGTTTAGTTTTAGTTTATGTTTAGTTATCGTTGTCTGTAAGATTTTCTTTTCTTCTTTTAGCTTCTTCTATTTGCCTTTCCAGTTGCTCTTCATCCCGTCCATCTTCCGTGGCTTCCGGATTTTTAGGATTCTCCCAGTCTTTTTCTTTTTCAGGGAAGTTTTCCGTTTTACTACTGTCCTGATCTTTTCGTTTTCCTGGGATCGTCATAATTATCGTGTTTCTGTGAGGAGTATTACGATTTCCGTTCCAAAGAGAGGTTTTAGGGGTTCAAAACTATTTACCCCTGCTGAAATTGAATTTGAGAGGGTTTTTATACCAGAATACCATTATAGTCTTTGAGTATTTATGTATTTTTGGGTCAATAAAGGTGTATACTCCACTATACAATTTCTAGTATTGCCCGCAGGTGGCGATTATGATATAGATAAGGAAGCCTTTTGACGAAGAAGTTTTAAGATGCCCCATTAATTTCAGGTGAAATTTCAAATCATGTGGGATTTTCAATTGAAGTCACCTTCGGGTTAGGGATTGAAGCGGAAATCCTTTTGTCCCGAAGGGCAAAAGATTGAAGCGGAAAGGCCGGGCCCCGCCCCACGGGGCAACCCACAAAAGAAAAAGAGTAGTTTAATCATAACTCATTCATTTTTGTATTTAAGCTAAATGTTTATTGTTCGGCACCATATTATAATCGTCTAAAATATTCTTCAAATTTATCCGATGTTCAAATGTTGAAATCTCCTTCCCTCACACATCGTTCTAAATTTTAAATTTGTATGGGATAGACCGATAGTTATACGTTGTACGTTTTACGTGATACGTCTGGGCGGTTAGCACAGCGTTTAGAAACTTACAACGTATAACATATAACCTACAACTTTTAGTAAATGGCAGA
>JAZKIH010000083.1:0-2584 GCA_040384965.1 Bacteroidota bacterium | reverse complement strand
TAATATTACACATGAAGAAGCTTTTTACAACGCTATCCAATATCTGGAAGATTGATGACCTGAGAGCGCGGATTCTTTTCACGCTCTTATGCCTTTTGATTTATAGAATAGGATCATTTATAATTATACCTGGTGTAGATTCTGCATCTGTGCAAGACGCACAGGCTAAGGAAGGCCTGATGGGTCTGTTGAATATGTTTGCCGGCGGATCATTCTCCCGGTCATCCATATTTGCATTAGGTGTAATGCCGTACATTTCTGCATCGATCGTAGTTCAGCTACTGGGTATTGCAGTTCCGTATTTCCAGAAGCTTCAGAAAGAGGGTGAAAGCGGTCGTAAAAAGATCAATCAGGTAACCCGTTATCTGACGATAGTTATTACGGCGTTACAGGCTATGGGGTATGTGAAGACACAAATAGCTCCGGAAGCCAAATTGATGGCTGAGCCATTATTTACAATATCTTCTATGTTCGTTCTTACGGCTGCAACAATGTTTGTTGTATGGCTGGGTGAGAAAATAACGGATAAAGGTATTGGAAATGGTATCTCAATGATCATTATGGTGGGTATTATTGCACAGTTGCCGTTTGGTATATTGTCTGAATTCAATTCCCGGATGGGAGCTAAAGGAGGATTAGTAACCTTTATCGTGGAGCTGGCTGCACTGTTCCTTGTTGTAATGTTCACTATACTTATTGTTCAGGGAGTGAGAAAGATCCCTGTACAGTATGCAAAGAAGATCGTTGGTGCAAAGCAATATGGCGGAGTACGTCAGTACATTCCTTTAAAGGTAAATGCTGCCGGAGTTATGCCAATCATTTTCGCTCAGGCGATCATGTTTATACCAACTACGATCAGTTCATTCTTCCCGTCAATGCAATCATCATTCCTGGCGTCGTTCAGTGATTATACATCATTAACGTATAACCTGACTTTCGCCTTTATGATCATAGCCTTTACATTCTTCTATACAGCCATTACCGTTAATCCGGTTCAAATGTCTGATGATATGAAAAAGAATGGTGGTTTTGTTCCGGGTGTTAAGCCAGGTAAAACTACAGGTGATTATATTGATGCTGTGATTTCAAAGATCACTCTTCCTGGATCAATTTTCCTTGCCATTATTGCAATCATGCCGTCGCTAGCTATTATTTTAGGTGTCAACAGCCAGTTTGCTCATTTCTATGGAGGAACTTCATTGTTGATCCTTGTTGGTGTTGTGTTAGATACTTTACAGCAGGTGGAAAGCCATTTGTTAATGCGTCACTATGATGGATTAATGAAAACCGGAAGAATTAAAGGACGTACGCCAGTTGCCGGCGGTTCGGTAATTTAAGGTTCATGTCAAAAATTTATTTTAAGTCTTCTGAGGATATTGAGAAAATAAGAGAAAGTTCTCTTCTTGTATCCAAAACCCTGGCTGAAGTAGCAAAGGTTATCAGAGAAGGCTTAAAAACTATAGAGCTTGATAAATTAGCAGAGACTTTTATCCGTGACCACGGAGGAGTCCCTGCTTTTTTAAACTACAACGGCTTCCCTTACTCTCTTTGCATTTCATTGAATGATCAGGTGGTCCATGGTTTCCCCGGAAATTATGAGATCAAGGATGGTGATATAGTTTCAGTGGATTGCGGTGTTATTCTGAATAAGTTTTTTGGTGACTCGGCATATACATTTCCAATTGGTAATGTGGAGCCAGAAACATTGAAGCTGCTGCAGGTAACAAAAGAATGTCTGGTTCTTGGTGTGGAGAAAGCTGTTACAGGAATGCGTGTAGGCGATGTTGGCTATGCTGTTCAGGAACATGCCGAGAAGAACGGATTTGGTGTAGTTAAGGAACTTGTTGGTCATGGTGTGGGTGTTAAGCTTCACGAAAAGCCTGAAGTTCCGAATTACGGAAAGCGCGGATCGGGTATTAAGCTTGAGGATGGAATGGTCATAGCTATCGAGCCGATGATCAACGCCGGCCGTGCTGGTGTTAAATTCTGGGACGATGGCTGGACAGTAAGTACGGTTGATAAGAAACCCTCAGCTCATTATGAACATACTGTAGCTATAAAAAAGGGCAAGGCAGATGTGCTTTCAACCTTTAGCTTAATTGAAGAAGTTTTAGCACAAAAAGATTAAAATATAAAATTTTTTATTTAATTTTGCATCCCTGTTCCGATGGGGCATTGAGGTAAAAATCAGTTCGTAAAAGGTTGTTTTTGAGATAGATTATATAAAAACTGGTTTCTCAGGCCTTTAGGAATAGAAAAGATATAAGAGAAATCAATATAATATATGGCCAAACAGGCTTCAATTGAACAAGACGGAATAATCAGAGAAGCGTTGTCTAATGCAATGTTTCGGGTTGAACTGGAAAACGGACATGAGATCATAGCGCATATTTCAGGTAAAATGAGAATGCACTATATCAAGATCTTACCGGGTGACAAGGTAAAGTTGGAGATGTCACCGTATGATCTGAGTAAGGGTAGAATAACGTACAGATATAAATAGAATAAAGATGAAGGTTAGAGCATCAATTAAAAAACGTAGCGCTGATTGTAAGGTGATCCGTCGTAAGGGAGTACTTTATGT
>JAZKIH010000082.1:0-21100 GCA_040384965.1 Bacteroidota bacterium | reverse complement strand
CGATTTTCTTAATTCTTCAATTAAAATCAATGAATAATTACATCAAATTACCTGCAGTATTGCTTTTGGAAGACGGAACTGTTTACCATGGAAAAGCCGCAGGAAAAATTGGTACCACTACTGGTGAGATATGTTTCAACACGGGTATGACCGGATATCAGGAGATCTTTACCGATCCTTCATATTTCGGACAGATCATGGTGACAACAAATGCCCATATTGGAAATTATGGGATTCATAATGACGAGATAGAATCAGGAGACATCAAGATCGCTGGGCTTGTTTGCAAGAATTTCAACATTACCTACAGCCGCAAAATGTCCGACACTTCTATTCAGGATTATTTTCAAGACGAAAATATTGTGGGTATTTCAGATGTTGACACCCGGTCACTCGTCAGACACATCCGCGACAAAGGCGCCATGAATGCGATTATCTCTTCCGAGATACTCGATATAGAAACATTACAGGACAAACTTGCTGCCGTCCCTTCAATGGATGGACTGGAGCTTTCGTCGCAGGTTTCTACCAAAGAAGCTTACGAATATGGGGATCCGAATGCAGCTCACAAAGTTGCCGTACTTGATCTTGGTGTCAAGAAAAATATTCTTAGAAGCTTTGATACCCGGGGAGTTTTTGCAAAAGTTTTCCCTGCGAAGACCAGCTTTGCTGAAATGGAAAAATTCCAGCCTGACGGGTATTTCATCTCGAATGGTCCCGGCGATCCGGCAGCAATGCCTTATGCTATCGATACTGTTAAAGAAATCCTGGCCGCAGATAAGCCCCTTTTCGGAATTTGTCTGGGGCACCAGCTTCTGGCACTCGCCAATGATATCGGCACGATGAAAATGTTTAATGGGCATCGCGGATTAAACCATCCTGTAAAAAATGTGATCATTAACCACTGTGAGGTTACCTCTCAGAACCATGGCTTTGGCGTAATTCAGGATGAAGTTCGAAAATCAGATAAAGTTGAAATAACCCATATAAACCTGAACGATCAGTCTATTGAGGGGATACGGGTAAAAGGCAAAAAAGCTTTCTCTGTACAATACCACCCGGAATCTTCACCAGGTCCTCATGATTCACGTTATCTCTTCGATGATTTCGTGGGCATGCTGAAGTAAGTTTTGAGCTATGGGCTTTGAGCTTGAGGTCAAACTGACTAACTCATAGCTCATTGCTGATTTCTCATAGCCAATCCGTAATTTTAAAAAATAGAACAGTAATATTATTTCCCTTAAAACATAACCATGAGTTTAATTATCGACGTACACGCAAGACAAATCCTGGATTCACGTGGAAATCCAACTATAGAAGTAGATGTAATTACAGAAAACGGAATTATAGGCCGTGCAGCGGTTCCATCAGGAGCTTCTACAGGTATTCATGAAGCTGTTGAGCTTCGGGATGGTGATAAGTCAGTGTACTTAGGTAAAGGAGTCTTAAAAGCAGTAGCTAATGTAAATGATAAAATTGCACCCGAACTGAACGGTATTGATGTATTTGAACAAAACAGTATCGACAGCCTGCTGATTAAATTAGACGGTACAGAAAACAAGGGAAATCTTGGTGCCAATGCCATTTTAGGTGTTTCCCTGGCTGTCGCCAAAGCTGCTGCCCAGGAAAGCCGTCAGCCTCTTTATCGTTACATCGGCGGCGTTAATGCGAATACGCTACCCATCCCAATGATGAATATCATTAATGGCGGTTCACACTCAGATGCTCCTATTGCATTCCAGGAGTTTATGATCATGCCTGCAGGTGCTTCATCATTCTCAGAAGCGTTACGTTGGGGAACGGAAGTTTTTCATACGCTTAAAAAGATCCTTCATGACAGAGGATTATCAACAGCTGTAGGTGATGAGGGTGGTTTTGCACCGAAGTTTGAAGGAACAGAGGATGGCGTTGAGACTATTCTACAGGCCATTGAAAAAGCTGGATACAAAGCTGGAAAAGACATTTTCTTAGCATTTGACTGTGCCGCATCAGAGTTCTACAAGGACGGAAAATACGACTATACAAAATTTGAAGGTGACAAAGGAGCGATCCGCACAAGCGCTCAGCAGGTAGAATACCTTGCTGAATTAGCATCAAAATATCCTATCATTTCGATTGAAGATGGAATGGCTGAAGATGACTGGGATGGCTGGAAATTACTTACAGATAAAATTGGGGCAAAAGTCCAGCTGGTTGGTGATGATCTTTTTGTTACTAATGTAAAACGTCTGCAGCAGGGCATCGACACTCACACTGGAAATTCAATCCTTGTTAAGGTTAACCAGATCGGCTCGCTTACTGAGACCATTAATGCAGTTAGCCTTGCGCAGAATAATGGATATACCTCAGTAATGAGTCACCGTTCGGGTGAGACTGAAGATTATACAATTGCAGATCTTGCTGTTGCATTAAATTGCGGACAGATAAAGACGGGTTCAGCATCCCGTTCAGACAGGATAGCGAAATACAATCAATTACTTCGCATCGAAGAAGAGCTAGGAGTTAATGCTCGTTTTATCGGGAAAGATTTCAAGTATCTTAAAAAATAAGAAACCCTTAATGTAAAATAGAAGAGTCAGGATTGATATCCTGACTCTTTTTATTTAAAGCTGTATCCAAGTCCCAAGCCGAACCATTTGGGCGAAAATCCCGACGAGTTAAACGCGGGTGTCCACTTTACGTGAAACATCAGTCCATTATTTAATGGCTGATACCGGTACCCTGCGTTCAAAAACCCAGTAACGCTCAAACCATTTCCCGAAACAATATCATCATTTATAGTTCCGGAAGCCGTTATATACATCGGTGTAATTCCTAACCCGCTCTCAAACGAAGAGCGTTTCTTACCAACAAGGTAATTAACGGCCAGGGGAAATGTGACAACACCTATCGAGGCTGAATTTCCCTCGTCATCATAACCAGAAAAACTACCGCCTCCTATTCCTGCCCTAAAGCCGAGGCCATCATTCTGGTTCGGCTTCAACCGCAAATCAAAGTTTCCCGATGCAATGAGTCCGTTGCCCAAAACTTCTAAAAACACAGTCTTGCGTCGCTATGCCATGGTTGTAAAAAAAAATAGCGATAAAAAAATACAGGTAATTAGTTTTTTCATAGTAGATCTGGATAGGATTTAAAGATAGACGAAACTATCTTTGGGATGGTTGCATATGTTAACAAGTTGATAATTACACTTAAATTAACCTCTCAATATATGCCTTGGAATATCTTATATTTGTTCCAATGACACGGGCATTTAACCTTATAAAAAATAAATACCTTATATCTGGAATAGCTTTCCTTACTTGGATGTCATTCTTCGATCGGAATGACCTGATGTCGCAATACGAATACCGCCAGCAGCTCAACAAATTGGAAGCAGAAAAGGAATTCTACACTGTTGAATCCGAGAAAACTGTAAAAGATCTTACCGAGCTGACCACCGACCGCAGCAAGCTTGAAAAATTCGCTCGTGAGAAATACCTCATGAAGAAAGAAAACGAAGATGTTTTTGTGATCATTAAGGAAGAGGCCAAAAAAGAGAAAAATTCGTTCTTCTAATCATTGCTCCTGCTCAGGGCTGACTTACCGGATAAATTTATTTCGCGGATTTTACAATGTGTAGCCCCCGCAAATCCTTCTTAAATTATCCATTAATGGATAAAAAATGGGAGCATTTGATTTACTCCCATTAATTATTAATTGTTTGCACAAGGCGTATTCGGAGAGCCATCCAGCGCATCCGAAACTAACTTTACTGTTCTGCCAAATGCATAACCCATGTAATACCAAAGGCTCTCGCCTCCGTTTATGCTGCGTTGTTCGCAAATGTCCAATTCGGTCAACCCCTCAATTTTTTTTAGTGTTTTCATAAATCATAAGTTAAAAATCACCTACTCTTTTCAGGCTTTTCGGTTTCTGCCTTTTGCTGTTCAGCATTGTTCGCGATCATTAAAATAACGCACACTGCCTATAAAAAAACTCCAGTGAAAAGGAAAGTATCGTGAATGTGTTCGAGAAATTAGTTAAAGGTAAAGTTGATAGATTAGATTCAGTCAGGAGTGTTTTTCATGACCCCTGTTCGTTGTTTGGTAACAAGTGAAAATCGAGGCTGATATTAATTATGTATGGTTGTGAGTAGTAATAGGTTCTGAGTTGTCTTGAATATAAGATTGGTGCGCCTCTTAATCGCAGTTCCTCCATCACCTTAAAGACCATTGATGTGGAAATTTCCAGTCGCTCAGCAAGTTCCACCGGCGTACCCGTTCTGCGAAATCTTATCAACTCGTGCAGACGGTTAATTCTTTCTATTTGTTCAAGGAGTTTCATAGGTTGAAATGGCGACTTCCTGAGGCATCTGCCTGACCCATAAGGAATAATATTCCGATTTGCGAAGCATGAGTTCTGAATGACTGCCCTCCTCTTCAACATGGCCATTCTTAAACACGATTATCTTACCAGCTTTCTGAACGGTACTGAGGCGATGGGCAATTACAATTACAGTCTTGCCCATCTCTAAAAAATCATTGATAGTGTCAAGCACATATTGCTCCGATAATGGATCAAGAGACGAGGTTGCTTCATCAAGGACAAGGATTTGCGGATCTCTGTAAAGAGCTCGGGCTATGGCCAGGCGTTGTCTGTACCCCCCGGATAGCACTACTCCATTCTCACCAATATTGGTTTGAAAGCCCTCCGAAAGCTGATCTATGAATTCTAAAATACCCAGTTGCGTACAGATACCTAACACTTTCCTCATGTCGACATCCGCTCTTCCAATCGTTATATTACTCAGTACACTTCCGGAAAATAACTCTGTGACCTGGGGAACTACAGCAATAAGTTCCCTTAATGATGTGCTGGTGATGTATTTTATTGACTGAGAACCAAAAAAAATATTTCCTGCGTAAAAAGGATAAATCTTTTGCAGCAGTGCTATTAACGAAGATTTCCCACATCCGCTCTCCCCAACAATAGCTGTCATTCCATTCATCGGTATTTCCAGATTGAGATTAGAAAACACATCTCCGCGAGTGCCATACCGGAATGAAAGTCCGCTAAAGCGAATGTTGCCCATGTTGTGTGCTGAAAGGCGAACTTGATCATCAGGTTCAGATTCCCTCTGCAGGTCCATGATCTCAAATAATCTATCTGAAGCAATAAGTGCGTCCTGAATCACTTTATTCGTCCCCATAAGAGATGACACCGGTCCGGTAAAAAATCCAGTCAAGGTGTAAAAAGACAATAATTCACCAGGGCTTAGCTCACGGGCCAATACAAAGCCTGATCCGATCCATAGCAATAAAATCCCCGTCAACTGCGATACAAATTCTGTAGAAGTTCCTGAAAAAAGAGAGTTTATACCTGATCTGTATACTGACCTCAACAGAGCAATGAATCGCAATTCTGTCTTGTCATTCGAATATTGTTCCAATGAGAGCCGTTTCACAGTCCCTATGGCATTCAGGCTTTCCACAAGCTGCGACTCTAATTCAGCGCTTTTTTCCATGAGTTCGCGCTGGGACCTTTTATTGACCCGGTTAGTGATAAAGTAGATCAGACAATATAACGGAACAGCGAAAAAAACGGCGAAAGCCAGCTTCCAGTAGTAGGTGAACATGAGTGCTAATGAAGATAATAGCATAAAAACACTCACTATTAGATTAATAGACACATCATTTATTAAAATGCGAATTTTAACCGCATCGTTTATCCTTGAAGTTATTTCCCCAATCCGCATGGTGTCAAAAAAGTGCTGAGGGAGTTTTAACAAATGCTTGTAATATCCAAGAATGAGGCGGCTATCTATCAACTGTCCCGTCCGGAGAATAAAGGTATTTTTCAGCACGTCAATAACTAATCGTACCAGAAGAACCAGAATCATTCCCATCGCCATCAGGTTCAGTAGTTGGTAATTTCTATCTGCAATCACCCGATCTACTATATTTTGAATAAAAATTGCAGTTGAAAGTGAGAGTAGCGTGTAAATGAGCGCCCCAAAAAGGGCTTGCACAATGACGCTCCGATGTGGTTTAAGAAATAACCAGAACCGTTCGAAACGGCCAGCATCTGCAACAGCAAGTTTAAAATCGCTTGATGGAACTAACAGGATTACGACTCCGGTCCATTTACCTCTAAACTCACTTGAACTTAATTTATGAAGCTCGCCATCACATGGATCCATTATTTCAATAAACCTTTTCGTTAGTCGCCTGACCACCACATAGTGATGAATAGAACCCTTAACTACAGTATGGGCAATGGCGGGCAGAGGAATATTTGATAAACTCCCAAAAGATCCTTTACACCCTTTAGCCTCGAAACCGAAGCTAACAGCTGCTTCGACCATTCCCAAAACACTGGTACCATCGCGATCAGTGCCGGCTCTCAGTCGAATTTCAGCCACCGGAAGTTTAAGGTTATAAAACCTCGCTACTGATGCAAGGCATGCGGCCCCGCAATCCGTTCCATCCCTTTGTTTGACCCTGATGTCCATACTACTTCAGCTAATTCGCCGCAGAATAGAATTCAATCCCCTGTTCTGTTGTATTGTTGCGAAGTATTCGAAATAAATTGCCTTTTCCAATATCAATTTTGGCAGTGAACTTCATCCTTCTCTTCAAATACACCTTGATACCGTTCAATGTGAAATGATCTTTATCGAGTCTACAGGAAACTTGAAATACAGGTTGCCCGGCAGCATCAAAAGTGACATCCTTTGAAATCTCTGAGACTTTCCCCGTTAGTCGACTCCATGAAGCTGAATCAAAACCATAGACTTTAAAGTCTACTTTCTGGCCACGTTTGATCAAACCGATAGCAGACGGACTAACAAAGCATCGGCCTTCCAAAACAGAGCTAAATGATTTTAAGGAATTCCGTGATCTATCAAAGTTTCCGGTGCTGTTTACTTTAAGAGGAATGTGAATGAGCGGCAGAAATGCCAGACCTGAAATTACAATGAGAATTACTGTTGTATAAATCACCCGGCTCTTCCTGCTAATTTGATACTCATGTATAATAGATATATGAATATCGTTATGATCAAAAGGAGTTAAAGCAGTCATCGTTCTAAATTGAATGCCTAAAAATATAGCCACCAAATTAACACGAGAACTTAACTGTACAGATTCTAGCTAACGGCTTGGTATAGTAAGTAAACGGTCAAAGTCATAGATCCGGCTGCTGCAATAATTTCTAACGTCATATTAAGGACTCGGCTGCGCCATTAGGGGTAACATTGGAAGAAATTATATGAATTTCGGCCTTGTAAACTATCGGTGCTGACCTATTTTCCTCCAGATGAATGATTTCCATTAAAAAATATCTATGCGAATATTACAAATCAGGTGTATTTCATGAATATGCGACAATAATTATTTCATATCTTTAAAATATAGTTGCCAGGTATATAAACTTTTGGATATTACAGTTTGGTCTTATTTATAAAGGACATCATGGAGGGCCGTTGTAGTTTATATGGGTAGAATCCGGTCAGATATTGAAAATGAAGAGTTACTTCTCAGTCAGATTAGACTCGGATGTAAAGATTCATTCAATACTTTGTATAATTTATACTGGCATGTGGCATATTCCAATGCTTTTAAGCGATTAAAAGATTCAGATCAGGCAAAAGATGTTGTTCAGGAAATTTTTATAAAGATTTGGTTCAGTGATACCGTCATCAGCAATTTTCCGGCTTATTTGAACACAGCTGTTCGGAATCAGGTATTCAGGCTAATTGCCGAACAAAAGAAAACTTCTCCTTTTATGGATATGCTTCACGACATTCCAAGCTTAAAAGGCGCAGATTCAAATATCATTAGCGAGGAGTTTTATAAGCTGTACGACGCTTTCATTTCAAGCCTCCCGCCAAAAAGGCAACATATTTTCCGATTGCACTTTAATGAAAATTTGACTACCAAAGTCATCGCTGAGCAAATGGGCATTTCCCGAAAAACCGTGCAAAACCAACTTGGAAAGGCCATAGAACAACTTAAAATTACCCTTCTGCCGTCTTTTATAATCATAATAAGCAGCATTTCACAGGCGATTCATTTTTGTTCTC
Source organism: Bacteroidota bacterium (assembly GCA_040384965.1). GTDB lineage: Bacteria > Bacteroidota > Bacteroidia > Sphingobacteriales > Sphingobacteriaceae > Daejeonella. The sequence goes on along the minus strand of JAZKIH010000082.1, from coordinate 13,035 downwards.
TCTAACAATACCTCTTACGGCACTATTTCACCTTTCTATTCGAAGAATATTCGGCATTTGTAAAATATATTAATATTTATTTTTCTGCCGAGTGGGATATTTATGATTTATCGGATCATGTATATGAACGAATACCGATCGCATGGATAAATCTTATTTCATTGAGTTGCTGAAGAAGTACCTGGATGGTAAAGCTGGTAAAGAGGAATGTGAGTTTTTGTTAGGTTACTACGAGCTTTTTGAATCTGAACCTGATGTAATTTCTTTAATGAATGAATCAGACCGTGAGGGTTTGCGTTCCAGTATTAGTAAATCAATTTGGGACAATATCGAAGAACGTGAGTCAGCTATCTCAGAGGGTCCCTCTGTACGGCGTCTTTGGATCACACGGATCGCGGCCGCGGCTATCGTATTAATTGTTTTAGCTTCCGGACTTCATTTTTACAATACCTCACTTCACAAATCATCAGTCCTAGCATCTGTTCCAGCCCAAACAGCGAAACACAGGTTAATTCGTCTTCCGGATGGAAGTACAGTAATTATCAGCGCGGGCAGTAAGTTTAACTACCCTTCTTCATTTGACAGTTTTTCCAAAAGAGAGGTTTATCTGGAGGGACAAGCATATTTCGACATTAAACACAATAGCTCTAAACCATTTATTGTACATACTGGCAAGGTATCTACAACGGTTTTAGGAACAGCATTCGATGTTAAAGCATGGCCATCAGCCGGTGAAATAACGGTTACTGTATCACGTGGAAAAGTGAAAATAGACGATGCCCACAAAACGCTCGGAATTATAACTCCTAACCAACAAATTACGTATGACAGGTTGAAAGAAGGAGTAGTTCAGAAAGTTGTTGATAGTGATCGGTATGTAGCATGGAAAGATCAGGATCTTCTTCTTGACAATGTAACAGTAGCAGAAGCTTCTGAATTACTTGAAATCCGGTTTAAAGTTAAGATTGTCATTACTGATGAGCAAATAGGCACGAAGCGTTTTACAACAACATTCCTTCAACAGGAAAATTTGGACCAGGTGTTAAAAAGCATATGTGAATTTAATAATGCCGCTTATTCTTATGATAGAGAAAAAGGTATAGTAACACTAACTGACAAACAATAATGGGTATTAATATAAAACTTATGGATACTAGAAGGGCCCCGTCATAAAAAACCCTCTGAGATCGTTTAAAGGATTTCAGAGGGTAAAATTGCTTCCGACCGCCATCGGAGGACAATTGGTGTTTTAAGTCCTGCTTACTAGTAAGTAAGCATTTTGATAAAAACTAAAACAAAGTAAAACTATGATAATTTTTACAAATTCTGCCTTTGAATTTGATGCCGTATTCCCTACATCATTCACAAAAGGCCTGACCGATAATTTAAACCTTAAAAAGATTATGCGGACTGGAATAATTACCCTGATTATTTTAACCACATCCATACAACTGTTCTCTACCACTCCGGTAAAGAGCCAAACGATAGCAAACGTAGAAGTAAAATTAGAACTCAGGAATGAGTCGCTGGTTTCTGCATTTAAAAAGATCGAGAAGCAAAGTCCTTTTCACTTCATGTATCGTTTTGAAGATGTTAAAGACATTACAAAATTAGATATTTCGTCGTCTAAACGCTCCATAGCCGCTTTTTTAACCGAGTTGCTTGATAACACGACCTTATCGTACAAGCAAATAGGCGAAAAAATACTGATCATTAGCAGTAATACTCCGGAACGAGAAGCAATCAGAGTTAGTTCTCAAACTCCTGCAGAAGAGCAGGATATCGTTATACGTGGCCAGATCAAAGACGGTACAGGCGAGAGTCTTCCCGGTGTAAGCGTAAAAATTAAGGGAACTGCATTAGGTACATCTTCCGATGTCGACGGTAATTTCTCGATCAGTGTTCCAGACAACTCTGTTTTAGTATTTACCTATATTGGTTATGTCACGAAAGAAGTTGGTGTAGGCAGCCAGACAACGTTAAATGTAGTTCTTGAACCATCAAGCTCAGCATTAAGTGAGGTTGTTGTCACGGCGCTGGGTATCTCAAGAGAATCCAAATCATTGACGTATGCAGTTCAGAACATCAAGGGAGATAAGCTGAATGAAGCCAAAGAAACTAACCTTATCAATTCACTGCAAGGTAAAGTAGCTGGTGTAACGATCACAAAAGACGCTACAGGTCCGGGTGGAGACTCAAAAGTTATCATTCGCGGAAACAGGTCTATCACAAATAGTAATCAACCTTTATATGTTATTGATGGTGTGCCATTGAGTGGAAATGTTGGTATGCTCAATTCTGATGAGGTCGAAAGCATGACTGTCCTCAAAGGCGCATCCGCTGCTGCACTTTACGGCAGCCAGGGTCAGAATGGTGCTATAATTATCACGACCAAACGCGGGACGGCAAATGCTACTGTCGTCAGCTTCACAAGCGGACTTGGCTTGGATCAGGCATCGGTTTTGCCAGAACTTCAGTATGAGTACGGACAAGGTGACGCAGGCCTTTTCAGATCGAACTCCGAACGTAGCTGGGGTCCAAAGGCTACAGGTCAGACCGTTACTCTGTGGAATGGTAGTTCTGTTCCATTACTGGGACAGCCTGATAATTTGAAAGCGTTCTTCCGGACAGCACAGACTTATAACAACACATTAAGTATCAGCGGTGGTGGGGAAAAAATGCAGACCTATTTTTCATATGGCAATACAATGGCCGAAGGTATATTGAGAAATAACGATCTGACAAGACATAACATCGATATAAAAACAGATAATGTTCTACTAAAAAAGATATCTGTTTCTACAAAAGTCAGCTACATTTTCGAAGATGTGAATAATCGTGTAGTTCCTGGCGGAGGTGGCTCATATGTTCTTCCTTCCCTGTTTAGTACTCCTACATCGATTCCAAGAGCCGAAATGGAGAAATACGCATACACAGATGCTTCAGGTACGGAAAGGCAAAGTTACTGGTTGCCTGGATCGTCAGTAACTGTAAACCCCTATTGGGCCTTAAATAGAATTAGATCTTACCAAAAAAGAGACCGTATCCTCGGATTAGTATCAGCTAAATATGATTTCAATAAGTGGTTGAATTTCCAGGTCAGAGGTAGTATGGATAAAACTATTCAAAACAGTGATCGCAAGATCTACGCTGATTCTTATTTCAGTCAGGTTGGATCGAATTTCACTTATAACACGAATAGAAGCCAGGGTATAAACGTTGACGCTCTCTTATCATTCCAGCGAAATATCGGAAAGAAGTTTGATTTAACCGGAAACCTCGGAGGTTCATTGCAGGAAAGTAAATATGAGAGTCTTACAGGAGCTGCTAATGGTTTATTCAAACCAAACTTCTTCTACATGGGAAATGCCAAATCTCCATTCTTTACGACTGCTGATGGGCGAACCCCAAGGGTTCAGTCGTTATATGGAACTGCATCTTTGGCGTACAATAAGAATTTATACCTAGAAATTACTGCAAGAAACGACTGGTCATCAGCTTTGCCAAAAGAGAGCCAATCGTACTTTTACCCATCCGTCGGTCTGTCAGCTATAGTTTCAGATATGGTAAAGCTTCCATCATGGATCTCATATGCCAAAGCTAGTCTGACTGTTGCCAATTCTGGTTATGGCGGAACCCAGTACCTGGATCGAAATTATTATTCAGTGGGTATTGGTGGTGCAGTTACAACTCCAAATATCCAGTCTCTTGGCACTTACAAGCCCGAGTTAACAACTTCTTATGAGGCTGGTTTAGACTGGCGGTTTGTTAATAACAGGATTGGAATAAACGCCACCTATTATAATACCCAAACAAAAAACCAATTACTGCTGATCGGTCTTCCTGCTGCTTCCCTATTTGACAGGAAATACATTAATGCTGGCTTAATCCAAAATCATGGTGTCGAGCTTATTGGCAACTTTACGCCAATAGCGGGTGAGAATTTTACCTGGGATGCGAGTGTAAACTATTCTAAAAATATCAATAAAGTTAAACGCCTAACTGAAACCATTAAATCAATTGTTATTGGTGAGGGCGATAATGTATACCTCATCAAGGTAGATGAAGGAAGCGCCTATGGTGATATGTATGTCAGAGGCTGGAAAGAAGATGCTCAAGGCAGAAGATTAGTAGAAACGGATGGTACACCTATTCTTACCGACGGTCTGGATGAGTTTATAGGAAACTTCAATCCTGATTATATGCTTGGTTTTGCGAACAATTTCTCGTTCAAAAACGTCTCTTTAAGTTTCTTAATTGATCATAGAGAAGGGGGTTCAGTTATTGGAGGTACACAGGCGCTTATCGATGCATACGGCCATTCTAAAGCGTCTCTTGAAGGACGTGAAGGAGGAATGATACTGGATGCATACAGGGAAGACGGCACAAAAAATACAACTCCGATTGAGTCTCAGAAGTATTTTGGCCTTGTGGGAGGAAGATACCCTTCTGCCGGATTCTATAATTACTCGTCGACTAACACACGCCTGAGAGAGTTCACGCTGGGATATCAATTTTCTGACAAATTTTTAAGCAGAATGGCGTTTGTAAAAGGTTTGAAAATTTCTGCTGTTGGACGGAACTTGTTCTTCTTTAATAGAGCGGCTCCAATAGATCCGGAAGTTACCAGAGGAGTGGACGGAAGCGGACTTGAATATGGCGCATTGCCGTCAACGCGTAATTATGGATTGAATCTGAAAGTAAGCTTTTAACGATCAGATCCTTCACATTATCAATTTTATCTAAAATTTTACGACATGAAATATCAAATATTAAACCGTAGCAGAACGTTTGTATGCTTTGTTTTAGCCTCAGTCTCGATAATATCCGGCTGTACCAAAAACTACCCCGAGCTGAATACAGACCCTACTAGATTAACGAGTTTAAATTCTGGCGACATAAAGGGTTTATTTACCAACGCTCAGTACATGGCCATGTATAGCGGAAGGAATTCATCTGAATATCAATACACGCAAGGCCTTTTCGCTGATCAGTATGCTCAATACTCAGCCACAACTGCCACGTTTGACCCTACAGACAGATTTAATATTATCCAGGATTGGATCCAGGAACAATGGATGGCTACGTATACCAAATCCTTGCCCCCAATCTTCGCGATTATTAAGGAAACAAACACTCCTGAAACTAAAGCATTGAATGCCATTGCCCGAATATGGAAAGTATGGATTATGCATCGTGCCACAGATTATTATGGTCCCATTCCATATTCCAAGGTGGGAACCGATGGAACAACCATTAACTATGACGCTCAAAAAGATATTTACATGGATCTTTTTAAAGAGTTAAAAGAAGCTACCGATGATTTGAAGGGCAATTTAGGACAACCCTCTTATGGAACTCAGGATGTGATCTTTAACGGAGATAATGCTAAATGGCTTAAGTTTGGCAACACCCTTCGTTTAAGATTAGCTCTACGAATTTCTGATGTTGATCCTGCAAAAGCTAAAACAGAAGCTGAAGCCGCAGTAGCGGGTGGCACAATGGTGAACTTAAGTGATGATGCCTATCTAAAAGTTTCCGGAGTTAATTATAATGGCTATACCAGACAATCGGGTTGGAATGAGTTTCGTATGAGCGAAACAATGGAAAGTGTATTAGTTGGCTGGAAAGATCCGCGGCTGAGTAAATACTGGGCCCCTTCTTTGAATACAGGGAAATACAAAGGTGTACGGAACGGCATGAATGTAGCTGAAATAGTGGCTGCGCCGAACGATCCTGATAATACCTCCGGCCCGGCAAATGAACTTTTGCCAGCATTTAACTTTGTCACTCCATCAACAGTAATGTATACTGCGGAAGCATATTTTCTGCGTGCAGAAGGCGCGTTAAATGGTTGGGTAATGGGTGGCACTGCCAAGGAATTCTATGATAAAGGAATCGAAATGTCCCTCCGCACATGGAAAATCACTGACGATGCAGCAATCGCCGCTTACATAAATGGAACTACCCTGCCTTCGGCACCTGGTGGGTATTTTAATACTCCACGCTTAACTGACATACCTGTTAAATTTGAGACCGGCAGCATAGAAAAGCAACGTGAACAAGTTTTGACACAAAAATGGCTGGCATTATTTCCCGAGGGACACGAAGCATGGGCGTCTATCCGCAGATCGGGATATCCAAAATTATATCCTGTAATTCACTCGGACAACCCGGACGTAGATCCTAAAAAAGGCATTCGCCGTATACCCTTCCTAAATTACGATAGGGATAGAAATGCTGCCGCTGTTAAAGCTGCAGAAGCTCTGCTGGGTGGACCGGATAAAGCCAGCACCAAGCTCTGGTGGGATGTTAGACCCTAATTAACTACAGCCCGCGTATTTTCATTCTGATAAAATCAGAATGCGTTATCATAAGACTTAGTATCCTCCTGTCATAGAATAATTTTGTGACAGGAGACTACTATTCTTAGTCCTGGTAAATTATTACTTCCCCGAACTTAATAACGAGTTTATGTCTAGAATCACTTATATCGCCATTGTTATATTTCTTATTGTTACTGGCTTCACGCTAATTAAGCATAGTTCCGAGCTACCCCTTGCTGATCCCGGTAATGGAGGGTTATACTTACCCGGTAATTTTGAAGCTATGGTTGTCATAGACAGCGTGGGAAAAACCCGGCACATTGCGGTGAATAGCAATGGAGATATCTATGCAAAATTGAGTTCTTCAAAGCCAGGCACGGGTGGTACTGTTGGAATGCGGGATTTGAATGGCGATGGACGAATTGACTCAATTGTCCGATTCGGAGACTATTTAGATGCCGGAGGTTCTGCAGTGGGTGTAACTATTCATGATAATTATCTATGGACAAGTACAGTAAAACAGGTATTGAAAAATAAGCTAAACCCGGGTGAGTTAGTTCCAACTAGTCCTACAGAAGTAGTTTTGACAGATATGGATCCTAATGTTACAAAAAACTGGCACACCACAAAACCGCTTGCATTCGACAAAAAGGGCAATATGTATGTGCCTTTTGGAACTCCGTCTGATGCTAATCAGGATATCACCAAATATGGCCCAATTGGAATACCGAATGGCAAAGGACTTGACCCGGCTACTGAGCTTATAACCCATGGCGGTATCTGGCGATTCGATGCAGGCAAAACCAATCAGACGCAGAAAGATGGATTTAAATATGCGACTGGAATCAGAAGTGTAGTAGGTATGACCTGGAATAATTCCGATGACCATCTATATGCTGTGATGAACGGAATCGACAACTTTCACACGATATATCCGGATTTATATACTGCATGGCAGGCTGCTGTACTTCCCTCAGAACCTTTGCTTAAAGTTAAAGAAGGCTCTGATTTTGGATGGCCATATGCATATTACGACCATATGTTAAAGAAGAATATGCTTCAGCCCGGATATGGAGGTGATAGCAAGAAGGTGGGCAGAGCTGCTGCATTCACCGTGCCTTTGATGGGATTTCCAGGCCATTGGGCTCCAATGGACATATTATTTTACAAAGGCAATCAATTTCCTGAAAGATATAAACAAGGCGCATTTGTTGCACTCCACGGTTCAACTGACAGATCTCCTTACCCGCAGGCAGGGTACATTGTTTGTTTTGTTCCTTTTAAGAAAGACGGATCAGCTGCAGAATGGGAAGTATTCGCCGATGGTTTTACCGTTGTAGACACCGTTGTCAATACCAGCGACGCGGTTTATCGTCCGATGGGTCTGGCTGAGGGCCCTGATGGGTCATTATATATCTCCGAGTCGAATAAAGGCAAAATATGGAGAATTATGTATAAAGGTGATAAGGCTAAATTCGGAACGCCGCAATTGGTCGCAATGGAAAAAAGAAAAGAGCGATCATACATCAAAGTACCAGATCCCATTAAAGATAACCTCCATCAGGGTGATAGGCTGTATGGAAGTATTATATACAAAACATATTGCGGAAGCTGTCATCAGAACAACGGAAAGGGTGATGATAGTCGTTTTCCACCATTAGCCGGATCTGACTGGGTTACGGGCGATAAAGAGCGGCTTATAAAGGCTGTCTTATTCGGTTTAGATACGGAAATCAAAGTAAATGACAGGATTTGGAATGGTTTAATGCCAGCGCATGAGAAGTTACTCGATGACCATGCCGTGGCTTCAATTCTAACTTACATCAGGCGAAATTTTGGAAATGTTGCAAGTGAAATCAGTGGCATTGAAGTAGCAAGAGTGCGAAAAAACGGGAAATAAAGATTCGATTTCCTGAAAATTATTAGAGATTGATAAAGCTGCTTTTAATCCAGCTGCTCGAGATGATTTAACAGATCATCCAGACCATCATCGATCTTCAGCACCTTCTTTCGCACCAGCTCGTAAAAATTATCCAGACCCTGGGTGTTGTCGAAATAACCGCCTTCTTCCAGCAGGCCTATTTTTTCATTGTGATGATTGAATAATTCGAATGATACTGTGCCCACACTTTTACCAATGTAAATTTTGTAATCACTCACAGAAGTATAAAAGGTACTGCCGTCGGCTTCTTCTTTCCAAAGAACTTTGTCTTCTTTCGTTAGCTCTTTAATCTTCTTAAAGATCGAATGTGTCTTTTTCTCTTCCATAAGTTCTGTTTAATTAAAAATTATACCTCACCGTTCCTTTTCCTTGAAAACCATTCTATGCTAAGGAGCGCAAGGATAACAAAGAATACCAGCTTAATATTTATAGGCTCTTCATATTTTCGATCTTCATAAGCTACTGTTTTCACGTTTTCGTTCGCCTTAATAAATTTGGCGATATCCCGAACCTGCAACGGGAATACCATCTTTCCCCCGCCCTGCTGAGCAAGTGCATACAACAACTGGTGGTTAGCCCGGGTTTGTTTAAATTCGGCTTGCTGCTGTGTTATCACAAACTGGCCACCAGCGGTATGTTTATCTTTACCGAGCTCGGTACGTGCCGTATAGCTGTATTGGCCAGCCGGAAGAACACCGGCGACCAGACTATAGGCATTCGTAGTTCTTGAAAAAACAAACGAGTAACTTTTACCGGATTTGCCGGTTAGTGAAATATTTACATCGGGAGTATTTACGAGTTCGAAGGCATTATTGTACAGCTCCGCATTAAGGAGCACATGCTCATTCTCATCAAAAGAATTTTTTGAGGGATAAACCCTGAATTTCCTCTGGTCTTCACGCGTAGACAGGTATTGAACTGTCTTCCCTATCAATTCATCAATCGCTTCATGATTACCACTTTCCTGAAAATCCTCCAGCCTCCATCGCCAAATTCCCTCTCCCGCTAGAACGGCCATTTTTCGTTGAGCATCTTCACCAAAAACAAGCAGGGGCATCTTAGTAACAACTTTGCCAACCTGCTGGCTCATCATCACACTGCCAGGTCCTTTTAAGCCATAGTTTCCAAAGGGGGTTATTAGGGGTGCGAAGTTTCTTATCCGCTGCTTGTTAGCGTCGCTTAACGTGAATGCATAAAAGTCCGGTTCAAAACTTGCGACAACTTCCTGGGTATTCCCCGTTGAAGTTATGCCCATAATGGATTGTGACGCAGAAAAGCCGGCAACATTACTTTGAGCACCCAAAACATGTAACAACGGTTTAGCTGCCACCATTTTTAAAATATCCTGCGCGTTATTTGTTAACGAAGGCAGCTGGTGAAGAATAACGAGTCCAGCTTCTTCGATATCAGTTCTAGACACATCGCCTGCAAAGGATGTCTTAACCGAATAATTTTTATTAATTTCTACAGACTGCTTAATTGCTGCTATATCTGGATGGGGAGAGTTCGCCAGTATCAATATCTTTTGCCGACCATCTATAACTTCGACAAATATGGTTTGGGCATTATTCCGCACCGAGAGTTCGTTTGAGATCGGCGACAAGCGAATATCATACTGTTGTATGCCCTTACTTTTTGCCAGCAGAGTGACTGGAACGGTCAGCCGGAATTCATTTGAATTTATAGCAATGGCCCTTGAAAATACTACGCCTCCTTTATCGGAAACCGTAAGCACGCTCGAACTGCCTGGTGCCTGATAAGCCTCAACAGTAATTTCTACCTGGAACTGGTTGTCGAGATAGGTAATATTATTGTAATTGACATTCGAAATAAGAAGGTCCCTTTTTGCAACTGTATCGCCCATTGCGACAGTATAGATCGATGATTTTAGGTTCCTGGCCTCATATTCAGGATTAGGTCCCCGATTGTAAATCCCGTCACTACCTATGATCAGCGCGCCAATATTACGGTTTGAAAACTGATCTTCAATGAGCTTAAATACCGATGAAATATCTGTGACTGGCGAATTAAAAGTAAGATCTAGCCCATCTTTTACACTCCCACCGAAGCTAAACGAACGGACGTCATAGTCTTCCGAAAGCTCTTCCTGCAGCTTTTTTAAATCAGCAACGTAGGCTTTATCATTAAAATCCTTGGTTTTTGAAACTAGAATAGAAGCTGAATTGTCCTGCGCGATAATGATCAACGGCTTTTCAACGGTCGTTGCAACATTTCTGACGAGTGGCGCAAAGAGCAGAAACGAAAGGATTGTCACAGCCAGGGCCCTTAGAGCAAATAAAGAATTCCGGAGGAGTTTTTTAAGATGCGAAGAGGAACTATAAAGTACTGCCGCATACCCGATACCTAATGCCAGACAGCCCAAAAGCCATAAAAAAGAAATGGATGTAAATTGAAGCTGAAGTAACAACGGCATAATTATAAAAATATGCCTTTTTTCCGTAAAGCTTTATTCTCTTTAAAACTTTAACTAAAAGACCCACTAAGCTATCTCAAAATCAGGAAACCCCAGGCAACAATTTGTTTACTGACGTACGGTCAAATTATATTGCTCTCTTAAGCATTGTCTGTAATCCAGGCATTGCTCTTTTTTCAGCTTCAAATGTTTACAACATACCTCCGTCAACCGGGATAACCTGACCGGTAATGTAACCTGCCATGTCTGAACCAAGAAAAACGCAAAGGTTTGCTACATCATCCGTTTCGCCCGCACGTTTTAATGGAATAGCCTGGGCCCAGCTTTCCACTACCTTCGGATCTAACACTTCCGTCATCTCTGTACGAATAAAACCCGGCGCAACTACGTTTGACCGAATATTTCTTGATCCCAGCTCTTTGGCCACTGACTTTGAAAAGCCTATTATTCCAGCTTTTGAAGCAGCATAGTTAGCCTGGCCTGCATTTCCCTGAACCCCGACAACAGAACTCATATTAATAAAAACCCCCTTACGGTTCTTCATCATTATTTTGGAGGCAGCCTTGGTTATGTTAAAGACAGATTTGAGATTAATATTCAAAACATCGTCCCAGTTTTCTTCAGTCATCCGCATCAGCAACCCATCCTTTGTAATACCCGCATTATTGACCACTACATCAAGGGAACCAAAATCGGCTACGATATCATTAATCAGCTTTTCAGAATCTTCAAATTTAGACGCATCAGAACGATAGCCTTTTACCTTCGTTCCAAAGCTCTGCAGCTCCTTTTCAAGGGTTTCGCCCTGCTCTACCGATGATAAATATGTAAACGCGACATCCGCGCCATGCTCAGCAAATTTTTCTGCGATCTTTCGGCCAATGCCTTTAGATGCTCCCGTGACTAATGCGATCTTTCCTTCGAGTAGTTTCATAAATCTTTATTTAGAACTGTGAAATTAGGACTTTTCCGAAAAAAACGTGCATTTTCCGGGAGAAGGTTTTACAACAACCCGGGCAATTCGTCCTCGAAGTAAAATTCCAAAAACATTCAGAACAAATTCGTGGCATAATGGTTAGCAAGTAAATTATTCCCATGACCACAGCAAAGATCATTCGCCACCGGCACAAATACCATCATTATATGAATGACGATCTAAAAGATGTTAGAGAAGAAACATTTTTTAAGATTGTGTTTTCAGATCCAAAGGAATTTGAGCTGTTCCGAAGCTGGTGTCTGGAAAATGATGGTGAATATGATTACGACAAAGACCAAAGCTGCCAGAGAGGCTCTTTACCTCAATTAGAAATCTTTAAAGATGAAATTTGCTGGTGCGATATTATGACCTACTATCTTGTACATGTTGCAGGATTTGAATTCCATTCGGTCATTGAGCCATATAAAGGGGAAGTTTATATTAAATAAGCTTCAATCACTTTAGCGAAACCTCTTAGCATAACAAACTTTAAGCTTTACGCAGGAACGAACTTCATTGACAGCGAATTCACACAGTGGCGGGTATTTTTAGGAGTAAATCGCTCCCCTTCAAAAACATGACCCAAATGTGCGCCACAGGTATTGCATAATATCTCAGTTCTTCGCCCGTCTGCGTCTGTCACACTCTTCACGGCTCCCGGAATCTCATCATCAAAACTTGGCCATCCGCAATGAGATTCAAATTTATCTTCTGAACGGTACAGAGGTGTGTCACAGCGTTTGCACACGTAAGTGCCCGGTTGTTTATTATCCAACAGTTCGCCAGTAAATGGCCTTTCAGTACCTTTGTGCAGGATTATGTATTCTTCTTCGGGAGTTAGCTTGTTGTATTCCATAAAATCAGTTTATACAAAGATAACACGGCCTCGAGTAAAGAGTTTATGTCGCCTGAGAAATGACTTAAGACAAACGATTATTGCTTCTCTGGGAGGGTATAACTTATTTCTACGTTAGCAACTCCCTTTCCGAACATGCCGATCTTTTTCGCCGCTGCCTGTGAAAGGTCTATAATGTAGAATTTACTGTGAGGACCCCGATCGTTTATTCTTACTTCTACAGTGCGGCCATTATCCACATTCATTACGTTGACAATAGTTCCAAACGGTAATTTCAGATGGGCAGCTGTTAATTTTTTATTGTTGAATACTTCTCCGCTTGTAGTTCTGCGGCCGTGAAATTTGCTGGCGTAGTAAGTCGCCTTTCCGGTTACAGTCATCAATCCTGATGTATTTATTTTCTTCCCGGCAGGCTCTCCCAATGCTGTCGCAAAAAGCGTGAAGAGTATAAAAATTAGTGTTTTCATATGCTTCATTCATTTGTTGAACGGCTGCAAAGAT
>JAZKIH010000081.1:0-43673 GCA_040384965.1 Bacteroidota bacterium | reverse complement strand
CATTTGGCAGGCTATTTGGAAGAAGATAAATTACTGGACTTTTATATCCGGTAATATCTAACCCATAGCATGCTAAAATTAAAAATTCTTCCTTTTCTCATACTGCTTTTTACAACTGCCCTTGCACAGGATGAAACGCCAACCCCCTACCCCGAATCATATTTCCGATATCCACTAAGTCTGTCCCCGATCATTGCTGGCAATTTCGGAGAATTGCGGGCGAATCATTTCCACTCGGGACTTGATTTTAAAACCAATCAACGCGAAGGCTACCCTGTGTATGCGGCCGCGGACGGATATGTTTCCCGGGTCAGGGTTCAAATTGGTGGAGGAGGAAACGCTCTATATCTTACGCATCCCAACGGCTACACTACCGTATACATGCACCTGCAGCGATATAACCAACGCATTAGCCAATCCCTAAAGGCCTACCAATATAGGATTGAAAACTTTGATGTTGATTTTCCACTGCTCCCGGTGGAGATACCCGTAAAAAAAGGAGATATTATTGCATGGTCTGGTAATACAGGCGGCTCCAGCGGTCCACATCTTCACTTTGAAATCCGGGATACGAATACTGAAGAAACAATCAATCCACAGCTTTTTGGCATCACTATTCCTGACAGAGTAAAACCTACCATAGGAGGCCTATATCTGTATCATCTAAATGGTGAACCATTTAGTGAGCATACTCCCAGACAGTTTTTCCCGGTGAGCGGTTCCGCAGGATCTTATGAGCTTAGTCCAGCCACAGTTATAAACGTTGGTGGAGAAGCTGGGTTTGGCATTATGACAACAGATCGAAACTCCGCATCAGAAAATTCTAACGGTCCCTATGCTATTGAACTGGTAATAGATGGGGAACCTGTTTACTCTTCGGTATGGGAAAAATTTTCATTCGCTAATTCAAGAGCAATCAATTCGCATCTTGATTATCCTACCCTTATTAGTACCGGTCGAAGAATTCAAAAAGGCTTTGCAGAACCCGGAAATCCCTTACAGATCTATAAAACGAAAATAAATAATGGTCTTATAAATCTGACAGGCTCTGAAATTTACGAAGCTCAATACATTGTCAAAGATGTTGCAGGAAACGAGAGCGTATTAAACTTCAGGCTGCGCTACGTCGACGGGTCAGCTAAATATGGTAAACCTGTAAACGGGCGCATGTTCAAGTTCAACATGGATAATCAACTTGACAGTAATGGGATGAAAATCAGTTTGCCAAAAAACTCTCTATATAGCGACCTTAATTTCGTCTACTCTAGTTCACCAACCCCTGCCGGTGGATATTCTAAGGTCCATCATGTACATAATCGACTTACACCTGTTCACGCATCTTATAAACTCGCAATAGCAGCTAATCCAAACTTACCCTTGGAACTGCAAGCAAAAGCTTTGTTAGTTAATACAGCAAGAGCCGCTCAGGGGGGCTCGTATGAAAACGGGTATGTAATTGGAGATCTTCGTACATTCGGAAGCTTCTTTATTGCGATTGACACCATTCCGCCGAGAATTACACCAGTGAATATCGGCAATGGCAAATCCATGGCAGGTGTGTCGCGCATTCAGGTTAAAATCTCTGATAATCTTTCGGGCATCAAGACATTCTCCGGAAAAATAGATGGTAAATGGGTCTTGATGGAATACGATTCAAAAACAGCGTCGCTATGGCATACCTTTGATGACCAAACTGGACCTGGACGCCATGATTTTCAACTAATGGTAACAGATATGAAATCAAATAGTACGGAGTTCAACGCCAGCTTCTTCAGATAAATCGGACTATAACTCCCCCAGTAATTTATTTTACTAATTTAGCGGTCTAAGTAATTGTAGCAATGGCTGAACTGAACGAAGGAGAAAAAGCACCAGACTTTACATCAAAAGATCAAAATGGCAAGGACATTTCGCTGAGCGATTTCCTCGGCAAAGAGGTGATCTTATATTTTTATCCAAAGGATGATACTCCTGGATGTACAGCTGAAGCATGCAGCTTCAGAGATAATTACCAGTCGTTGTTGGGCCAGGGCTTCGAGGTTCTTGGCGTGAGTACAGACGACGAAAAATCGCATCAGAAATTCATTACTAAATATAGCCTTCCATTTTCCCTAATATCAGACACTGATAGAAACATTGTTGAAACCTACGGTGTGTGGGTTGAAAAAAACATGTATGGCAAAAAATACATGGGAATAGCCCGCAAAACCTTCGTTATCGGTAAAGACGGAGTTATAAAAAAGATCATTTCCAAGGTAGATACAAAAAACTCTTCACAGCAGATTATTGATGCTCTTAAATAAAATTGCAAATTATCTTCCGGGATACTCATCTTATTAAGACCTAACCTTTTCAATTCCAAACAACATTAGCTAATTTAGCGGCGCTTTAAGCATACATTATGACTCCAGATATTGATAAATTAACAAAACTAGCGGCTCAGGTTCGACGCGACATCGTTAGAATGGTACATGGTTGCCAGTCCGGCCACCCGGGCGGTTCTCTTGGCTGTGCTGATTATTTTGTAGCGCTGTATTTTCACGCATTAAAACATAACACGAAGTTTAACATGGACGGAACTGACGAAGATCTTTTCTTCCTGTCTAACGGGCATATTTCTCCAGTTTGGTATAGTGTATTGGCACGTGCAGGCTACTTTGAGGTTAGCGAACTTGCAACGTTCAGAAAATTAGATTCCAGGTTGCAAGGTCACCCGACAACCCATGAAGGTCTACCGGGCGTTAGAGTTGCATCCGGTTCACTCGGGCAGGGAATGTCGGTAGCTATCGGTGCAGCACTGGCTAAAAAATTAAACAATGATGGCCGTCTGGTATATTCTCTTCATGGAGATGGCGAATTACAGGAAGGACAAACCTGGGAAGCCGCGATGTACGCAAGCCACAACAAAGTTGATAATATAATATCAGCGATTGATGTTAACGGTCAACAGATCGATGGCTCGACGGAAAATGTCCTATCTCTTGGTAACCTAAGAGCAAAATGGGAAGCATTTGGTTGGGATGTTCTTGATATGAACGGCAACGATATGACTGATGTTGTCCGCGTACTTGATCTTGCTGTCTCAAAAACCGGCAAAGGCAGGCCCATCTTGATACTTATGCAGACAATGATGGGTAATGGCATTGATTTCATGATGCACTCCCACAAATGGCATGGAGTAGCTCCTAATGATGACCAATTAGCTTTAGCTCTAGCCCAGGTTGAAGAAACCCACGGCGATTATTAATAATTAGATTTAAACAGTAAAATAGCATTGAATTGAGCTTGAGCTATGAGAAGTGAGCTTTTATAAAAGCCATAGCTCATAGCTCATAGCCACAGCCCAAAAACATGAAAAAATACACATACACTGAGAAAAAAGACACACGTTCTGGCTTCGGAGCCGGCTTATTAGAAGCTGGTAAAAAGAATAACCAGGTGGTGGCTCTGTGCGCAGATCTTATAGGTTCATTGAAAATGGATGCATTTATCAAAGAATTTCCTGAACGTTTTTTTCAGATAGGCATCGCGGAAGCAAACATGATGGGAATTGCTGCAGGTTTAACTATTGGCGGAAAAATTCCGTTTACAGGGACTTTTGCGAACTTCTCAACTGGCAGGGTGTATGATCAGATCAGACAGTCGATTGCTTACTCTGATAAAAATGTGAAAATCTGTGCTTCTCATGCAGGCCTTACTCTAGGAGAAGACGGGGCTACGCATCAGATACTTGAGGATATTGGCATGATGAAAATGCTCCCTGGTATGACTGTTATAAATCCGTGTGATTATAATCAAACCAAAGCAGCAACAATGGCAATTGCCGATCATCACGGCCCTGTTTACCTGCGTTTTGGCCGTCCGGTAGTGCCAGTTTTCACCGATCCGGACCAAAAGTTCGAGATTGGAAAAGCTTGGATGGTAAATGAGGGAACTGATGTTTCCATCTTTGCAACCGGACATTTAGTTTGGAAGGCTATCGAAGCAGGTGAAAAACTTGCCGAACTGGGTATAAATGCGGAGATAATTAATATTCATACTATTAAACCATTAGATGAGGCTGCAGTCTTAAAATCAGTAGCCAAAACTGGATGTGTTGTTACTGCTGAAGAACATAACAGATATGGTGGACTTGGCGATAGTATTGCACAGGTTCTAAGCAGAAACAATCCGGTTCCGCAAGAGTATGTTGCTGTTAATGACAGTTTTGGAGAAAGTGGAACTCCGGATCAATTAATGAAGAAATACGGCTTAGATACCGAAGATATAATAAAAGCGGCACAAAAGGTGTTGAAGAGAAAAGGTTAGAGGCTATTGGTAATCGGTAGCCTGCTGCCAGCCCGGAGAGATAACGTCAAACTTGCGGGAACGACAATAATAAAAGGCAGCTAACGATCACTAATGGTAGAAGATTCAGAGATTCTAGAAAAGTTTGCAGTTGAGAGCACCAGAAATGAGGCCTTCAATCTGCTTCTGAAAAAATACCAGCAAAAGATCTATTGGCATATTCGCAGGCTGGTCATCGATCATGATGACACCGATGATCTTGTCCAGGAAGTATTTATCAAAGTTTGGCGAAGCCTTTCAAACTTCCGTAATGATTCTCAGCTCTATACATGGTTATATCGCATAGCCACAAATGAGAGTATTACCTTCCTGAATCGAAAGAAGCAAAAGAATAATATTTCGCTTGACGAAACTGCCGGTTATGACCTCGCCGAAACATTGGCGGATACTGCCTACTTCGATGGCGACAAGGCTCAAATGAAACTTCAGAAAGCCTTATTAACACTTCCTGAGAAGCAACGTCTTGTGTTTAACATGAAATATTATGATGATCTCAAGTATGAAGAAATCTCAGCAATACTGGGCACTACGGTTGGGGGACTCAAAGCCTCTTTTCACATCGCGGTAAAGAAGATTGAAGATTATTTATTGAATAGCGATTAAACCTTTTTATACACGGGGTATCAAAGGAATATGGAATTAAATGATAGAGATATAGATTGGCAGAAAGATGCGCCAACTCTTGCTGCGATAGGGAAAGCAATTCCTTTCACCGTACCTGCTGGGTATTTTGAAGATCTTACTGGTAACCTGAACTCCAGGCTACTTATTGAATCAATGCGGAGTAGCAGTCAGGGTGGATTTAAGGTGCCTCATAATTATTTCGGAGAGCTTTCTTCCATCATAATGGACAGGGTGACGGTCGAAAACGTAAGGGTACTCGCACCGTCTGAAGGATTTACAATTCCGGAAGGCTACTTTGCTGGTCTTTCAGATAGAATAAATACAAGAATTGAAGAATCATCCGCTAAAAGTATTACTCCCGTTCGCCGATTGTTTACCTCTTGGGTGAGCTACGCAGCTGCAGCTTGTATAACAGTTATGATTGCAACTGGAATTTACTTCAACTCTGATACACAAAATTTCAACCAACAACTTTCTGAAGTACCAGATCAGGAGATTATTAATTATCTCCAAGCGCACAGTACCGCTGGCGACACGCCGTTTATTATTGAGACTCTCAATCCCGATGGACTCGAACAAGTCAACCCGGATGTTTCAGCTGACGAATTAGAGCAGTATATTAACACTACAACATTATGATCAAAAAAGTAAAGAAGGGATTGTGGGTTTTTGTGATGTGCGCGGCATTTACTTTACCATCATTTGCGCAAAAAAATTGGGGAAGATCTGAGCAAATAGAATCAATTAAAGTTGCTTTCATTACCAGCAAACTGGATTTGACAAGTGACGAAGCTCAAAAATTCTGGCCTGTTTATAATAATTACACCAAGGAATTTTTGGAATTGCTGAAAAAACGAAGAGAGGCTAGATATAATAAAAATACTGATCCGGATGAGACGATCAGTGCCGATCTTGTGTATGAAAGCAAAATGCTCGAATTGAAAAAGAAGTATCGGAAACTGTATGCGAAAGCAATCCCGCCACAGAAAATCCTTGCCTTGTACCGGGCTGAAAGTGAGTTCCGGGAACATCTGTATAAACAACTGAACAACCGCAGGAAAGGCAACGATTAACATTTCCGGCTGCTAGTTTGTAAATCCCGAATAACGCATCGCGACTTATCGCGTACAAGGTAAATCGTTTTTCGCTAATTTCGCGAATGCTTACTACCCGCCAGCTTTTTCTACTTAATACTGCTCAAACTTCCTCTTTTCCGAGATCACTGGAAGTTGAGCGTGCGGAGGGTATGTACCTTTACGACCCCAGCGGAAAGCGATACATGGACCTTGTCTCGGGTTTCGCAGTTAGTAACACCGGTCACCGGCATCCAAAAGTTGTTGCAGCTATAAAAGATCAGGTTGATAAATACCTCCATTTAACCGTTTATGGCGAATACATCCAATCACCTCAGGTTAGGTTCGCAGAAAAGCTTGCTTCCGTTCTTCCTGACTCACTTCATTCCGTCTACTTTGTGAATTCCGGCACGGAAGCTACCGAAGGCGCAATGAAATTGGCAAAACGCTATACCGGAAGATCAAACATAATTGCCTGTAACAACTCCTATCATGGCAGTACCCAGGGCGCTTTAAGTCTTATGGGAAATGAATATTATAAACAAGCCTATCGCCCTCTCCTACCTGGAATAAACTTTATAGAATTCAACAAACTCGCTGACCTTAATCATATAACAGAGCAAACCGCTGCGGTGATCATGGAAACCATCCAGGGCGAAGCAGGTATACGGGTACCAAATCCTGAATACATGCTGCAGTTGCGTGAAAGATGTGACAGGATGGGCACACTGTTAATTCTAGACGAAATTCAGACTGGTTTCGGTCGTACAGGTAAGTTATTTGGATTCGAACACTTTGGAATAGTTCCCGATATCCTATTGATCGCCAAAGGTATGGGCGGCGGAATGCCTATAGGCGCTTTTGTTTCGTCCGGAGACATAATGGGCGCTTTGAAAGAGAATCCGATACTGGGGCATATTACCACCTTCGGCGGCCATCCCGTCAGTTGTGCAGCGGGTCTGGCTAATATGGAGGTTATTCTGGACGAAAATCTTATGCAGGAAGTTCATCTTAAAGAGAAGCTATTCCGTAAGCTGCTTCATCATCCACGGATAAAAGAGATGCGTGGAAAAGGCTTAATGCTGAGTATTCAACTAGAGTCATTTGAGCAAGTTGAAGAAGTCAGCAAGCTTTGTCTTGAAAATGGAGTAATCATTGACTGGTTTCTGCACTGCGACACGGCTTTAAGGATAGCGCCTCCGCTGATTATTTCTGAAAGTGAGATTGTTGAGGCGTGCAGGGTGATTCTCGAATCAATCAACCGTGCGACTGTCAGAGTCTGAACTTACATGAGACCAGGCTTTTGATTTCCAACATCATACCTCTTACTTCTCACAATAAAGGAGTACCTTTGCGCCACAATAAATTGCTGGCATTTTTAACAGCAGTATTAAAACCAATACATGTCATTCGAAAATTTAAAATTAATTGAGCCTATCCTAAGGGCTTTAAAAACAGAAGGTTATACTACCCCTACTCCAATACAGGAACAATCAATACCTATCATATTAGACCGCAAAGATCTGCTCGGCTGTGCACAGACCGGCACAGGTAAGACTGCAGCGTTTGCTATTCCCATTCTCCAGATACTGGAAGGTGGTAAAATCTACGATAAAAGCCCAAGGGCGATTAAATGCCTGATTCTTACCCCAACACGTGAACTTGCGATTCAAATAGGCGAAAGCTTCACAGCTTATGGACGGCATACCGGGATGAAACACACTGTAATTTTTGGCGGAGTTTCCCAGGGATCTCAAGTTTCTGCATTGAAATCTGGCGTAGATATCCTTATCGCAACCCCCGGCCGGCTCCTTGATCTGATCAATCAGAAATTCGTCCACTTACATTATCTTAAAATATTTGTGCTTGACGAGGCTGATCGTATGCTGGACATGGGCTTCATCAATGATGTAAAAAAGATCATTACAAAAATCCCGCAGAAACGTCAGACGTTATTCTTTTCGGCAACAATGCCGCCTGAGATTCAAAAGCTTGCAAATACAATCCTTATTGAACCTGAAAAAGTCGAGGTCACTCCTGTTTCAAGTACAGCAGACACGATTGATCAATCCATTTATTTTGTAGAAAAAGGCGACAAGAAAAAATTGCTTATTCATTTGCTGAGCGATAAGGCAATTAAATCTGCATTGATATTCACGCGCACTAAACACGGTGCAGATAAGATCGTTAAGGATTTGGTTAAAGCTGGCATTAAAACAGAAGCTATCCATGGTAATAAATCCCAGAATGCACGCCAAAAAGCCCTCTCGAATTTCAAAACGGGCCAGTTGAAAGCATTAATAGCCACAGACATAGCAGCTAGGGGTATCGACATAGAGGAGCTTTCTCACGTGATAAATTATGAACTGCCAAACGTTCCTGAAACCTATGTACATCGTATCGGAAGAACAGGCCGTGCCGGGTCAAGCGGCATAGCACTATCCTTTTGTGACGATGAAGAAATGGAATACCTTAAGGATATAGAGAAACTTATTTCACGCTCTATTCCTGTAGTAGAAGAACAACCTTATCATATGAAAGGCGCTGCCTACCTTTTGACCCAATCAACGAAGAAAAAGGGCGGTTCAAAAGGCAAAAAGACCGAGCGTTCAGATAATACTTCCGGAGCCAAAGGAGCTCCAAAGAGATACTTCGGCAAGAGAAGGTCATAAGTGGAAAACTGAAAGCTGAAAGTTGAAGCTAAACGTCTATCCGCCCAGCCAACTTTCAACTTTCAGTTTCTTAACGCTTTCATCATCAGTTCTGCCACCAGCTTATTCCCCGCTGGATTTAAATGCACGCGGTCCGTTGTCAAAATTCCAGCTTCCTTATTTTCAGGATTGTTAGCAAGATTGTAGGCTAGGAACTCTTTACGAAGATCTACCAGTGGGCAGTTGTATTGCTTAGCGAGGTCTCTGATAATTTGACTGTACCGGTTTAAATCCCCATCCTGAGCATTGGTAAAGTCCGTCCGTTCACCAATTACAGCGGGTGTACAAACAATCACTTTTATACCTGCAGATTGCATTTTCCTGATCAACGCAGAATAGAAGCTGATAAACTTGTCGGCATCTGTCCCAGTCTGGCTGCTCTGTTTGTGCCATACATCATTCACACCGACATAAATTACCGCAACATCAGGCTTCTTATCCAGCACATCTGCTTCCAGGCGTAGATAAAGATCATATACTTTATTACCTCCAATCCCAGCTCCAATTAGTTCATATCCTTTTAATGTTTCCTGCATCAACGTAATGTACCCCCCCGGTCTAACGCCGGCCTGAGTGATAGAATCTCCAAACAGCACCACTTTCACGGGCTTTTGAATCTGCATTCCGGAGAGAACCAAAATGCTTACAGTACAGATAATCAAACGGATATATTTCATATTGGAGGAGTTAATAACAAATACACAATTTTAAAATAGTCTTAAATCTAGAACAAAAACTCAACAAAATCATACGTCCAGTGTTAAAACACTAACGTTATCAACCTAAAAATACCAGAAAGGTTGCTTCATAAGGCAATATTATAACTCAAAGTCAAATTAAAGCCACGTTTAGTAACAATTAAAAGCAATAAGTTAAACTGTGTCATAATGGAATGCCTTTTGCAGAACATGGCCGGATACTTACTTTAATTGTCCAAGCAAAAATTAACACCTATGAAAATCGCATATATTTCTTCTTATACGCCCCGGGAATGTGGAATCGCCACCTTTAATTATAATCTCATGAGAGCCATTAACGCAGACAATGCGGATGGTTCGCTAAATGGTTTTGTAGTTGCGATGAATGACTCAGACGACCTGGAGGAATACGATTATCCCGCGGAGGTTAAATTTAAAATCCGACAAGAACATCAAAAGGATTATATCCAGGCAGCTGAATTCATAAATAACAGCGATGTCGATGCTTGTGTAATAGAGCACGAGTTTGGTATCTATGGCGGAGAAAGCGGCGTTTATCTGCTGCCCCTGATAAGCAGATTGAACAAACCATTGATAACAATATTACATACAGTTTTACGGGAGCCAAGCTTCATGCAGCAGATCATCATCAGAGAGATTGCAAAACAATCTTCCAAGATCGTTGTGATGAGCGAAAGAGCGGTAGATTTCTTACAAAGCATATACTATATTTCAAGCGATAAGATTCAGCGAATTGAACATGGTGTACCTGATCTCGAACCTCTTGAAAATAACCCAGTTAAAAAACTCCCTTCTTTCAAGAATAAAAAAGTGCTATTTACTTTCGGGCTTATCAGCAGAAATAAAGGACTTGAAACGGTTGTGAGAGCCCTTCCGGCTATCGTTGAGAAACATCCGGATGTTATGTATGTGGTACTGGGAAACACCCATCCCGGAGTTAGGAAAAACTCAGGTGAAGAATATCGCGACAGCTTAAAAAAGTTGGCAAAAAGCCTGAATGTCGAAGAACATTTAACATTTATCAATCAATTTGTATCTGAGGATGAGCTTCATCATTATTTAACAGCCTGTGACATTTATGTGACTCCATATCTCAACGAAGCTCAAATAACGAGTGGAACTTTGTCTTATGCAATCGGTTCCGGAGCTGCTGTATTGTCGACTCCGTACTGGCATGCTCAAGAGCTCTTAGCAGAAAACCGGGGAAGACTGTTCGACTTCAAGGATTTTGAAAGTCTGGCTGACTCAGTAAACGACCTGCTTGATCATCCCGGGAAATTAGCAGAACTAAAGCAAAATGCATTTAACTACGGCCTGAATTTAAGATGGCCAGCCATTGGCCGGGAATATACTGCCGTACTTAAGGATTCTGCAGACCTGCCTGTGATAAAAAGCAAAAGCAGGCATATCATAGATTCTGAAGTTATGCCCGAATTCAATCTCACACACGTTAAACGCCTGACTGATGATACGGGTATTGTTCAGCATGCGAAATACGGGATACCGAATCTGAAGGAAGGCTATTGTCTGGATGATAATGCGAGAGCTTTAATTATGGCTTTGATGGCCTATGAGCAGAATAAAAGTAAAGAAGCCCTGGATTTGCTTCCTATATATCTGAGTTATATCCAGTATATGCAAATGGATGACGGAAATTTCCGAAATTTCTTAAGTTTCAGAAGAGAGTACCTGGACGAAGTTGGATCAGAAGACTCTTTTGGAAGAACCATTTGGGCGCTTGGTTACCTTATCAATTCCGCGCCGAATAACTCGTACAAAGAATTCGCAGAAGAGCTTTTCCAGCGATCAGTGGCTCATTTTAAAGATCTCCACCATTTGAGAGGTTTAGCCAATACTATTATCGGACTGTCTTATTATCTACAGGCACATCCATACAATGAGGGTTTAATTGAACAGTTAAAAGACTTGACTCAACCCCTAGTTGATGTGTATAAAAGTGTTAAAGGTGAAAACTGGCATTGGTTCGAAGACAAACTGAGTTACGACAACGCAATATTACCTCTTGCATTATTGCACTCGGCCCAAATAACGGGTAACGAACGCGTAATGGAAATTGCGTATGAATCTATTGAATTCCTTGACAGCCTCACCTTGAGTAAAGGCTATCTCAGTCCGGTTGGAAGCGACGGTTGGTATTACAGGAATGGTAATATGGCCATTTTCGATCAGCAGGCAATTGAAAGCATGGCTATGGTACTTATGTATTTCAAAGCGTATGATGTGAGCGGAGAAAAGCAATTCCTGAGCAAAATGTATTTGTGTTACCAATGGTTCCTGGGCGAAAACACATTACGTTTGCCTTTATATGATCATGAAACAAAAGGCTGCTGCGATGGACTGCAGCCAGGGGGACTAAACAGGAATCAGGGCGCTGAGAGCACACTAGCATACTTCATTTCTCATCTGCTTGTCCTAAAGGGACTCGAATTAGAATCATTTCAGAGCGAAGAGCAAAAGTTAACAGTCATTCAGGCGGAAGCTGAGTCCGAAGCAGCTTAATGAAGGTTGGAATATTGTCGCCAATTGCCTGGCGTACACCTCCCCGGCATTACGGGCCGTGGGAGCAGATGGCATCTAATATTACCGAAGGCTTAGTTGCTTCCGGGATATGCGTAACGCTCTTTGCAACGGCAGACTCACTCACCTCCGGAACATTGGATTCTGTCATTCAGTCCGGTTATGAAGAGGACAAGGAATTAGATGCAAAGGTTGTAGAATGCTTACATATAAGTAACCTCATGGAAAGAGCGTCGGACTTTGACATTCTCCATAATCACTACGACTTCCTTCCGCTCAGTTACTCGAAGCTAATCAAAACCCCCATTATTACGACTATTCATGGATTTTCTTCTCCGAAGATAATTCCTGTTTATAAAAAATATAATAACTCATCATCATTTGTCTCCATAAGTCATGCAAACCGCTCGCCTGAACTTAACTATCTAGCAACTGTTTATAATGGATTTCGAACGCAGGATTTTTCGTTTGTCGACACTGCCGGAGATTACCTTTTATTCTTCGGACGTATTCATCCCGACAAAGGCACTTTGGAAGCTATTCAGATTGCCCGGAAAACAAACAAAAAGCTGATTATTGCCGGCATTATTCAGGACGAAAGATATTTCAAAGAAAAAATTGAAGTTGAGTTTGACGACCAAATCATATTCATTGGACATGCCGGTCCGGAAGCCCGTAATAAATTGCTTGGGGAAGCTTTAGCGCTGCTTCACCCAATAAACTTTGATGAACCGTTCGGACTAAGTGTAGCGGAAGCTATGTATTGCGGAACGCCTGTTATTGCAATCAATCGGGGCTCGATGCCAGAGCTTATAGAAGATGGTAAAACAGGCTACCTTGTTAACGATGTCGAAACCGGCGCTGAAGCTGTTCGGAGCCTTAATTCCATTGACCGTCATGTCTGTCACGCATGGGCAAAAGACAAATTCTCAAGCGAAAAGATGGTATCTGATTATCTCGGTCTATATAAAAAGATCGTAGAGCGATGATGATTTGCTTTTAAGCTTTTCCAGGAGAACGTTTATATCAACAGTAGCAAATGATGAACAGTAATCTGACAGTCCGTAAGGAATGATAAGCTTATCGTTATGTATTATCGATCCGCAGGAGTAAAGGACATTGGGCACATAACCTTCACGCTCGTCTTTATTCGGGACAATGAGAGGCTCAGCTAGCCGGCCTATTTCAACAGAAGGATCATCCAGTTTTAGTAAACTCGCCCCTAGGCAATACCTGCGCATAGGACCTACTCCATGCGTAATAATTAGCCAACCATCGTCTGTTTCTATCGGTGAACCGCAATTACCTATCTGAATATATTCCCAAGCCGCATGTGGCTTTTGCAGGAGTTCAGGACTTTCCCACACCTGTATCTTGTCGGAGTACATGATATAGTTATTCCATCCGTCAATCCGTGACATCATAGCATATTTCCCATTTATCTTTCGGGGGAATAATGCAAGGTTCTTATTCTGTGCACCTGCCCCATATAAAGGGCAGATTTTAAAATCGTAAAAGTCAGTTGTTTGCAGCAGTTTAGGCATGATCATCTGACCATCATAAGCCGTATAAGTTGCGTAATATATTATCGAACCATCATCGTTTATAAATTTCACAAACCTTGCGTCTTCAATTCCCTTTTTCTCGAATTCTGAGATTGGAAAAATTACACGGTCTGAAATATCCGTATCCTTTGAGAAGCTGATGTCGTGATACGAATCAGACAACCAAAGTACTTTGTCGTAGTTTAATTTCGATTCCTCGGAAGTTTGCTGGTTTTTGAGATCGACGATAACGTTACGAAGTTCCTGATATTCAAACTTGTCGCCCAACCTCCCTTTTACATTTTCCAGTACTTCCTTGTCAATATTATTATCAATCGCCTTACCGAAGAAAAGCTTTTTCACATACACGGCATTTCTTATTATCTCCGCTTCATCAATGTAATTTCCAACAGGAAGAACATTCAAATCTCCATTCTTTTCTACAAGAGCCCTTCTGAAGACAATGGATGAGATATGACCTTCGCCAACAGCCCGAAAACTAATAATCATGCGTTTTTGTCCATCAACAAGCTCCGTTTGGTCAGGATCTTCTATAATCGAAGGGTTGAAAAAAGCAGCTGATTCGATAGAATATTCATGTGTAAAGTATGACCCTATCAGTAATTTTCTAAACTGATCAATTCCAGCATAATCTACCCCTACTTCGGTGATAAGCCTCTTGACTTTATCGCAGTGTCTGTTTAGTATCTTAGTGATATTACGATGCCGTTTAGAATATTCCTGTAAGAGCGGTGATATAATAGTAAAAACGTCCTCGTCTGAAAGCGCCATTACTCTGGTGATTAATTCTTTCGCACGCTCATCCTGACTAAAGAAAAATCGCGCAATAACACGTTTTGGATCTGGATAAACTTTTATAGGGCTACGGTCTACTGATAATCTCATAATTTAAATTTCGGCGTGAATTTGTAATACTAATCAGATACTATGCCATCTTCGCGCGCTTGATAAGATAGGCATGCAATATTTGATAAAATCCGGCATGGATATCCGCATCGATCAGGTCGATCTTATATTGGGCGCATTTGAGTTTGAGTTCTTTATGATATGTGCTGACGGCATTCAGATATGCTTCTTTGACGTTTCCCGGATGCACTTTTAATTCTTCCCCACTCTCCAGGTCAACAAAATGATAAGGACGATTCTCGAAATTAAAATCTAATTCCATCTTATGGTCCAACACATTAAAAATCACCACCTCATGTTTGTTATGCTTCAGGTGCTGAAGGGCTGAAAATATCTCGGCTAAATCCTGATCAGCGCTCCCTTCGAGCATATCACTAAAGATTATAACCAGCGAACGTTTATGGATCTGCTCAGCAATTTCATGCAGAGCCTGCGCAACTTTTGTACTATCTCCTCTTCTATCGCGGTTCATCAACTTTTCAAGTTCAGAAAATAAATATTTCTGATGAACGGTTGTAGATTTTGCGGGTGTAGATAATTCCAGCTTATCGGAAAAGCAGCTCAGCCCAAATGCATCACGCTGCTTTTTGAACAGATACATCAAAGATGCAGCTGAATAAACAGAAAACAGTAGCTTGTTAAAATGCTTCTCAGGATAATACATGGAAGACGAAACATCCAGTACGATCTGACATCTCAAATTAGTTTCTTCCTCGAATCGCTTTACAAAGAGCTTATCGGTACGTCCATATAATTTCCAGTCAATGTTCTTGATGGAATCTCCGGTGTTATATAACCGGTGTTCAGCAAATTCGACCGAGAAACCATGAAATGGGCTTTTATGAAGGCCGGTTATAAATCCTTCAACAACCTGTTGTGAAAGAAGTTCGAGATTCCCGAAATCCTGCAGGTCTTTATAGTTCGTCAGATTGGGTTCCATGCCCTAAAATAGGATATATAATCGATGTTTAATTTGTGTATTGATCTATTTACTCAATCTCTGACAATCTCAGAACACGGATATAGAACTGTGCATCCGTCGAATAGTTTTATTAAAAAAATTTATACCTTCGAAGATTGTGGATCGTTATAACCAAACGATTATCCATTCCAACTAATCGAAATTTATTAAAAATACTCAATCATATATGATGATTAACAGATCGACTGCGGCCTTATTATCTGGCTTTCTGATCATTTCGCTGACTGCAAATGCACAACAAAAAACGCTCACGTTCAGCGAGATTTTCACAAGCCCCGCAAAGGAAATATTAAACCCATTACCCATTTATTCCGGCTGGGCAGACAACTCACATTACATTGAGTATAGACTGGAAGGTACGCAGAACAAGCCTTATACTGTAGATGTGAAAACAGGGGAAGCAGTTCCCTCTGCGCCTGCGCAAGTGAATGTGGCATCTGTGTTCATCAAAAATAAAGATGTGTTTTTTAAGGATGCAATGGGCACGGAAAAGCAGCTTACACGAGATACAGCTTTGGAGAAAAATCCAACTTTATCCCCTGATACCAAGCAGGTAGCTTTTACCAGAAATAATGATCTTTTTTCCGTTGACGTAGTCACAGGCGCGGAGACGAGATATACCAATGATGGCTCGAATGTAATTTACAACGGATGGGCCTCATGGGTTTATTTTGAAGAAATTCTGGGTCGGCCGACACGTTATAAAGCTTTCTGGTGGAGTCCTGATAGTAAGAAGTTAGCGTTCATGCGTTTTGATGATACGCTTGTGCCCGTCTACCCCATTTACAATTCTGCCGGCCAACATGGCTTCCTTGAGAACACGCGTTATCCAAAAGCAGGAGATAAAAATCCAGAAGTAAAGGTTGGTATTGTAACTGCAGGCATGAAAGGAACGGTCTGGGCCGATTTCAATTTTAAAAACGATCAGTATTTCGGCACCCCTTTTTGGATGGCTGACAGCAAAACACTTTGGGTACAATGGATGAACCGTGATCAAAATGATCTTATTATTTACAGTGTGGACCCGACGGCAGGCACGAAAAGTGTCATTTACGAAGAAAAACAAAATACGTGGGTAGATTGGATGGATGGGATGTACTTCCTTAAAAACGGATCGGGAGTAATCCTCAAAAGCGATAAAAGCGGCTGGGGGCATTACTACTATCACGATTTGAAAGGCAATCTCAAAAAGCAGCTGACCTCAGGATCATGGAGAGTTGGTGATCTATTGCTGGTTGATGAAAAAGACCAGGAAATATACTTCACAGCACGTCAGGAAAGCTCAACCCGTTACGATCTATACACGGTCGGCTTGAAGGGTACAGATGAGCCAAAACGCCTTACATTTGGAAATTACGACCACCAGGTCAAACTCTCACCTGATGGAAAATATTTTATTACTACCTATTCGAGTCTTACCAGTCCCGCAAAATCGGCTTTGGTAAATAATAAAGGAGAAGTAATACGAGAGCTATCCAGTTCTCAGGGATCTCTGTATGATTCTTACATGCTACCAAAAACAGAGCTTAGCTATTACAAAACACGGGATGGACTTGAACTGCCAATGACGGTAACACTACCATTAAACTTTGATCCGGCAAAGAAGTATCCGGTTTGGATTAGTGTTTACGGCGGTCCGGATGCAGGAACAGTTTATGATAAATGGAAGAGTCCTATGGGACTAAGCTATTGGTGGGCTAAAGAAGGCATTATACAGGTTGCCATTGATAATCGCAGTGCTGGCCATTTAGGTAAGGTTGGAATGGACTTCATTTACAAAAAAATGGGTAAGTATGAAATTGAAGATTATATGGACGCTGCATTAAGCCTTAAAGCCAAGCCCTATGTTGACGGTACGAAAATCGGCATAACAGGAGGAAGCTTTGGCGGTTATATCACTGCCATGGCTTTAACCTATGGGGCAGAAATTTTTACTCATGGAATAGCGAATTATTCCGTGACAGATTGGTCCCTTTACGACACTCATTATACTGAGCGTTTTATGGGAACACCGGCGAACAATGCTGAAGGTTATAAAATTACCTCACCTCTTACTTATGCTGATAAACTTAAGGGAACTCTGAGAATTGTACACGGTACTATGGATGACAACGTTCATATGCAGAACAGTATCCAATTTGTCAACAAGCTTCAGGACCTGAACAAACACTTTGAATTCATGGTTTATCCTGGCGAAAGACATGGCTGGGGTGGTTTGAAGGCGAGGCATAGCACACAGGAAGCTGTACGTTTTATGTACACACACATATTGCAAAAGCCTTTGCCTGCTGAATTTTTGGAGTATTGGAAGTAGAACGATTTAACTTGTATAAGCCTGCCTAAGAATGCGATCAGATTCTCGCTCCACAAACAAACAATAGGCTTTAACATTTGGATTATGCCTATTGGCTAAAGTTTCTTTGCATAAATGTATTGTCTTTTTCTTGACAAGTATTCCGGTTACCTCACAAGCATTTGTTAAACTGTGAATTTTTTTATTATTGGGATAAAAGCCATCAGCCTTAATAATCTTGATCAAGTTATTCCCGTGATGTTGAATTTTGCTTTTAGAAGAAAAGGTCAAATCATCGAAAAAGCATGAAAATGTGATTCCATTTTTCTGGCAATAGTTATTAAGACGTATCGCGGTAGGCAGGAACACCAAATTTGACAATACTGGGGAAGTTGGCGCACCTTTCGGCAATGAACACCGGTAAGTTGTTAATCGGGCAATAATTCTCGACTCGTTTGCCGATAATCCGAGCGAACGGAGAGTTTTAAAGACGTGATTGTTGGATATATTTTCAAAGTATTCTTTAAGATCAATCTTAAAAAAATACCGGTTTTGAGCATGAAATTCGGCATTTTGAATATGATTTTTCTTTCGAACACCTCCGAATATATATTCTGGCAAGATAATTTGCTGCAACGTAGCCGAAATCTCCTCCTGTATAAATTTCAAAGAGCCTATTGAGGCAGAAATATTTCGTGTCTTTTCCGAACCATCTGCATTAATTTGAGGTTTACCAAATTTCGTTTTGGGTACTTCGAAGGGGCGATAAAAGCTATCCACTTGACTTGAAAAGGTGTGAAAAAATCCTGACGCAATTTCTGTACAAAGAATATTCATATTTTTTTATGATAAACCTGAGTCTAAAACAGCTGCTTCAAAAAGCAGAAACTAAAATAAGTCAGTTTTCTAAACTTCCTAAACCATCCTGCTTTACATTCGACTGTGTGATTCTTAATCACTAATAAAAAAAACAGACGTTCGCTCGTCGAAAACTGTCTCGCGTTCTTTGAGTAAAATCTCTCTACTCGCCTAAGGAATTTCCTTTTTGATTTCATAGCATTTTTTTAAGACTTCCCGGAAATATTTCCGGCCGCATAAAATCTTGAGCAGCTATAAGAGACTTCGACGAAAGACCCAGGTTATAAATTATCACTTATTGCTGAGGTGCCGCACCTCAGCATTAGAGAACATCTAAGATGTTTTAACACTAGTGCTGGAGCAAATAGATTTCAAAGAACGATCGAAAATAACGCTACTACCGTAAACTGTCAATAGCAATTTTTAAACAACTTTTGGCAAATATGACTAGGTTTTTAGAAACATAGTTAAAAAGTCTAGGACAAAAAAAAACTCCATTAGCATCTGCTAATGGAGTTTCATATATAAAGTGGATGCTTACGCTAATTGCTTTAACAATTTCTCAGCAAGAACAGATTTAGGAACTGCTCCAATCTGCTTGTCTACAATTTCACCACCTTTGAAATACAATAAAGCGGGTATATTACGAATACCGAATTTCATAGAGATCTCCGGATTGTTATCAACGTTAACCTTGCCGATAACTGCTTTACCTTCGTATTCTTTAGCTAATTCTTCAACCACCGGTCCAACCATACGGCACGGTCCACACCATTCTGCCCAAAAATCAATCAATACCGGTTTGTCGGATTTAAGCACTAACTCATCGAAGTTTGCATCTGTTATTTCTAATGCCATGATACTATTATTTACAGTTTATAATCAAATATACTATTCAATATTCCTGCCACAAATTCGTTCTGCTATTGTGACACTAATTCAACTTATACCTCACCCCGATAAGCTTAGAGATATCCTCCAGAAACTCATTACTAGGGCTAATCTTAAGAGTTTTGGAAGGCATCTCGAGCGTCGTTTCCTCATCATAGTCCATGATCATGAATTTGAGCTGACAATTCCTGACGGGATTTTGCTCTGAGTTTGTTTTTACGATCTCGTCTATTCTTTCCATAAACCCTTGAGAAAGCTCTGTTAAGGGCAATTGAATAGTAAGACATTTTGACATTTTGTCTCTAAGCTCTGAAAGCAGTACTATGCTATTAACTTTAAACTCCCAATTATCTTTCTGCTTGAAACGCTCGGTAACGAGGCCTCGAACCTGAATAAAATATCCCTCATTCAGATATTGTTTAAGTTTCACGTAATCTTCGCCAAACAAAACCACTTCGAACGTATCTCCATAATCCTCCAGCATAAAGGATCCAAAAGGCTTACCGGTTTTTGTTGTTCTATGACTGCTTGCAGAAACCAGCCCGCCAATAATCAGGTCACGGTTGCTGATTTTTTTAAACTCCTCCTGATCTTCCGGCAATGCTTCCGCACTCTTCATCCGGTTGATAAGACTGAGATGTTTAACCTGGTGCGAACAGAAATTATCGAGTTCAAATTTATAGTTATCAAGAGGATGTCCGGTAAGGTATATCCCGATAGACTCCTTTTCATATTTAAGTTTTTCTATCAATCCCCACTCATCGCACTCTGGCAGGATCGGCTCATTAATCTGGGCGTCTGAAGTTCCTCCGAACAGCGACGCTTGTGATGAATTCAGATTGTTTTGAAAGTCATTTGTATATTTTACAAGTCTTTCGATCCCATTATAAAGGCTCGCATCTGGCTTATGGAAAAACTGAGAACGCTTAAATCCAAAGCAATCAAACGCTCCACCATAAACAAGGTTTTCATAAACTTTTTTACTTACAGCACGTGAATTAGTCCGTCTGGAAAAATCGTAAATACTCTCGTAGAGTCCATTGGTCATTCGTTCCTCAACAATACTTTCAACAGCTTTCTCCCCTACACCCTTCATACCCGACATTCCGAAGCGTATTTCGCCCTTTTTATTCACGGTGAAAGTTAGTTCCGACTCATTAATATCTGGTCCCAGAACCGGGACCCCCATTCGCTTACATTCCTCCATAAAGAAGGATATCTTATCAATGTTGTTCTGGTTGTTCAAAACTGCCGCCATATATTCGGCAGGGTAATTTGCTTTCAGGTAGGCTGTTTGATACGCTACAAATGCATAACATGTGGAGTGCGACTTGTTGAAAGCATATTGAGCAAAGGCTTCCCAGTCGGTCCATACTTTCTCAGCGACCTTAGTATCATGATTGTTTGCCTTACAACCATCCATGAATTGCGCCTTCATTTTGTTAAGGACCTCTATCTGCTTCTTACCCATTGCCTTTCGCAGCACGTCGGCATCACCCTTGCTAAAGCCAGCAAGTTTTTGAGACAAGAGCATCACCTGCTCCTGATACACTGTAATACCGTAGGTTTCTTCCAGGTGCTCCTGCATATCCTGGAGGTCATAGGTTACATCTTCCCTGCCATGCTTTCTGGAAATGAACTTCGGAATATACTCCATCGGACCTGGCCGATAAAGTGCGTTCATCGCGATCAGATCTTCAAATTTGTCAGGTTTAAGCTCACGCAGATACATCTGCATGCCGTCACTTTCAAACTGGAACGTACCATTCGTATCTCCGCGCTGATATAGTTCGAATGTCTTCGCATCCTCGAGCGAAATGTAATCTATATCAATGTCAACATTATGATTTTGCTTTATTAGCCGGAGAGCATCTTTAATGATGGTCAGGGTTTTTAAGCCAAGAAAGTCCATCTTGATTACACCAGCATCCTCAATCACACGCCCGTCAAATTGCGTTACCAGAAGATCTGACTCTTTTGAAGTTGCAACGGGGATGATATCTGTAAGATCATAAGGAGCTATTATAATTCCCGCAGCATGAACTCCCACATTTCTCACTGAACCTTCCAATATCAATGCTTCCTTAAGAACTTTCGCCTGAGTAGTTTTCCCTTCCTCAAGTATACTGCGCAGCATTTTGATATTTTCAAAGTCCTCGGGATTCTGCTCTTTCTTTACGGTTTCAATAGGAGCTGTCATCACCTGAACCAGACTTGTACCCGGCCGGTCAGGGACAAGCTTGGCAAGCATATTAGATTCAGCCAAAGGCAGGTCCAACACCCGCGCAACATCCTTAATACTGGATTTGGCGGCCATTGAGCCATATGTAATGATCTGCGCTACCTGATTTTTACCATACTTATCTACCACATAATCAATCACCTTTTGACGGCCTGCGTCATCAAAATCCGTATCAATATCGGGCATTGATTTACGGTCAGGATTCAGGAAACGCTCAAATAGAAGATTGTACTTTATGGGATCGATGTTTGTAATTCCAATACAGTATGCTACGACAGATCCAGCCGCCGAACCCCTGCCCGGCCCTATGAATACTCCCAGATCACGGCCAGCTTTAATGAAATCGGCTACGATCAGAAAGTATCCCGCAAACCCCATAGTTCGTACTGTAAACAGCTCGAAATTAAGCCTCTCCTCTACCTCAGGGCTGATGTCGCGGTAACGCTCTTTGGCGCCCGTGAACGTAAGGTGCTTCAGATATTCCCACTGATTCATATTCTCAGCTTCAGGTCCGGTATGAATCTTGAATTCCTCAGGTATCGGGAAGTTGGGGAGCATAATATCCCGCTTCAACTGAAGGTGCTCAACCTTGTCAACAATTTCATTTGTATTATCTAAAGATTCCGGCAGATCATGAAAAAGCTGTCCCATTTCCGCCTGGCTCTTAAAAAAGAACTGATCATTCGGAAAGCCAAAACGAAAGCCTTTACCTCCTTCTTCATCTGTAGCTATCGGAGTGCTTTGCATATCGCCCGTATTCACACATAACAAGATGTCGTGAGCGTTAGCATCCTGCTGATCAACATAATGGGAATCATTTGAGCAAATAACCTTTACATTGTATTTCTTTGCAAATCTCAGCAGAACTTCATTGACCACCAGCTGTTCCGGGATATCGTGCCGCTGCAGTTCTATATAGTAATCTTCACCAAAAAGATCAAGCCACCATTTGAATTCTGTTTCGGCTTCCTCCTCCCCTTTTTTCAGAATCGTTTGCGGGACGGAAGCTCCAAGACAGCACGTTGTTGCAATCAGACCTTCGTGATACTGAAGAATTAATTCCTTATCAATCCGGGGCCATTTACTGTAAAGGCCTTCCATATATCCAAGGGAACACAATTTTACAAGGTTTTTATAACCCTGCGCATTCTTGGCAAGCAAAAGCTGATGAAAACGCTGATCCCTTTTTTCTTTTGTGAATTGCTTTATATGCCTATCGTTAACTACATAGAATTCACATCCTACGATCGGCTTTATACCATGCTTACCCGCCTCCGCGACAAACTTAAATACACCGAACATGTTTCCATGATCGGTTATCGCCATCGCTTTCATATCATCAGCTTTAGCTTTTTTGAAAAGGCGCGAGATATCGGCAGCCCCGTCAAGAAGTGAAAACTGGGTATGAACGTGGAGATGAGAAAAGTCAGGCATATTTAAACGAAAATGAATAACAAATTTACAAATCTTTTAAGCGGTGAATATGCTTGTGGAAAAGTAATAGGATAAGTTTTTAATCCTTTGGCGAGAACCAATAGAAGCTTTTTTTGTTGATAACAGAAACACAATATATTTATTAACTGAGAGTTTAATTGCTGATACAATCCCTATAAATCTATGCGCAGAGCCACGTTATTCATTCTTACAATTCCTCTTTTTATAACCGGTTGTTCTTCAGTTTACATGCCCAATGTACCGAATACTCCAATGCTAACTTCAAGAGGCGAGCTCAACGCGGCCGGGCACATTACGCTTAAGGGTAACGTATCGGTTAATTCTGCATATGCTGCGTCCGATCATTTCGGGCTACTGTTAAATGGATCAGTGATGAACAGTAACAGAACTAAAAAAGACTTTCAGCACAACCTAATAGAAACTGGCGCTGGCTATTTTACCACTTTCGGTCCTGATAAAAACCGCATTCTGGAGATTTATGCCGGTCTTGGGAAAGGCAATAGTGAACGGGTGTATAAAGATAAAACGTCGGCAGGCCTTATCACAGAAGACCGGCAGGAAATTAATTTCAACAAGACTTTTTTCCAGGTTAATTATAGCTCGAAGCGTAAGCAGGATCTTAAACTTTTTGGCGCCCGCTTCCCTTTAAACTATGGCACTGCGTTAAGAATAA
This sequence comes from Bacteroidota bacterium, assembly GCA_040384965.1. Lineage (GTDB taxonomy): Bacteria > Bacteroidota > Bacteroidia > Sphingobacteriales > Sphingobacteriaceae > Daejeonella. The sequence goes on along the minus strand of JAZKIH010000081.1, from coordinate 19,796 downwards.
GTCATGTAAAAATGAGCGAGTTCATGAGAAACGACCTGGAACAAGCTAAAGAAGATAATATATTTCTCGAACCAGTATTTTTCACCCGCATGGCAATTAGCAATGCTGTACAAGTACAATATACCAGCGGCAGCAACTTCGGATTAAAAAATCGAAAGTTCCTGACCGCTGGAAATTCAGTTTTCAGCCTCGGGTTGGTTATCGGTGTAGGTGGAAGAAACCTAACCCAAAATACTGCTATACCTTAATCTGCTTCCATTTACCTTTGCGAAAGAGCAAGTAACCAGCAATAGTTATTGCTGTTTCCGCGATAGGAATTGACATAAATACCCCTTCAGGCCCCATCTTCAGTGAATTCGCAAGGACATAAGCCAGCGGGATTTGGAACAACCAAAAACCGCAGAGGTTAATCCAGGTTGGAGTCCATGTGTCACCGGCACCGTTAAAAGCATTAATGAGAACCATGCCAATTCCGTAAAATATATAGCCAACACTCATTATTTGAATTGCTTTTACTGCAATGGCCTGGACAGCCAAATCGTTTGTGAAAAACGACACGAATATTTGTGCCCCTGCAAAGGAAAGGATGGTTATAAAAACCATAAAAATCACATTATATTTTGCTGTCTTTAGAACCGACTCTTCTGCTCGTTCAATTTGCTTCGCCCCAAGATTCTGCCCCACCAATGTAGCTGCAGCATTACTTAAGCCCCATGCCGGAAGCATGAAAAACATTAGCAAGCGTAATGCGGTTTGGTACCCTGCAGACCCTTCATCGCCGCCTGTTGTTGCAACCAGTTGCGCAAGAAATATCCAGCTACATGAAGCGATTACGAATTGCAACACTCCAGGTGCGGAAATTTTCAAAAGAGAACCGATCTGACTAAAGTCAGGTGTGAGATAGGAAAGCCGCATTTTAAGAGTTCCATCACCGCCAAAAAGGTAATAAAGCTGATAAGCTACACCAAGTCCCCGTCCGATAGTCGTAGCTATAGCTGCACCGGTAAGTCCGAAAGCGGGAATGGGTCCGAGTCCATTGATAAATATTGGACAAAGAAAAATATTAGCAATGTTAGCAAGCCACAGGCTTTTCATAGCTATGGCGGCATTACCAGCTCCCCGGAAAATTCCATTGATGAGAAAAAGCAACATGATAAAAATACTGCTGCCCATCATGATCTGCATAAAATTTACACCATGATCTGCTGCATCGGCTGATGCACCCATCAAAAGCAAAATGTCCCTCGCGTACAAAACGCCCGTAAGGCTGATCGCAACATTAATGACAAATGCGATCAAAATTGCCTGCATACCTGCTCTGGCTGCTGCGTCTGGATTTTTCTCCCCGATTCGGCGTGATACGATTGCGGTCGCAGCCATGCTGATGCCAATAGCGAGCGAGTAAATAATGGTGAGAACAGATTCTGTCAGCCCAACGGTTTGAATAGCAAAACTGCTGTTTTCGAGATGTCCAACGAAATACAAATCGACCAGTGCAAACACTGATTCCATCATCATTTCAAGCATCATTGGAATAGCCAGCAATACTACTGACCGCCTAATACTTCCCTGAGTGTAATCCACTTCAAGGCCATTTAAAGATTGTTTTATAATTGAAAAGAAACCCGTTAGGTTTCCGCGTGTTGTCACGGTCTGAGCCATTGTAAAAAAATAAAAATGTAGAGAAAGCTCCAGCGTTGAAAACGGTGAAGCACTAATTATATCCTGTAAGAATTACCCTTAGTATTGTAAAGTGAGGGTGGCTGGGACAATCATATTCGTGACGTAGAATTAACACAAAGATAATAAAATTGTATTTACATAAAAATATTGCTACAAAACCACCTCGTCATTTCTTAAAAAAGATACTATTTTCTATATTCGGGCAAATATTTTCCAGAATCTAATTAATCTTAAATAGAAGAACGCACCGGGAATTCAAAACGTTAAAATTTCATGCGTTATTCGTTCATATTAAATAAAACCGATAAAACTATTGTGAATTTATTAACCAAACAGGTTAGAAACACTAATTCAAAATAGCTTTATCACCAATTAAAAAAAACTAAAAAGATGAAAATTACAGTTGTAGGAGCTGGTGCTGTAGGAGCAACCTGTGCAGATAACATCGCAAGGAAAGAACTCGCTGAAGAGCTTATTTTATTAGACATAAGAGAAGGCTTTGCTGAAGGTAAGGCTATCGATATGATGCAGACTTCAGCCCTTCTTGGATTTGATACAAAAATAAAAGGCGTGACCAATGATTACGCGAGCACAGCAGATTCTGAAGTAGTGGTTATCACTTCTGGCTTACCACGTAAACCGGGGATGACCAGAGAAGAGCTTATTGGAACAAACGCCAATATTGTAAAAAGCGTTACTGAAAATATTCTTAAATATTCTCCCAACACTATAATCATCGTAGTATCCAACCCTATGGACACGATGAATTATTTAACATTAAAAACCTCTGGCTTACCTAAAGAGCGTATTCTTGGTATGGGCGGTGCTTTGGATTCTGCGAGATTCAAATATTATTTAAGTGTGGAATTAGGTTGCTCTCCGGCAGATTTGAACGCGGTTGTGATTGGCGGTCATGGAGATACTACCATGATTCCTTTGATCCAGCATGCTACATGGAATAGTATTCCTGTCACTCAGCTTCTTTCTAAAGAGCAGCAGGAAAGAGTTGTTTCTTCAACAATGGTTGGCGGTGCGACTTTAACGAAACTTATTGGAACATCTGCATGGTATGCACCGGGCGCCGGTACAGCTGCGATGGTTGAAAGTATTGTTCGCGATGAGAAGAGATTAATTTCTTGTGGGGTAGCACTTGACGGCGAGTACGGCCAGAAAGATATTTCACTTGTTGTTCCTGTAATCATAGGAAAAAATGGATGGGAAAAAATCCTTGACTTTAAACTTTCGGATGCAGAACAGACAGAATTCAGCAAGAGTGCTGATGCCGTTAGAAATATGAATCAAGTATTACGCGATTCTAACTTAATTTAATTTTCATTATGGCTCTTGACTCAAGGGCCATAGATAGGATGAAAAAAACAACAGTTCCATTAGAACTTATAAATCTCCATGATGACGGCTTCCACCTTTTGGTGGAAGTTGTTATTTTCGGGAAAAAATTTAAGGCAGTCTTAGACACTGGGGCTTCGAAAACTGTTCTTGACAAAACAATCGTCCAGCAACATATTACTGCTGACGAACTCCTGCAATCAGAAAAACTTTCAACAGGTCTCGGTACAAGTTCGATGGAGAGCCACACTGCTATACTTCCAAAATTCAAAATTGGCCGCCTCGTCCTCGAAAATTTTGAAGCTGCGGTCCTAGATCTTTCAACCATAAGCACAGCTTATGAAAGCCTGAATCTCCCGCCCGTCATAGGAGTTTTAGGCGGAGACATTCTCTATAATCATCGGGCAGTCATTAACTACGAGAAATTACTATTAAAACTTTTACCGAGCGAGCAACCATAAAGCGATTTAAAATCATTAACTTGATTTAAATTTCTTTGGTATGAAATGGCTCTCGTTGTGTATCATCATCTTACTTAGCTTACAAAATTCCTATTCTCAAAATATTCAGGGAAAGTGGCTTGGGAAGATCACTCAGCAGCCTGGTGGTTATAGTCAGCTCTATGATTTAGAGTTTGATCTTTCCCAGCGAAAAAATATATGGGGCGAATCATATGCTTTTGAAGGCGATTCGGTACAAATTAGGATAGGGCTATCAGGATTCTTTGAAAAAGACAGCATAAAGCTCAATGAAAGTCTTGGCTGGATCCGTCAGGACAAAGTCCCGTACAACTGGATTGCCTGTGTTAAGCAATTTGTTCTCGCTTATCGGAAAGAAGGAAAATTCGAGTATTTAGAAGGAACATGGACTGGAGTTGGAAAGGACGACTCAGAATCTCCCTGCTTTCCTGGAAAAGTTATCCTTTCGAGAACTTTGGATGGCCTCAATAAGTTCCTCGACGAGCACAAAGATTCTATTGTCACTACCGAACCTGTGGTCACTGCAAGTATAGTCCCGCCAGTGCTTGATTTTAGTCCCGACTTCCTCAACACAGAACCTAAAAAGATAACCGAGATTGTTGTAAATAATCCTGATTTACAGATTCAGCTAGTGGACTACATGAAAGTAGACAATGATACTGTATCCGTTTATTTGAACCGGAATCTTCTAGCAAAAAATATTCGCATCGCGAAAAGGCCCGCTCTGCTAAACTTCAAGCTGGATACCCGCATTGAATTTCATGAATTACTTTTATATGCTGAGAATCTGGGACAAGTTCCTCCCAATACTTCTGAGATGATTCTTGTTGACGGAGAGAAAAGGCACCGGGTAATGATCGTTTCAGATAAAGAAAAAACTGCGGCTGTGTACCTGCGTTACAAGCCAAAAAAGAAAAGCTAGCTGACTAATTACACCAATGAAGAATCTATATTTATCTTTTTTATTTCTTCTACTGACGTCAGCAGTTCTTGCCCAGGACTACAAAGGAATTTGGACGGGGCATTTAAGAGCCGATGTTTATGATGCCACTGTGCTTAACATGCAATATGTTCTGCATGTTAAAGACCAAAACCAGAATATCATAAACGGCAAAGCTTACTTATATCGTAACAATCCACTTAAAGCGGAAGGTGCTCTGGATTTCATTGGTGTTATCAAAGGTTCAGAGCTAAAGATAAAAGAGTTAAAAATTTTATACTCAAGAATTCCAGCCGATACAGCCCGCTTCCTGTGTATTAAAGATCTTGAATTGAATCTTTCCCAGGAACAAGGTGTAGATAATCTCACCGGAACATTTACTGGCGCAGGAGAGAATACATTACCGTGTTATCCTGGAAATGCTTACTTACAGCGGTTCAACAAAGATAATCAGGACGATATACCATCACAATTACTAACCACTCTTTTGCTGGATGATCGGGACCCGAATGTATTTATGCAAACAAAGCTATCGAGGCCTATAGTCATTGACGTGACCAACAATGTCATTGAACTCGAAATAGGCGACTATCTGCGAGAAGATGGTGACATTATCTCCGTATACCATAACCGACGGCAGTTTATCAAGAATCTGCCTATAGTGAATAAAAAGTCGGTGCATACACTCCGGCTCAACCGGGATACAGAGTTGCACGAACTCATTCTATATGCTGAAAACCTTGGCAGAGTACCTCCTAATACTTCGACACTTAAAGTATTTGATGGTACTAAAGAACATCAAATACAGATTACCTCGAGTAAAGAGGTTAGCGCCGTTGTATATTTACGATACAATCCTGCACAAAAAAGCCCTTCACAATAATGTGAAGGGCTTTCTATTGTTATGTTTAGATATCTATTCTGGCGTATTTAGCATTCTTCTCTATAAATTCACGCCTTGGACCAACTTCGTCACCCATTAACATAGAGAAAATATGATCACACTCGGCAGCATTTTCTATAGTAACTTTCCTCAAAGTCCGAGTTTCAGGATTTAACGTTGTGTCCCATAGCTGCTCGGCGTTCATCTCACCGAGACCCTTATAACGCTGAATACCTACATTTTCTTCTTTACCGGTTCCTTTAAGTCGCTGAACTGCTGCATCGCGCTGATCATCGTTCCATGCGTACTCAAATTCCTTTCCCTTCTTAACCTGATACAAAGGAGGCGCAGCGATATAGATATAACCATACTCAATCAATTCCTTCATATATCTGAAAAAGAACGTAAGAATAAGCGTAGTAATGTGTGAACCGTCGACGTCAGCATCCGTCATAATAATGATGCGGTGATAACGAAGCTTTTCCATATTCAAAGCCTTGGCATCTTCAGCGGTTCCTATACTCACTCCCATCGCTGTAAACATATTCTTGATCTCATCATTTTCGTAGATCTTATGTTCCATCGCCTTCTCCACATTAAGTATCTTACCTTTTAATGGCAGAATAGCCTGGAAATTCCGGTCGCGGCCCTGCTTTGCAGTTCCCCCTGCTGAATCTCCCTCGACAAGATATAATTCACAAACTGCGGGATCACTGTTCGCACAATCGGCAAGTTTACCAGGAAGTCCTGAACCACCCATTACGGTTTTACGCTGAACCATCTCACGTGCTTTCCGCGCAGCAGCTCTGGCTGTAGCCGCAAGGATAACCTTGTTGACTATCATTTTCGCTTCGCGGGGATTTTCTTCCAGGTAATTGCCCAGAATCTCACCAACAGCCACATCCACAGCACCCATCACCTCATTATTGCCTAACTTGGTTTTGGTCTGACCTTCAAACTGCGGTTCCTGCACTTTAACCGAAATCACAGCGGTCAGCCCCTCACGGAAATCATCACCGGTAATCTCGATCTTCATGTTTTTCAACATACCCGATTTTTCGGCGTAAGCCTTAAGTGTCCGGGTTAAACCGCGACGGAAACCAGCTACGTGTGTTCCACCTTCATGAGTATTGATATTGTTCACATAGGAGTGAACATTTTCAGTATACGTGTCATTGTATTGCAAAGCAAGCTCAACAGGAATACCCTGTTTGATTCCCTCTACATAAATCGGCTCAGGAATTATCGACGTGCGCATACCATCAAGGTATTTCACAAATTCCTTAAGGCCGCCTTCAGAATAAAACTCTTCTTTAAGAAGGGAGCCATCTTCCAAAACTTCACGTTCGTCAGTTAAAGACAAACGAATCCCCTTATTCAGGTAAGCAAGTTCTCTTAACCGGGCAGCCAGAGTATCGAACTTATATTCAGTGGTAAGAGTAAAGATATCCGGATCAGGATGAAAAGTGACCATTGTTCCAGTTCTATCGCTCTCCCCGATCACTTTCACATCAAATAGTGGTTTTCCGCACTCGTACTCTTGCGTAAAGATTTTGCCTTCGCGGTGAACAACTACCTTTAATGGTTTTGATAGCGCATTTACACAACTAACACCTACTCCGTGCAAACCGCCAGACACCTTATACGTATCTTTGTCGAACTTACCACCGGCGTGCAGAACAGTCATAACAACTTCAAGTGCCGACTTTTTTTCTTTAGTGTGCATCGCGGTTGGAATACCCCTACCGTTGTCCTCGACTGTTATCGAATTTCCTTTATGTATTATAACCTTGATATCGGTACAATATCCTGCGAGGGCCTCATCAATGGAATTATCAACCACCTCATAAACCAGATGATGTAATCCTTTAAAGCCCGTATCGCCAATGTACATTGACGGGCGTTTTCTAACCGCCTCCAGGCCTTCAAGGACCTGTATATTATCCGCTGAATAATTAGATTTATCTACTGTTTCTTCGCTCATATTTTAAAATAACAACAAGTATCAAAAATAACGATTTTAGGCGGGAAATCCTAGATTGTGGATAAAATTAGCGCTCATTTTCGTCCATAAAATTAGCCGGAAATTAAATGGTTGGGATACTTCGATTGAAAGATTATATTTGCGTAAATTTTTAATAAAAAACATGAAAAAAATATTGGCAAACTTAAGTAAAGTGGGAGCCGGATTGATGATTGCAGCAGTGATGATATCCTGTGGTAAAGAACAACCTAAAAACGCACCGGCAGCAACATCATCTTCTGATAAAGGAGAACTTATCGTATACGTGAATTCTGATTCTCTATTGAACAATTACGAATATTTTAAAGACGTTAAAAATGTGTTTCAGGACAAATCCAAAAAAGCACAAGCTGATTTAACAGCAAAGTCAACTGCATTTCAACGTGAGGTGGCTCAGTACAATCAAAGTGCAGCCAGCTTAAGTGCGGATCAGCGTCAGGGGACCGAACAACGTCTGGCCAGAAAGCAACAGGAGTTAGCTGCTTACAACCAAAATGCAGGAAACGCTTTGGCAAATGAAGAAGCCGTTGAAAATGAAAAATTGTATAACAAAGTTGCTGAATATCTTAAAGGTTTTGCAAAAACAAAAGGTTATAAAATGGTCCTGACTTATTCAAAAGCTAATCCAACAGTGTTATTTGCTGACGAAAGTTTAGATGTGACTAAAGAAGTTTTGGCAGGATTAAATGATGCTTACAAGAAAGAAAAAAAATAAGCAGTAGCAGACACGTACACACATAAACCCCGGCTAATGCCGGGGTTTTTTAATTTAATAATTTTACACTAAAGCCATATGGAACGCAGCGAACACGAAAAATTTATGAGGCTTGCCATTCAACTCTCAGAAGAAAATGTCACAAAAGCATTAGGCGGGCCTTTTGGAGCTGTAATTGTTAAAGATGGAAAGCTGATTGCAAAGAGTAGTAATAAAGTAACTACTTCATTAGATCCTACAGCCCATGCTGAGGTAGCGGCTATCCGGCTGGCGTGCAAAAAACTCAAGACTTTCGATCTAAGCGGCTGCGTGGTTTATACAAGTTGCGAACCTTGTCCGATGTGCCTGAGTGCTATTTACTGGGCCCGCATCGACAAAATTTATTTTGCTAATACAAAAAACGATGCCCACCAAATTGGTTTTGACGACCAGTTTATTTACGATGAGTTAGCTCTGCCAATGAACGACCGAAAACTTGTTATACAGCAAATTCTGAGGGACGAAGCTCAGGGTGCATTCCGTCTTTGGGATCAATCGGCCATGAAAATCAACTATTGATTGGTGCGAAAGATCACAAGAAGAAAATTTATTGTCGGCGGTCTCGGACTTATCGCTTCGATTGTCGCCCTCGACGCTTTTTGGTATGAAAGGTTCTTCATTGAGGTGAACGAATTTTACTTAGGAGAAGCCACAGCCAGCACAAAAAACATTAAGGTTTTACAGATATCGGACCTTCACCTTAAGTCCATAAATCAGAAACTGATCACTCTTGTAAAGGAAATCAACAAGGTCAAGCCTGACCTGATTTTGTTAACTGGAGATATTATTGACAGAAATGAAAATCTGGATAAACTTGATCAGTTTTTGTCGCTCTTCGATCCTTCCATTCAAAAAACCTCTATTCTAGGCAATTGGGAATGCTGGCGTGTGCAGCCATTAGAGCTTTTAAATGTTTATAATAAACATAAGTGTGAGTTAATAGTAAATCACTCATACAGGTATTCTTTTGGCGAGACTACTGTTTCCGTATCAGGAATGGATGATCTTATAGCAGGCCGGGCTAATTTCAAAATGGCTATGGAGAGTTATTCCCCTGCAAACTATCATATTGTGATGACACACTGCCCCCAGCATCGCGATACAATTCAACGAGAGATGAGCAATATCCCAATTGACCTGGTGTTATCGGGTCATACGCACGGTGGCCAGGTAAAATTATTTGGCTTTGCGCCGTTCCGGCCACCCGGTAGCGGGAAATATGTGAATGGATGGTACAAAGAAAATTTACCCCACATGTACGTGTCAAGGGGAATTGGTACAACTGGGGTCCCGGTTAGGTTAGGCTCAAGAGCCGAAGTAACTATTTTTAACCTGAAGGCTTAGCATAACAAACAAGGTTTTCGCAGATTCATTCAAACCAACCTTCCTGCAAATCATCGATCTCTCGCCTATCTTTCTTCGTCGGACGGCCCGTACCTCTATCTCGGCTTAAATTTGGAGTGTGGAACATTGATTTATAAGATGTGGTATCTTCGAGCGGGGTTAAATCCTGATAGAAAGTAACGGCTGTTTTGGCATCAACTCTCCTTTCCAATAGTCCGGTGACTTTGATGATTTTTCTATCAGGGCCTTTCTGAACTGTATATTCTTCTCCGATTTTAACAATGTGAGAAGCTTTAAGATTTGTTCCGCTCATTTTTATGCGCCCGGCTTTGCAAGCTTCCGTGGAAATACTTCGTGTTTTAAATGCCCGGATAGCCCACAAATATTTATCAATTCGCAATTTCTCGATCTCAGCCATGGGATCAAATTTACACAACAATCAGTCATTTGCCAGAAAATTCCCTTATTTTGGCGTCAAAATTATAGTATGACCACCGAATTAAAAAAACTGATAGAGACTGCCTGGGAAGATCGGACACTGATCACTTTCAAGGAATATAGAGATGCAATAGAACGTGTTATTTTACATTTGGACACTGGAGAGTTACGTGTCGCAGAACAAGTAGGCACACGCTGGCATGTTCATGATTGGATCAAAAAAGCTGTTATTCTTTATTTTCCAATAAGAGAAATGACAGAAATTGAAGTTGGCCCTTTTGTTTTCCATGACAAAATGAAACTCAAAACCGACTACAAAGCTAAAGGGGTTCGAGTTGTGCCGCATGGTATTGCACGTTATGGCGCTTATCTCGCAAAAGGAGTTATAATGATGCCATCATATGTAAATATAGGTGCATATGTAGACGAAGGTACCATGGTCGATACCTGGGCCACCGTAGGATCATGTGCCCAGATTGGAAAGCATGTACATTTAAGCGGTGGAGTTGGTATTGGCGGAGTTTTAGAGCCTGTACAGGCTTCTCCTGTCATTATTGAAGACAATTGCTTCATCGGGTCGCGGGCTATTGTTGTTGAAGGCGTGCATGTTGAAAAAGAGGCTGTACTTGGCGCTAATGTTGTACTGACTGCGTCGACCAAAATAATTGACGTAACAGGAGATGAGCCGATTGAATATAAAGGAATTGTACCGGCCCGTTCGGTCGTTATACCCGGATCATATGCGAAGAAATTTCCTGCTGGCGAATATCAAGTACCATGTGCATTGATCATCGGACAACGTAAAGAATCGACTGATAAAAAAACCTCGCTTAATGATGCGTTAAGAGAGAATAATGTCGCAGTCTAGACATTAACAACGTAAGAGATTTAAAGGGATGTACTAATTATCCTTTTAAATCTCTATTAACCCCGGGAATGAAAATAGGTTTTGACGGTAAACGCACAACTCAGAATCTCACAGGGTTGGGAAACTATGGCCGGTACGTAGTTCGAATATTAGCGAAATTTTATCCGACAAACCAGTACAGCATTTACGCTTTCCAATCTCCTTCTGAGACATTAACTATTGATGGCGTTGAGTATAAATACCCCAGAGAGAATACGGTTAAATCTTACTGGCGCAGTTATGGGATCGTAAATGACCTTGTAAAACAAAAGGTTGACCTATTTCACGGAATAAGTAATGAACTTCCATACGGTTTAAAAAAAGCCCGAATACCATCAGTGGTTACAATTCACGACCTTATTTTTCTTCGCTATCCCGAGTACTACAAGTTCATTGACCGGCTTATATACAAGTTTAAGTTCCGCTATGCAGCTTTAAATGCTAACAAAGTCATTGCAATTAGCCAACAGACTAAAAGAGATCTTGTTGAATATTTCAAAGTAAGAGAGGATCGAATTGAGGTAATATATCAAAATTGCGATCCGATATTTCGTCAGACGGTACCAAACGCCATTAGATTTACAATAATCAAAAAACACAGTCTGCCAGACAAATACCTCTTGAGTGTTGGTACTATAGAAGAGCGCAAAAACTTAATGTTAATAGTAAAAGCGCTAACCAAAATAAACAACGTACATCTTGTTGTTGTAGGAAAGGAGACCGAATACACTGAAAAGGTAAAAGACTTTATTAATGAAAATAAGTTAGTTGAGCGGGTGCACTTTTTATCAAATATTCCGCATAACGAGCTTCCGGCAATATATCAGCAAGCCGAGCTCTTTATTTATCCTTCAAAATTTGAGGGATTTGGTATTCCAATAATTGAAGCTCTGCACTCGGGTGTTCCGGTTATTGCAGCAACAGGATCATGTTTAGAAGAAGCGGGAGGGCCTGGAAGCATTTATGTCGATCCCAATGATCATACAGACTTGGCGAACCAGATTCAAGGGGTATTAGACAACAGAGAAAAAAAAGACAAAATGATCAGCTCCGGTAGATTATATTTAGAAAAATTCGATGATAAAAAGGTTGCGGACCAACTGCTGCAACTTTACCAAAACGTTTTACATGATGCTCAGAGATGAAATAAATAAAGCTTTCGAAGTATTAAAAAACGGAGGGGTGATTCTATACCCTACCGACACAATATGGGGTATTGGTTGTGATGCCACTAATGCAGATGCTGTCGAAAAAGTTTTCAAATTAAAAGGGAGAGCTGCAGAGAAAAGTATGATCGTTTTGCTCGACACAGATAGCAAGCTTCAAAGCTATGTCAAAGAGGTGCCGGAAATCGTTTATGACCTGATAGAATTTGCCGAGAATCCTTTAACCATTATATATTCAGGAGCGAAAAATCTTGCACCTAATGCCATCGCAGAAGACGGAAGCATTGGTATAAGGATCATCCGGCAGGAGTTTTGTGTGCAGCTTTTACAGCGTTTCCGCAAGCCAATTATCTCAACATCAGCAAATTTAAGCGGTGAACCCTCCCCAGTCAGTTTCTTTGACATTAGTTCTGAAATAATACAGGGAGTAGACTATGTAGTCAATTGGGATCAAAATGTGATCTCAAGTGGGAAATCATCAACGATAATGAAGGTGGAGCCAGGGGGGAAATTCTCATTTATCAGGAAATAAGCGATTGAAACGAGATAATTGTAGTGCTTTGTCGATATTTGCGAACGATTTACAATCATCCTTACGAAGGAATGAATTGACATGAAAGACTATTTGGTTAATCCAATTTTTAAGACGCTCAGTAAGCTAGCTGGGGATACAAATGATGAAATATATGTTATTGGGGGTTTTGTGCGAGACATTTTTTTACAAAGACCCTCAAAAGATATCGATATCCTCGTTATTGGGAACGGTATAAAATTTGCCGAAGCTGCTGGCAAGGTTTTGCGCACCAAGGTTTCTGTCTTTAAAAATTTCGGAACCGCGATGCTGCGCGACGGTGAACTGGAGATTGAGTTTGTTGGGGCCCGAAAAGAGTCTTATCGGGCCGAGTCGAGGAAACCTATTGTTGAAGACGGAACACTTGACGACGATCAAAAGCGAAGGGATTTTACTATTAATGCCATGGCTTTCAGCTTAAATAAAGACAACTTCGGTCAATTGCTCGACCCGTTTTTTGGCATTGCTGATTTGGAAAGGCGGTTAATTCGGACACCCCTGGATCCTGAAATAACTTTTTCTGACGATCCTCTCAGAATGCTGAGAGCTATACGATTTGCTTCGCAACTAAGCTTTAAAATCGATGAAAAAGCCTTAGATGCCATAAGATTGAATTGCAGTCGTATAAAGATTGTATCGATGGAGCGGGTTACAGATGAACTAAATAAGATCATTCTGTCACCAAAACCTTCTATAGGATTTGAATACTTATTTGATACGGGCCTTCTGAAGGAAATATTTCCTCAAATGGTAGACCTGCATGGTGTGGACATTATAGACGGAAAAGGTCACAAAGATAATTTCTATCATACTCTGCAGGTGCTGGATAATATCTCCGAAAACACTGACGATCTGTGGTTAAGGTGGGCAGCTATTTTACATGATATTGCTAAACCAGCCACGAAAAGATTCGAAGCTGGGCATGGTTGGACTTTTCACGGACACGAGGATAGAGGTGCCAGAATGGTACCCAAAATTTTCGCGCACCTGAAGTTACCGCTGAATGAAAAGATGAAAATGGTACAGAAACTTGTACAATTGCATTTACGTCCGATCGTGCTTGCGCAAGATGTGGTTACCGATTCGGCTGTTCGACGACTTTTATTTGAAGCCGGCGAGGAGATAGAAGCCTTAATGCTTTTGTGCAACGCTGATGTAACGACAAAAAATGAATATAAAGTAAAAAAATATAGACGTAATTTCGAATTAGTTAAGCAGCGACTTAAAGAAGTCGAAGAAAGTGATCAGATTAGAAACTGGCAGCCTCCGGTTAGTGGAGAGGATATTATGCTGGCATTTAATTTGAGGGCAGGAAGGGAAGTTGGCATAATAAAAAATCAAATAAGAGAAGCTATACTGGAAGGGGAAATAAAAAACTCCCGGGATGAAGCAATTCTTTATATGTTAGAAAAAGGTAAAGAAATCGGGTTAGTGCCTGCAAAAACAAACAAGTAAAAATTTACAACAAAATCCTTATTCAGTTTTTTCAAATAGTATTTTTGTATTCTTAAATAACAGATAGTAATGGCGATATATAGATTTAGGGTGTCTTTCGAAGATTATGATGATGTAGAGCGGGATATTGACATCAAATCAAATCAGACTTTTGAAGATCTTCACAAAGCTATTCATGCGTCTACGGGATACAAAGTTGAAGCTTCCTCCTCCTTTTACGTGAGTAATGATCAATGGATAAAGAACGAGGAGATTGCCTTTCTTCCTAATCAACGGAAGATAAACAATGAAGTTGCTCTGATGGAGAATTCCAAACTTAGCAGTTTCATCGACGATCCTCACCAGAAGTTCTATTACATCTATAATTTTGACAGGCCTTTTGATTTCCATGTGGAGTTGATTAAGATTCTGTTAAATGAAGAACCTGGTAAAAGCTATCCACATGTTTCCCGGAGTGTGGGTGAACCGCCAAAAATCGCGGGTTCAGGTATTCTTCCACAGGCGGCTGCAACTGTAGTATCAGACGAATTCGATTTTCTTAATGAAGAAGACTTTCAACCTGAGGATACAGATGAACTGGAGCAAATGAATGATATGGGAATCAACACTGATCAGGAGAATGCTGGTGAAGAGGAAGAGGATGAAAAAGATGAGTTCATGGACGAATTTTCGGATAACGAGGGTTATGACGCCGATGACATTCAAAAAGATGACTACTAATCATTGAAACAATTTTTTGAATGGCCAAGACACTGATTGTAATTGCAGGGCCGACAGCTATTGGAAAAACGACACTAGCTATTCAATTAGCGAAGCATTACAAAACAGAAATAATCTCTGCCGATTCCAGGCAGTTCTATAGAGAGATGTCGATTGGTACAGCTAAGCCTTCTACCGCAGAATTGAGCTCGGCCACACACCATTTTATAGACTCTCTTTCAATTAAAGATAGTTATAGTGTTGGCGATTATGAAAAAGAATCTCTAAGCTTAATTGAGCGTCTTTTCATTGATCATGATGTACTAATTCTTGTTGGAGGTTCAGGATTGTTTATAAATGCCGTCTTACATGGTTTTGACGACCTTCCACCGGCTCCCAAAGAAATCCGTGACAAACTAAATGATCTTTACACTACCGAAGGCATTAATTATCTACAGGAAAAACTGAAAGATGTCGATCCAGTTTTTTTTAACGAGGTTGATATCAACAACCCTCAACGGCTGATCCGGGCTTTGGAAGTATACGAGACGACTGGCAAGCGATTTTCCGAATTTCGACACAAGATTAAGAAAACGAGGTCGTTCAATATTGTCCAAATCGGGCTCAACACAGATAGGCAAATCCTCTATAAAAATATCAACGATCGTGTTGACTCAATGATCAGGGCTGGTTTATTAATGGAGGTTGAGAACCTCAAGCCCTTCAGACATCTGAATTCGCTAAATACTGTTGGTTATACTGAGCTATTCGCCTATTACGATGGAACGTGCTCTTTAGAAGAAGCGGTTGAAAAAATAAAGCAAAATACGAGAAGATTTGCGAAACGGCAGTTAACCTGGTTTAACAAATCAGAGGAAATAAAATGGTTTGAGCCGCGGGAAATCGACAATATAATCAGACACCTCGACTCTTTGGGGATCTATCCTGAGCGCGGGGAGCAAAAAAATTGAAAAACAGTATCAGGAATGACAGCGTACTTACAAGTTGACTCATCACTAAAAATTTACCGTCCTGACTTACTGGATATATATCACCAAAACCTACTGTAGCCCCTGTAATCAGGCTAAAATACAGCGCCTCGGTAATATTGCTTACAGACTGATTTAAATAGTTTCCCGCCGCGTATATAACCCCGTAGGACCCGATGACTTCTACAAAATTAAAGAACAGCAGTATGAGTGATCTGTTATAATTTCTGTTACTGTTGTGTTCAGGGAGAAATATCTTATGGAAAATATATACATAGGTTTCGATAAGGAGATAAATGTTTAGCGCAAACAACCATGGATTATCCCACAAACCAAAATAAAGCATCGCAAACGGCATTGCTGTTTTGAAAATCACATAGATTTCGCCCTTTATCTTTCTGTGATGGTATGATGCTTTTCGATGAGCATATTCAAGATAAATCCCGGGAAAGAATATTTTAGAGCTTACTAAAAAAAGCCTGAAAATCCTTTCGATGCCAAAATCGTTATAATTTGAATTGTGCCAGACATCCCGGATCTTTTTAAAATGCGGGATGTGCGGCTGTTCTTCAAGTTTATTCAGTGCCTGATTCCCCAATATTAATCTGGTAAGATGCTTTTTCATGTTAGGCTTGTGCCGGGGGCCCGCCGAAATTCATTGGCAGGGCTGGCGGATCTTCATTAATTTTGATCCTGCCATTAATAGCTTCAAACTTTTCAAGATTATCTTCCAAAGCTCTCATAAATCGCTTAGCATGCTCCGGGGTCAGAACAATTCTAGACTTCACCCGCGCTTTTGGAACACCTGGCATAACACGCACGAAGTCTAACACAAACTCTGTGTTTGAATGAGTGATAATTGCCAGGTTAGAGTATATCCCTTCCGCAATCTCTTCAGAAAGTTCGATATTTATTTGATTTTCGGGGTTTTGTTCTTCCATAATATAAAAATGATAAAGTCCTTACCGGAACCGGAGGACTTCTTATGTATATCCGAATTCTATTTAAATTACTAACAGTGCAATGACGATCGCATCGGCAACAATCGACTTCACAAATTACAAAATCTGCGCCAATAAAAAAGCCCCCGTTTAATCGGGGGCTTTATATTTATGTTCTGGCAAGGATTAAGCTTCTACTTCTTCCTGTTTTGACGCCAGTAATTTATCGTATTCTTCCTGAGAACCAACGATTATACGCTCGTAGTGGCGTAAACCGGTTCCTGAAGGAATCAAGTGACCAACGATCACATTTTCTTTCAAGCCCAGTAAGTTATCACGTTTACCGCTGATAGCTGCCTCATTCAATACCTTGGTAGTTTCCTGGAAGGAAGCCGCAGAGATAAATGATTTAGTTCCCAATGACGCACGGGTGATACCCTGAAGCATCTGGCTTGAAGTAGCCGCAATAGCATCACGGGTTTCCACAAGTTTCATGTCTTTACGTTTAAGAACGGAGTTTTCATCGCGTAATTTACGTACAGATATGATTTGACCAGCTTTTAGGTTAGTTGACTCCCCAGGTTCGGTAACAACACGTTTGTCGTAGATTTCATCATTTTCCAATTGGAAATCCCAACGGTCAACAAGTTCCTTCTCTAAGAATCGTGTATCGCCAGCATCCTCGATCATAACTTTCTGCATCATCTGGTGAACAATGGTTTCAAAGTGCTTATCGTTAATTTTCACACCTTGCAAACGGTAAACTTCCTGTATACCATTTACCAAATACTCCTGAACTGCTGCAGGGCCTTTGATTGACAGGATATCAGCAGGAGAAATTGACCCATCAGATAATGGCATGCCCGCTTTCACGAAGTCATTATCCTGTACAAGGATGTGCTTAGACAAAGGAACAAGGTATTTCTTGATCTGCCCGTCTTTCGACTCAATAGACATTTCACGATTACCACGCTTAACTCCACCCAAAGTTACAACACCATCGATCTCAGTAACAACTGCAGGATTTGAAGGATTACGCGCTTCGAACAATTCCGTCACACGTGGAAGACCACCCGTGATATCTCTTGTTTTTCCTGTAGAACGAGGGATCTTAGCAATGATCTGCCCCATTTTCACAGCTTCATTTTCTTCAACTGCGATGTGTGCTCCTACCGGAATGTTATATCCTTTAAGTCCGTTACCTTTCTTATCCGCAACACGGATAACAGGGTTTTTAGTCTTATCTCTTGTATCAATAATAACTTTTTCTCTGTGACCAGTTTGCTCATCCGATTCTTCACGGAAGGTAACACCTTCAATGATCGCTTCAAATTCAGCCTTACCTTCAAACTCGGAGATAATAACCGCGTTGTATGGATCCCAGCTACAGATTTTATCGCCTTTGGAGATTTTCTCACCATCCTTAACATACAGATAAGCTCCATAAGGGATGTTGTTAGCCATGATCATTTTATTTGTACCTGGCTCAACGATCCTAAACTCACCTGAACGTCCTAAGACAACTTCAAGTGGTCCTTCTTCAGTTTGGTGGCTAACAGTTCTAACGTTTTCAAACTCGATAACACCATCAAATTTAGCCACGATTTGAGATTCTGCAGCAATATTCGATGCAGTACCACCCACGTGGAATGTACGAAGTGTTAACTGTGTACCCGGCTCACCGATTGACTGAGCAGCAATTACGCCGACAGCTTCACCCATTTGAACACGTTTACCAGTAGCAAGATTCCGTCCGTAACACAGGGCACAAACACCGCGTTTGCTTTCGCATGTCAGAACCGAGCGAATCTCAATACCCTCAAGGGCAGAGTTCTCAATCTTAATGGCTACATGCTCTTCAATATCCTCACCTGCAGTAACAAGCAAATCATTGGTTAATGGATCATATACATCATGAAGACTTGTACGTCCCAAAATACGATCGTATAATGGCTCAACAATATCCTCATTGTCTTTTAATGCAGTTGTATAGATTCCTCTCAATGTTCCACAATCAGTTTCACCAACGATCATATCCTGAGCAACGTCATGTAAACGACGAGTTAAGTAACCCGCATCCGCTGTTTTCAGGGCTGTATCGGCAAGACCTTTACGAGCACCGTGAGTAGAGATGAAGTACTCAAGTACCGACAATCCTTCTTTAAAGTTAGATAAGATCGGGTTCTCAATAATTTCACCACCTGAACCTGATTTCTGAGGCTTAGCCATCAAACCACGCATTCCGCAAAGCTGACGAATCTGCTCCTTAGAACCACGTGCTCCTGAATCAAGCATCATGTACACTGAGTTAAATCCTTGATTATCACTTGACAACTGGTTCATCACATTCGCTGTAAGGCGATTGTTAATACGAGTCCAGATATCGATAATCTGATTGTAACGTTCGTTGTTTGTAATGAAACCCATGTTGTAGTTATTCATTACCTCTTCAACTTCTTTACTAGCCTGGGCAATAAGCTGCGCTTTTTCGGCCGGGATGTTAAGATCCTGAAGGTTAAACGAAAGACCACCCTGGAAAGCCATCTGGAAACCTAATTCCTTAATTTCATCAAGGAACTGTGCTGCACGAGCCATACCAGTAGTTTTCACTACTTCACCAATAATATCACGAAGTGACTTCTTGGTTAATAATTCATTGATATATCCAACTTCAGCCGGAACTCTCTGATTGAACAGAACACGTCCTACCGTAGTTTCGATAAGCTTATTAACGATTTGTCCACTCTCTTTATCCTTAACATTGGTTTTAACCTTGATGAAAGCATGAAGATCAAGCTTACGCTCGTTGTAAGCAATAATTACCTCTTCTGGTGAATAGAAAGATTGATCCTGACCTACAACAACACGAGTCTCATCAGTTCTGCGGCCTTTAGTTATATAATAAAGACCCAAAACCATATCCTGAGATGGAACCGTAATCGGTGTCCCGTTTGCAGGGTTCAGAATGTTGTGTGAAGCAAGCATCAGCATTTGGGCTTCCAGGATTGCAGCATTACCTAATGGTAAATGCACCGCCATCTGGTCACCGTCAAAATCCGCGTTGAATGCTGTACAAACTAATGGGTGCAATTGAATTGCTTTTCCTTCAACCAGCTTAGGCTGGAAAGACTGAATACCCAAACGGTGAAGCGTAGGTGCACGGTTTAACAATACCGG
>JAZKIH010000080.1:0-19473 GCA_040384965.1 Bacteroidota bacterium | reverse complement strand
AAACTACCATGTACGTACATAAAAGAAACGGAAGACTTGAAAGCGTAAAGTTCGATAAGATCACCGCTCGGATTCAGAAATTAGCATACGGATTAAGCCAGTTGGTTGATCCAATAGATGTTGCAAAAAAAGTAATTGAAGGTCTTTTTGATGGCGTGACTACCACCGAACTGGATAACCTTGCGGCAGAAACGGCTGCCTCTCTGACAACAAAACATCCCGATTATGCCTTACTGGCCAGTAGAATAGCTGTAAGTAATCTTCACAAGAACACAGAAAAATCTTTTTCTGAGACGATGGCTAAACTTTATAATTATACTGATGAGCATACCGGTCGGAAAATGCCGTTAATTGCTGATGATGTTATTGAGATTATCAGAGCCAATGCCGAAATACTGGATAGCTCGATTATTTATGACCGCGATTTTGGATTTGATTATTTCGGATTTAAGACACTTGAGAAATCATATTTATTAAGGCTACATGGAAAAGTTGCCGAACGACCTCAGCACATGTATATGCGTGTTGCCATCGGTATTCATAAAGAGGATATAAATAGTGTCATTGAAACTTATAATCAAATGAGTGAGCGCTGGTTTACGCATGCAACACCCACTCTATTTAACGCAGGAACACCAAAACCTCAAATGTCATCGTGTTTTCTTTTGGCGATGAAAGACGATAGTATAGACGGCATTTATGATACCTTAAAACAAACCGCGAGGATATCTCAAAGCGCTGGAGGTATTGGTTTAGCTATACACAATGTACGTGCTACAGGGAGCTATATTGGAGGCACAAACGGGACGAGCAACGGTATTATTCCAATGTTAAAAGTTTTCAACGATACCGCCCGGTATGTTGACCAGGGTGGAGGCAAGCGTAAAGGAGCATTTGCAATTTACCTGGAACCATGGCATGCGGATGTTTTTGATTTTCTCGACTTGCGGAAAAATCACGGAAAGGAAGAAATGAGAGCCAGGGATTTGTTTTATGCACTATGGGTGCCGGATTTGTTTATGCAGCGGGTGGAAGCTAATGAGGACTGGAGTTTATTTTGTCCGCATGAAGCGCCAGGATTGCATGAATGCTACGGTGTAGAGTTTGAAGAATTGTACCATAAATATGAAGCTGAAGGCAGGGCACGTCGAACAATCAAAGCTCAGGAGCTCTGGTTTGCAATCCTGGATGCACAAATAGAAACCGGAACTCCATATTTGCTTTATAAGGATGCAGCAAACAGCAAGAGTAATCAGCAGAATCTAGGGACGATCAAAAGCAGTAATCTTTGTACTGAAATCATGGAATATACTGATGCCGATGAAGTCGCCGTCTGTAATTTGGCCTCATTGGCCCTGCCTCGCTTCGTTGTCAGCGGAAATTTCGATTTCGAAAAGTTGTACGAGATAACTTATCAGGCTACAAAGAATCTCAACAAGATTATTGATAACAACTTTTATCCGGTAGAAGAAGCCAGACGATCAAACATGCGGCATCGTCCGATTGGGTTGGGTGTTCAGGGACTTGCAGACGTTTTTATCCTCATGCGACTTCCATTTGAAAGTGATTTGGCAAAAATGCTCAACAAGAACATTTTTGAAACGATTTATTTTGCTGCGATGACTGCCAGTAAAGATCTTGCAAAAGAATCAGGAGCTTACGAAACTTTCAAGGGCTCACCGCTGTCAAAGGGCAAATTCCAGTTCGATTTATGGGATGTTAAACCATCCGATAGACACAATTGGGAAAGCTTGAGAGCTGAAGTAATACAGCACGGGGTCAGAAATTCGCTTCTGGTTGCACCGATGCCGACTGCATCTACATCTCAGGTTTTAGGGAACAATGAGTGTTTTGAGCCATATACTTCAAACATCTATACCAGACGAGTACTTAGCGGGGAATTTGTAATCGTTAATAAGCATCTTTTGAAAGACCTTGTTCAATTAGGGTTGTGGAATAATACTATGAAGAATAATATTATTACAGCAAACGGGTCGGTGCAGCACATTGAGGAAATCCCATCAGAGATTCGCGAGCTATACAAAACGGTATGGGAAATCAAGCAAAGAAACCTGATTGATATGGCGGCAGACCGAGGTGCATTTATTTGCCAGTCACAATCTTTGAACCTTTTCGTAGATAACCCGAATACTGGGAAATTAACTTCAATGCATTTTTATGCCTGGAAGAAAGGACTAAAAACAGGAATGTATTATCTGCGTACTCAGGCTGCTACTAAAGCCGTGCAGTTTACCGTGGAGAAACAGGGTGGAAAAGTGATGGAGCCGCTTGTTCCGCAATTAGATGCATCAGATAAGAATGATCTTGGAGGAATTGAGCCTACAACTCTTAGTGGCCCAAGCTGCAGTATGGAAGAGGGTTGTGTGACGTGTTCTTCTTAAGAAACCTGAGTTGTATACGCACATGGTTAGCTATGAGTGTAGAAACATGAACGTAGGATATATAATTTAGAGCGTATGACTTTCACGAAGCACGAAATAATATCCTGCGAACGATGCGGTAAAAGGATAGAATGCAAAGCAAATTCTTACACTAAATGTCAATGCAGTAAAGTGAAGCTAAACCTGAACGAAGTGCAGTACGTCAGTGAATGTTTCGAGGGATGTTTATGTGCAGATTGTTTGCTGGCATTGCAGCAAGAATACCAGGCTTTTCTGAATTCGTAATAATAAAGGCAGATCGCCTGCCTTTATTAATTGGCCCGTTGATAACTTATTTTCATTCTGCCTCAAAACGTTACATCCACCATCGCTAAACCGTGGTTAATTGATTATTTTGGTTTAAAATTCAATTCATGACATTCAAAATATTTTTAGCCTTATTTATCCTGGGAATATCCCAGGCGATGGCGCAGAAAAATGCAACTGATGAAATTAAAACCAGTAAAGGGTTTCTCAGAATCGATCCGGTTACACACGCCTCTTTTGTTCTTACCTGGGATAATAAAACAATTTACGTCGATCCCACCGGAAATCCTGAGATGTATAAATCTTTCACAGCACCCGATATCATCCTGATAACTGATATTCATGGTGATCACATGGATTTAAAAGCCCTGGAAGCGTTGAACTCTAAGAAGGCCATAATTGTTGCCCCGCAGGCAGTTGCAATGCAGCTCCCAACAACCGCGAGGGGAAAACTGGTTATCTTAAACAACGGTATGCAAACTAGTCAAATGGCGATGATGATAAAGGCCGTTCCAATGTATAATCTTCCGCAGGACGCCGACTCGCGCCATACGAAGGGAAGAGGAAACGGCTATCTGCTTACCCTCGGCGGGAAAAGTATATACATATCAGGTGACACCGAAGATATTCCCGAAATGCGCGCGCTGGAGGATGTAGACATAGCCTTTATTTGTATGAATCTGCCATATACCATGGATATTAATCAGGCTGCAAGTGCTGTGCTGGAATTTAAGCCGTCAATAGTTTATCCTTACCATCACAGAGGTCAGGACATCAATGCCTTTAAGAAACTCGTAAATGATAAAAACAGGAAGATTGATGTAAGAGTAAGGAATTGGTATCCCCAATAAACTCTATTAATCGTTTTATATAGTTGATATTAATAAATGGAATCCCAAATGATGCACTAATGATGCAGGATTTGGGATTCCCGTTATAGTAAAAATAATATTGATAAGAGTTTATTTTACAGCAGAAAACTTATAGATCGAAACGGTATGGTATTTCTCACCGGGTTTTAAAAGGGTTGTCGGAAATGAAGGCTGATTGGGTGAATCCGGAAAATGTTGTGTTTCCATGGCAAAAGCAGTTCTGAACTCGTCTGTGCTGCCATTCTTGAAAGTGTTTTTTCCCTGCATAAAGTTTCCACTATAGAACTGCATTCCAGGTTCCTGGGTGAAAATTTCCATCTTAATACCGGATTTGTCGCCAACGACAGTGGCAGCCTGGAGCATTCCATTCTCTTTTTTACCGTTTAGGATATAATTGTGATCATAACCCTTGCCAAATTTTAACTGCTCATTGTCGGCATTTATTCTCTCACCAATAGTTTTCACAGTATTAAAATCAAAAGGAGTGTTCGATACACTTTGAAGTTCTCCTGAAGGGATTAGAGTGCTATCTACGGGATTGAATTTGTCAGCAAAAATCTGAACAGAATGATTCAGGATCTCGCCGCTTCCTTCGCCGTTAAGATTAAAAAAAGCATGATTTGTAAGGTTAACAATTGTTGTTTTATCCGTGCTTGCTTCATAATCCATCCTGAGCTCATTGTTGTCAGTGATAGAATAAGTTACTTTAGTGTTTAAATTGCCAGGAAAACCTTCTTCACCATCCTTAGACAGGTAGGTAAAAATCAGAGTTTTGCTATCAGGCTGCGCTACGTCCCAAATAACATCCTGGAAGCCTTTTTTGCCCCCATGTAAAGCATTTTGCCCGTTGTTCAGCGGGACATTATACTCGACACCGTCAATTGTAAATTTGCCTTTAGCAATCCGGTTCCCGTACCGGCCTATGGTGGCGCCGAAGTATGGTTCAGTGGATTTTAGATAATTGTCCAGAGAGCCAAAACCTACAACAACATCGGTTGGCGCACCGTCTTTATCCGGAACCCAAAGACTCACAATACGGGCGCCGTAGTTTGTGAAATGTGCCGTGATCTGGCCGTTACTAATCTCATACGAACTAACCTTTTTGCCGTCTATCATTTTGCTGAAAGCAAGGGTATCCAGGTTGCTTTTTGTACTGTCGTTCATTGATTTTGTTGATTGAACGGTGTTGTTGCAGGAAAATAAGCTCATTGCGCCGCAAATCACCACACCGATATAAACGTTTTTTATTCTCGATATTATCATATTATTTATTGTTTAGCTTCTTTATTAGGTCAGTTTCGGCGGTACGGTAAATTCTGCCGTCAGGCCAGAAAATATCATGAAACCAATCAGTTGGCTGGCTTCCATCTTTCAATGGCGTATCCCAGGCATAGATAGTATTCGTTTTACCTGCAACAAGGCCCCAGTTAATTGCTCCAATATTCTGTGCTTTCAGCAAGGGAAGGGTATTTGCGAAGGTGCTGTTTTTTGTCCTTGCCATATACTCGGTGCAGATCAAGGGACGATCGTGTGTTTTGAGCAGCATAAGAACTCTTTTATGCCATTCAGGCGCCTCATAGTCATGGTAGGTGATCACATCTGAATTTGCGATTTGAAAAGCATTAAGCTTTTCGAAATCCCATCTCCACAGACCTGCTGATATTGGCTGATCTGTATTGGCAGAGCGTGCCCATTCAAATACTTTCGTTAAAAGTGGTAAAGAAGTTTCAAGTTTTCCCGAATTACCCGGCTCATTGTATAGGTCCCATAAAAGAATACGCTTATCCTTTCCGAATTGACCCATAACGTCTTTCACATACTTTTCAAGGGCAGGAAAATTCGAGGTTTCTTTATGTGCAGGATCGCCGGGATCTTGTACCCATCCTGAATTATGAATTCCAGGGAGCGGGGCTGGCTGTTTGCCAATAACTCCAACCTTATTCCAGCAGTCATCAAAGAAAACGAAAATGGTTTTAATATGATGTTTGTCTGCGATAGAAAGATATTGGCCCATTCGGTCTTTAAAGCCGGCTGGATCTTGTTTATAAGCCAGGCTGTGAAGATATACTCGCATCGTATTAAAACCCAGGCCTTCTGCCCAGCCTAATTCCCTGTCAATAGTCTGCGGATCAAACGTATCCTTCTGCCACATTTCCAGTTGATTTATAGCATTGCTGGGAATAAAATTGGCACCATTTATCCAGGGATGTTCTGCATACCATTTTTTAGCTTTATCTGCACTCCAGCGCCCTGTATTTTGCGCACTCAGATTAAATGAAACAGCCATTAAACATATGGCGATTGCGATGTTTTTTATCTTCATATACTTTTTTATTTATTTCTCACCTGATGGTTTTTTGATTTTTTCGCCAGCCGGAATTGGTTTTCCAAATACCGGATTACCCTGCTTGTTCCAGAAAAATTGCTGCAATCTAAGGTCTCTGTTCCAACCCGGCTCTGCCGAAACCTTTGAATGATAAAATATCCAATGCTCCTTCCCGTCGGGAGAAGTTGTAAAGCTGGCATGCCCAGTACCGAGCACCTTATCATCACCCTGAAAAACGGGGCCTGTTTTTATCCAGCTAGACGGAAGCAGCGGATCAGTTCCCGGTGTTAGCTTTAACTGACCTAATCGATACTCTGGTGTCCACGATTCCCTGGTAGAATAGATAATGAATACATCTTTTTCATGCTTTAGAAATTGCGGCCCCTCATTTAAATTCAGTGGCCCGCCGGTTTCCCACACTTCTACCGGGCTCGAAATTTTGACCCGGTCGGAGCTGATGGTCCAGGGGTTGGACATTGCTGCGATATAGAGATGCTGAGATGTTTTGTCGGTGTCCATATTTTTCTGCCATCCAGACCAGACAGCATAAAGTTTATTATTGATATCAGTAACGGTCAAATCAATTGCCCATATGGTTTTGCTATAGTCATCTGAATCATCGCCCGTAATAAGAAGACCCTTGTCTTTGTACTCGCCCTGCGGATCGTCTGTTAATGATTCTAATACTCCTGATCGCTGAAAAATATACGGAGGGCCGGACTTTCCGGCGGTATAAAAGATATACCATTTGTTTCCGATGCGATGAAGTTCGGGTGCCCACAGACATTTACTGTTCCAGGCATCTGGCGGTGCAGTCCAAACCCTTTTTCTGGGCCCCACTTTGCTCAGCGCTGAAGAACTTGAAACGGTGATGAAATTCCCATCTTTCGGACTGTTCACACTAAATACGCTGTAATACGAACTCTTGTCTTTTATAACCCATGGATCAGCCCCTTTACCAACCGGGTTAGTGAAATATTTTGTGGAGTCTTGACCTGAAACAGTAGACTGTGCACATGCCGGATCAAAAGAAAGTGTTAATAATACCAGCAGGCCGGCAAAGTATGTATTCTTTAAGTATGATGATTTACTGTGCATTAACATCTTTACGCCATTTTGCGAGACCGGCCGACATTTCGTTTACTTTCTCAGGATTTTCAGCCGCCAAATTATTGGTTTCCGATATATCCTTTTTAAGATTATATAATTCTACACTTTTATTATCAAAAAATTCAATCAGTTTCCAGTCGCCGCTTATGATGCTGCCGGCAGATCGTCCTCCCAGAAAATGAGGGGCATTCAAGGGGTAGTGCCAATAAAAATTTCTCGGAGGAGTCTTGGTATTACCTTTCAAAACCTTGGTAAGTGAGATCCCATCGAGTTTTTGAGTGTTGGGTTTAGCTTTAATTAGATCCATGAAGGTAGGATAGAAGTCGAGATTAACCGCTGGCTGGTTGACTACAGCCGGTTTAAAGAGCTTCGGACCCCAAACAATGCATGGCTCTGTAACGCCACCCTCATAAAGCATACTTTTTCCACCTTTTAATGGACTGTTTGTTGTAATTGTCGTTTCGCCGCCATTGTCACTGGTGAAAACGATTAACGTGTTATTATCTAAGCCCAGTTCCTTTAATTTGGCTCTAATCATTCCTATTCCCTCGTCGACAACAAAAAGCTGCGCGGCCAAATGAGGATTATTGATCTTTGCTTTCGAATCTGCAGGCCATCTTTTAAAGAGGTCGTTTTCAGGATTATTTTTAGTATATGGACTAACACCCGCACCTTTTTTCTTCCTGAAGTGATCTACCAGATCCGGTTTACCATGAACAGTGGTATGAACAGCGTAATGGCTCAGGTATAGAAAAAATGGCTTGTCTTTATTCCTGTCAATAAATTCAAGAGCTTCAATATTTTGCCTGTCCGTAATATATTCGCGATCATCTGTGCTTTTCTTTCTTATATCTTTATTGAACAAATAGGGGTGGAAGTACCATCCTTCTGCAATTCCTTCGTTTTCGCTGACTGCAACTTCGTCAAATCCATGTTTCTCCGGCAATGTTTCTTCAGTTGCGCCTGCTTTTACATAGCCCGACAAATGCCACTTGCCAACAATTCCAGTGCGGTAACCATTGTCCTGGAACATCTCCGCCATCGTAGTTTCTGAAAGGGCAAGATGATCTGGTGCATTTGGCCTGAGGTAATCAGTAATTCCCAGACGGGCAGGATACTTTCCCGTCATTAATGCTGCACGATAGGGCGAACAAACGGGTGCAGCCGCATAAAATCGGTTAAATTTAACACCCTCTTTTGCAAGTTCGTCCAAATTTGGTGTCTCATTGAATGTATTTCCATAGCATCCCAGCTCAGAATAGCCTAAATCATCGGCGAGAATGTAAATGACGTTTAACCTAGTCTGTGACCGAGATTTATCCTTCACGGGATTTATATGCGTCGAAGAGATTAATGCGACGCAGCTTAACGTTAAGCAGCAAAGAAATGTGCTTCTAAAAAATTTCATTAGAAATAGGAAAATGCTTAATCAAATCTATACAAGCCAAAGTCAAAATCAGAATTTGCGTCGACATTTTTTAGTTCAAAGGCCAGAATATTGCCGCCTGCTTTTAAAAGTTCGTGATATTGGCTGATGTTGAACTCGTCATAATGGCGTCTGGTGAGAATGCGTTTATTGTAGATTTCAGTGCCGTTTAAATAAATTTTAAGGTCACCCTGACCATATAGTTTTAAAGCAATTTTTTGAGGCAGCTGATCCATATTGAAATTACTTATCGCCCAAATATTCTGACCCTTCGTTAATTTTAGCGGACCCAAAACCTTTTTAAGACGACTGTCTGATGAGTTTAGCGTCATCCAGTTCGCGCCCAGATTGTCATTGCTGGTAAAGATGACTGAGGGCTTTAATTCAGAGTCTTCAATGACGGTTCTGGCTTTCGTATACTGATTAAATAATGGGTCGCTCATTTTTTTCATCTCGTCTATGGCGATCTTATTATATCGGCGGTCATAAGTCATCAAGCCGTTCACTTCACCCTCCACGTCTGAGGTTTGAGTATAAATGGCAGCTGAAAGTCCTTTTGAAAGCAACGGGTATAAATTGTGGATGATCTGGTTAAGCTGGGTTTTATATTCGGCTTCTGTCACAAAAGTCCGGTAGCCCCAATTGCGCTTTTCTTCATTCCACAAATGTCCTTTAACTGGCCATCCTAATCCTCCAAATTCGCCCAGAACAATTGCTCTGCCCGGATTATCTTCTGCCGGTTCCATCGCCGGGCCGGGATATTGGTGCGCATCAAACATATGACCCACTTTCCGGTCTGTCCATCCACTTGTGGCATCCACCAGACGGGAGGCATCGTACTTCTGGGTCCATTCTGTAATTCGCCTGGTATCGTATTGTCCCCAACCTTCATTGAACGGAACCCAGACCACTATCGATCCGAAAAAACGCAGATTATCCATGATCGATTTCCATTCAGCTTCGAACTCTTCAGCTGACTTCTTTGGGCGATCCCAGTCTTTCGGGTCGTCAAATTTCAGGTGATTAACGGGATCGTTGAGCTTGGTGAAGCCACTTGGCATATCCTGCCAAAGCAGCATCCCCATCGTGTCTGCATGATAGTAATATCGTGCAGGCTCCACCTTAATATGCTTCCGGATCATGTTGAAACCCATCTTTTTCAGAATCTCCATGTCATACTTCATCGCAGCATCAGAAGGCGGCGTAAGCAAACTCTCAGGCCACCATCCCTGATCCAGCGTGCCCCATTGAAAAAGGGGCTGGTTATTGAGCATAATCCGTGTATAACCTCTATCATCAGTACCCATAGAGATCTTTCGCATCGTGAAATAAGAAGAGAAGCTGTCGATGATATTCCCATTCCTTGTGAGCTTCACTTTTATCTGATAAATATTTGGAGCATCTGGCGACCACAATGCAGCATTTTTCATGTCCAGCTCAAAGCGGCTTTTGAAAGGAATTTTGATTCTTTTAAGTTCTTTATTCTGATAACTTACGATCATCTCCAGCGTTTCATTGCCTTCTGCTTTGCTAAGACCTGAATCAAAAACTACTTTTCCGTTGTCAATATCCGGTACTGGGTTCAAGTATGAAAAGCTTGTAGAATTTACAGGTTCAAGCCAAACGGTTTGCCAGATGCCGGAAACTGCAGTATACCAAAAGCCTTGGGGATTAAGTACCTGCTTGCCACGGGGTTGTATGTAACTGTCTGTGGGATCAGTTACCATAACGCGGATCTTCTGAGTTCCGGATTTTAAAAATGAAGTTATATTGAAGGAAAATGAGTCTGAGCCACCCGTATGCTTTCCTACTTCTTTATCATTAACATAAATTGTGCTTTGCCAGTCTACCGCCCCAAAGTGTAGTATGACGTCCTGCCCCTTCCAGTCTGCAGGCAAGGCAACGAATCGTTCATACCATAGTTCCTGTTCCGGCATTAATGGTTTTTGCACCCCCGATAAACTTGACTCAATGCTGTATGGTACCAGAATCTTGCCATCGAAAGCTGTCGGAGCCGTACTTCCCTGAGCAAGGATCTTATAATCCCAGAGACCATTTAAATTCAGCCATTTATCACGTATTAGCTGCGGGCGGGGATACTCTTGCCACGCATTTTTTTCATTAACATCTTTAGCCCATTGTGTTGAGATGCTAACCGGTTTTTGAGTATACTGAGCAAACGAAAGCTGATTAAGCAAACAACAAAACAAGAAAATCAAAGGCTTTTTGTACACGTGATAATAATTAAGGTAGTAAGATATTTTGTGGTAAAACACCGTCTTTAGAAACGAAATTTAAGGACAAAAGTCTGGAGATAACAGGTGCGATATCTTTTATTCCCATGTTTTCTATCTCTGTGTGAGGTCCGACGCCGGCGCCTGCGGCAATGAAGCCAGTTTGAATTTGCTTGAAATCAGGAAAGTGGCCATGGGCTCCGCCTGTTTTTTTTGCATTAACCGCATTTCCCTTTACTGCTCCGTTACTCGCAACCCCCTCGCTCATAGATAAAGCAAGAAAGGCTTCTGGGTCTGCACCATAGTCGTCCAATTGTTTGCGGTCAATAATACGAAACAGGCTTTTTTCTGCATCAGGGAGGGTAGCCAACATATTCGAAATTTTCGCACCAAGGCTTTTATCCTTAAGATATAAAAATGCCGAGCCGCCTGTTGCAGTGAATTTTGCCTGCCAATTCTTATTATCTGTCAATAACCCCATTTTTGAAAGCCAAACATTGGGAGATAGGGTTTGATTATTGTCCACAAAGCCATGATCTCCAGTAATTATAAGAGTAGTTGATTCGCTCAAACCTGCCTCCTTGAGTGCGATCAGCAGCTGGCCAATCTCCTGATCGATCAATTCAACTTCGTGGTGAGCCTCTTTTGAATCTTGTCCAAAGCCGTGCTGGGCATGGTCCGCTCCAAGAAAATGGATGGCCATAAGGGCGGGTCGATAGGTTTTAATGATGTACTCCGACATGTTGCCGGTTGTCTCATCAATCCTATCTAAAAATTGTTCTTTATCGCCCGTTATAATACCTGCTTTCTTCAGATCGGGAACGAGATTTTTAGGTGTCACCAGGGGAGTAGTTACACTTAATTGATCTGAAGTTTCATCATTGTCCGCGCGCCTGACGGGGAAATTATAATCGATAGGTGCACCAACCGTTACCGGCCACATAACCGCACCTGTTTTCAGGCCAGCCTTCCGGGCCGCGTCCCACAACGTTTCCGTAGTAATAAGCTCTTCTTCAAAGTACCAGTGTCCGGTGGGAGACTCGCGCTGCGCGTTATAAAATATGCCATGATTTTTGGGGTATGCACCGGTTATGAGCGTTGTATGGGAAGGATATGTTACTGAGGGGAACACGCTGTTTATACCGTTTGAAAAAACACCCTTGTCTTTTAACAATTTTAAGTTTGGTGTATTCCAACCATCATTCAGGTAAAATTCCGGTCGAAAGCCGTCAATGCTGATTAATATTACATGCTTGGACTGGCCGATAACATTGGAACAGATCGCAAATGTAAAAAGGCCCAATAGAATTTTTTTAACGGACATATTTCACGAGTTTTTCAACTTATTCTAACCAAATCTATTTATAAATATCCAGCGCGGCAATGTATTTTATATTGTTTGAAGCCTCAGAAGTTGTGTGTTTTCGACAAAAGTACTTGTCCTTAAATCTTTTACTCCTTAATTACAGTCAAAGATTGCATGAAGATTTATACTCTTTTCTTAATTAAGTCCGTTTTGGTTTTAATCCTTTCTTAATTTCAATAGTCACAGAGTTATAATAATGGTGCAATATGAAAACCACTTTAAAGTATTTTTTCCTGCCGTTCGGTGTATTTATAATGCTGATAATCTGCTCTTCCTTTGTTATCGCACCATATGCAAATCCGGCTTTTCCGTATAAGGGTGCTGGATTAACTCAACGACAGGCGGCCGCTCACTTATTAAGCCGCTTCACCTACGGAGCGAGGCCTGGTGATATTGATGCAGCAATTGAGTTGGGTCTCGAGAAATGGTTTACACAGCAACTAAAAGGAGACTTACAAGATAATTCATTGCAGTTAATGCTCAAAAATTACGATGCGATCAACCTAAGTAATAGTGAGGTTTCTAAAATATTCCCAAATCCCGGTCAGATTCTGCGGATGGCGATAAAGGACGGGGTGATTCCTAAAGATTCCGTAGCGCAATCCGGCAAGAAAGACTATCGCCAGCAGCTTGCGGGCTATATGAAACAGCACGGGTATAGACCTCAGGCAGAGCTTCAGCGTCAATTGATCAATCAAAAAATACTGCGTGCCGCCTATTCAAATAACCAAACCCGGGAGTTATTAACCGATTTTTGGTTCAATCACTTCAACGTTTCTTTAACCAAAGGGCAATCGGCTGAATTTGTTCCGGCTTATGAAAGAGATGTGATCCGGCCGAATGTGTTTGGGAATTTTGAGACGATAGTGCTTGCTACGGCAAAATCACCTGCAATGCTGACCTACCTTGACAATGTTACTAGCTCAGGCACCCCCGAAACACTCCCTCAGGCGGCAAAACCGCAGCAAAAAAGGAGAATCGGTGCTCAGGCTGGAATGAACGTTGAAGATTCAACTATGCGGGGAAAAGCTCTGGCAAAACTTCAGCAAAATAAAAAGGTTCAGGGACTGAATGAGAATTATGCCCGCGAAGTTATGGAGCTTCACACTCTCGGCGTTGATGGTGGTTATACACAGGCTGATGTCACACAGGCAGCACGTATCTTAACTGGATGGACTATTTATCCTATGGAAAATGGCTATGGTTCAGCGGTTAAAAATCTAATCGAGCGAATCGGCGAACAGAATTTAGAAAAACGGGGCTTTGTTCATGATGGAGATTTTCTTTTCGCTGCAAACAGGCATGACATTGGTGAAAAGACAGTTCTTGGAAGGAAATTTCCGGCAAATGGTGGATATGAAGAAGGAGTGGAGCTGCTGAAAATGCTAGCAAATCATCCATCTTCAGCCAAGTTTATTTCACGAAAAATTGCCGTCAGATTTGTGAATGACAATCCTTCCCAAAAGCTGGTTGATAAGATGAGTGCCACTTTCCTTAAAACCAAAGGGGATATTTCAGAAGTATTGATCACGATGGTTTCATCACCTGAGTTTTGGAATAAAGAAGCTCTTCGGGAAAAAACAAAATCACCTTTTGAACTCGCTATTAGTGCTGCCAGAACCCTGAATGCAGAAATTGGACAGCCCTATCAGTTGTTTGCATGGATAAACAAAATGGGGCAAAAGATGTATTCTTACCAGGCACCAACAGGTTTCCCTGATAAGGGCCAATACTGGATAAATTCCGGCTCATTATTAAATAGAATGAATTTCGGACTTGCTCTTGCTTCGCAACGTATCCCCGGCATTCGTATTAACCTTACTGCATTGAATAAGAATCGAGAGCCAGAGAGCGCTGAAGCTGCATTGATGACTTACGGCAAAATGATCATGCCTGAGCGTGATCTCAGCCAAACTATAGATCGCCTCAGACCCATGCTTAATGATCCGGATCTTCAAAAAAAGGTCGAAGCTGCGGCTTCAAAAAATACAGTTGCTCAGGACAAGGAGACCATGGCAGGCGAAACTTCATCTATGATGGATGGATCAAAAGACGAGAAGGTAGCTCAGGCGTCAGTGAAGCGAAACCAGGGAAAGGTCCAAACCATTGCCGGGTCAAATACGATGCTGGCTCAGGTAGTTGGAGTTATACTGGGCTCACCGGAATTTCAGCGCAAGTAACATTAAAAAGCAGATCATGATATCAAGAAAAGCATTTTTAAAAGCAGGCGGATTAGCGCTGTTTGGCGTTAGCATGGGAGGTATACCGACTTTTCTGGCTGAAGCAGCCAATCTGGTGCAGGCTCCGGGTTTATTTAAGCGTAAGAAAATACTCGTTTCGATATTTCAACGGGGCGCAATGGACGGACTAATGGCTGTTACACCTTTCGGAGATAAGTATCTTCAGGACGCGAGGCCTGGGTTAATGATGTCAGCGGCGAAATCCGAAAACCAGAAGCCGTTGATAGATCTTGATGGACGATTCGGTCTCCATCCATCTATGGAAGCGTTTCAGCAGATGTACCGCGAGAAGAGGCTGGCAATTGTGCATGGAATTGGTTCGCCCAACAACACCCGCTCACACTTTGATGCTCAGGATTATATGGAATCAGGTACACCGTTCAGCAAAGGGACTTCAAGTGGATGGCTGAATAGGGCGGTAGGGCTTTTAGGGCATGAAGCAACTCCTTTTCAGGCTGTTAGCTTAACTTCCTCCATGCCACGATCATTTTACGGTGATATGCCCTCGGTTGCTATAAATAACCTGCAGGATTTTACAATACAGATGAAGGGAAATCCTGCAGGAACCAACCGAATTTCTCAGAGCTTTGAAGATTTGTATGATCAGACTTCATCCGGACTACTCAAGCAAACCGGGAAAGATAGTTTTGATGCAATGAAAATGCTGAAAAGCGTTGACACGAAGAATTATAAACCATCCAATAATGCCCATTATCCTAATTCAGCGTTAGGTAATTCTTTAAAGCAGATCGCGCAGCTTATAAAAATGGATGTGGGGCTGGAGGTTGCTTTTGCTGAATCAGGAGGCTGGGACACTCACTTCAACCAGGGTAAAGACACAGGTGTTTTTGCCAGAAATGTCGCTGATCTCAGTAATAGTATTATGGCATTTTGGTCAGATATGGAAGTCTACCAGGAAGATCTAACCGTAATGACAATGACTGAATTTGGCCGGACCGTCAAACAGAATGGAACAGGTGGTACGGATCATGGCCGCGCTTCTTGTAATTTTATTCTGGGAAACAACGTGAATGGAGGTCTTGTACATGGAACCGTTCAGCCGCTGGCAGTAGAAAATCTTGAAGATGGTCGGGATTTGGCCGTGACAACGGATTTCAGGAGTGTGTTCAGCGAAGTGGCAAACAGGCATCTTCTTATTAATAATAACAAAGTTCTTTTCCCTGGTTTTCAAGGGAAAGGTATTGGAGTAATGAGTTAGAAATCGAATGGATTTGAGTTTGCCGTGCAAAAGGGAAACAACGACGGATAACTATTTAAAATACTTTCTGAGGTCATTCACTGCCATTCGCATCCGGGTTTTGAGTGTTCCTAAAGGGATGTTTAATTCTTCCGCGGCTTCTATATGGGTGTAGCCTCTGTAATAAACCAGATCGATAATAGATTTGTATTCCGGTTTTAAACGGGTTACTATGTCCCGAACACCTATAGTTTCGGGATTATGCCTTACATTAAACTGGGTATCAACTGTAGTTTGCAGCTCGGATATCTTGTCATTTAGATTGCTATTGCGATAAGATTTACTTTTTAGCTTGTCAAGCGCAAGATTACGTGCTAGGTTAGACATCCAGGTAAAAAGTCTTCCCTTTGCGGGATCATACATGTGAAATGATTGCCAGATTCTAATAAACGTCTCCTGGAGTACATCCTCGGCTACTTCTTCTTCCTTTACCACTCGCCTGATAACCCCGAATAAGGAGCCACAATACATCGTATATAAAGTTTCAAGAGACTTCCTGTCTCCGCTTCCAAGTCCAGTAACCAGATCGGTTTCGGTAAGGGAAGTTCTGCTGTAATCTCTAGGGAGATTTTCCGGAACTGCAGACGTGATAAATGCAATTGTATTCAACCTGGCAATTATTAACTAATAACCATAGATCAAATTTCAAGCCTAGTCGTAAATGGGTGTTTTTTTGCCGATTGTGTATGGTAAAAGGTATTATGTTGGTGATCTTGGGTTAAATAGTAGACACGCACAAATCAGGGCTAGCACTTTTTGGAATAAAACATTAAGTATCAGCTATAATACAAACTGCTGCATTGCAAAATGCACAATTCGCTTTAAAAAATTCGGCAAGGGCCTTATAGCGCCAGGAATAAGAGCAACATGTAAGTAATCGCAGGGAAAATCATCAGATATTTTTTTTTCATAACTACTCCCGCAATGAGAAAAATGGTACAGGAAAATGCTAGTAGAGTTATCAATGACTGTGTGTTGTTGATAAAAAGCAGATATATCAGATGCACAACGGAAATGTTTAGCACAAATAGGGAACAAGGTATAAGGTTATGCTCTAAAAGCTTAAAGTCTTTCATTTCAAGTAAGCCGGGTTTAGTTTTTTACGGATATAAGAAAAAATTGAGTAAACAATAAACAACACGAGTGCGCCATTAATAATAATGGCCGCTGCAAACGCGGCTACGCTGTAGCCGATAAACATACTTACCATAGCTAATGCGATCAATACAAGTGTTATCACAGTGCAGTAGATGAATGTGGTTTTAAGAGGAGAATATCGTTTAGTTTTCTTCTTATCCATTCGGTATAAATAGACAACAAAGCCACTTATCGATAAAAAAGCACTAGTCAAACCCAGAATAGTATATAATATCTTCAGACCGAGCCCGCCGAAATTTCCGAAATGCAAGGCTTCCTGGATGAAATAGAATTTTTGACTAAGCGGAGCAGTTCTAACATCATATTTAAATAGCGGTTTGAGATCAGTTTTCGAAAGTACCAGCACGTTAGCATTTCGTTCATAGGCCTTGCCGGCAATATCACCATGGAAGGTTATTGTCGAACTCCCGTTGTCTGAGGCCTGAATACCATTGGGCACCAGATCCGGAAATTCTTTTTTTGCTGCTGCAAGTAATTCATCCCAGTGAACAGTTGTCTTTTTATCTTCTTCAGGCGTGATTATAATTTCTGGTTTGAAATTGTTAGGGGTTTTCATCTTAAACCAAGTCATGATCTTTGGTTGTAAACCCAGCCATGCTCCGGTAATTGCTATCACGATATTAAATGCCAGGGCACTAATCCCTAACAATTTATGCCAGTCGGCCATCAATATCCTTAGCCCATTACCCTTCCGCAACTTTGGATAGGGCTGACGCTTCATGAAATCACTATAAATAAGCAGACCTGTAATCGCTACAACAAGTAAAGCAATCCCCCCAAGACCTACCAACTGCCGTCCCCAGTAACCGTCGTATAAACGGACATGCATCTGGCGAAGGTAGTTAGCCAGTGAGTTTTGCTGATTGCGGGCACCTACAATTTCATCTTTTCCGGCGTCGACGAAAAGGTAATAGCGCTGGATTGCCAGATGTTTCCCGCCACCAACAAAAAAGTTGAGGCCAGCCACTTGTCCGGCCTTTTCCGGTAAATCTACGATCAGGCCTGTCATGTCGGGATATTCCTTCTTTGCCTGAGCTATCGACTTACTGAAATATAATTTATTCGATGGCGTAGATGAAACCGAATAATACTGTTTCTGTATGAACAGGTCAATTTCGGGAATAAAAACCGCCATGGCTCCTGTAAGGCTTAATACAGCGATCACTATTCCGCAGTACAAACCGGCCCAGTGATGAATACGCCAAAGGAGTTTACTATTGTTCTGAGCAGTATTATTCGATTTCATAGTTGCTTAGAACGAGTAACCAACACCTACCATAAAGTTTCGGGGTGCTCCAGGAAACAGTCTATTATAGTCATAGCCTCCCAGCCAATGAGTTTTGTCGAACATGTTATTCAAATTGGCTGAGATCCTGAATTTGTCAACAGTGTAATACAATGCGCCATTTGCCACCACGTACGAAGGCAGAACCAGTATAAAACTTGAAGTATTCCGGTCGTCGACATAATTAGCTCCCAGTCCTACGCCAAGGCCTTTAAATCCGCGTGATGTAAAGTTGTATTTAGCCCATAAACCTCCCTGGGTCTTAGGAGCGTTCGGCAGCAGTCTTCCAACTTCCCCCGCTATGGTACTTTTGGTGATCTTGGCTACACCGCGCGCAAAGTTGGCTGTAACACTCAGGTTATTAAGAACCTGGCCATTAATATCAATTTCAATACCGCTGGATTGCTGCTGTCCTATCTGTCGAAGCAATTGCGGATTCCCCGGCTCGTTTGCATTGATAAGTATGTTATTCTGTTCGATTTTATAAATCGCGAGATTTATAGCAAGCCTTTTATCAAAGAATTCAGATTTTGCACCCCCTTCGATCATATTACTGATCAGCGGATCAAAGGGCCCGCCGAAAATTTCAGGAGATCCAATTGTTCCGGCACCCTGTGGCTGATAGCCTTCAGCATAAGTACCATATAAACTAATCTGGTCGATTGGCGAATAAACCAAACCAATACGCGGTATCGTCGCTTTTTGCTCTACTTCTTTGGAATTGGCTTTTTTGTAATTCAAAATGTCGGAATAGTATTCTTGTCTTAAACCAAGCAGAGCCTGGAATTTCCCCAGTTTAATTTGATCCTGAATATAAAATCCATTCACGAAGTATTTAGTTACAGGCTGAGTTGAGGAAACATTAAAATACCTGGATATTTCCGAAATGGAATAGTCAGGATTTACAAGGTCAAAATGAGCTACGTTTGGTACCGGACGATTATTTAAGATATAGTACGCGGCTTTGTTGGCAGGATTATACGTAGCAATAGTTCCGTTTCGTGCTGCATTAATATACCCGCTTGCATTGTAGTTTGAGCTTCCAACAGGTGTTTCGTTTTGAAGATAATCGTAACCTGCCAGAATTTTATGCTCGAATGGGCCGGTCTTTACGTCCGCAACGCCATAAAGGGTAATGTTATCGTTATAGTTTCGTGACTGGCGGCGAATAGTTTGCATCTCCATTAAGGTCGGTATCTGCACACCATCTGCATCAACCGCATATCTGTTTGATGTACGATGCTCAAGCAGGTCCTCATCATATAAGAACTTCATATACGAAGCGTTCAAGGTTACTTTGCTACCTATTTTCCTTTGGATAGAGGTTGTTACGTACATATTTAACTCCTTGCTGTAATCGTTATTCTTGCCTATCGCAAAAGAAACTGGAGTGGAGTTAAGGTCTGTCCCTGCGGTAGCACCAAAAATTGGCTGTCCGCGGTCAAGCTTTGCATTTGTTTTCGAGTATACAAAGTCAAAATTCACGAAAG
>JAZKIH010000079.1:0-30485 GCA_040384965.1 Bacteroidota bacterium | reverse complement strand
TATTAATAATTTCATTAGAGATCTTGGCCAGAAGCTCATAAGGCAGATGACTCCAATCAGCAGTCATCCCATCGACCGAGCTCACAGCTCTTAAACAAATAACATGCTCATAAGTTCTTTCATCTCCCATAACTCCTACAGACTGAACAGGTAAAAATATAGCACCTGCCTGCCAAACCTTATCATACCAACCCGAAGTCTTAAGATTATTAATATAAATTGCATCAGCTTCCTGCAGAATTGCAACCTTTTCAGGTGTTATATCATCAAGAATCCTGATAGCTAGTCCAGGTCCGGGAAACGGGTGTCGACCGAGTAATGCGGCGTCCATTCCCAATGTTTTCCCAACTCTCCTTACTTCATCCTTAAAGAGAGTATTAAGAGGTTCCACAACCTTCAATTTCATAAAGTCCGGAAGTCCGCCAACGTTGTGATGTGATTTGATTGTAGCGGATGGTCCTTTGACAGACACAGACTCAATTACGTCAGGATATATTGTCCCCTGACCCAGCCATTTCACATCCTGAACCTCGTGTGCAGCGTCGTCGAAGACTTCAATAAATACGCGCCCAATGGCCTTTCTTTTTAATTCAGGGTCTTTTAATCCCGCTAACTGGCTTAAAAACCTATCACCGGCACGTACACCGCGAACATTCAGCCCCATGTGCTGATATGAGTCGAGCACCTGTTCGAATTCACCTTTGCGAAGCAAGCCATTGTCAACAAAAATACAATGTAAATTTGTGCCGATAGCCTGATGTAAAAGTACGGCAGCAACAGAGGAATCAACTCCTCCCGACAAACCTAAAATCACTTTATCGTTTCCAAGTCTTTCCTTCAGCGATGATACTGTACTGTCAATAAAAGCGTCTGGAGTCCAGTCCTGACTGCAATGACATATATCTACAAGAAAGTTCTCCAGTAATTGCTTACCATCAGTGCTATGAGTGACTTCCGGGTGAAACTGTATACCATAAACGTTAGTATCTTTAATATGAAATGCCGCAACCTTTACAGAATCAGTGCTTGCGATGACCTCAAAATTATCCGGAATGGATGCAATCGTGTCCGCATGCGACATCCATGTCTGGCTTCCTGGGTTTATATTTTTAAAAAGAGGGTGTGCATGATCGATAAATTCAAGGTTCGCGCGACCGTATTCACGTGTTGACGATGGCTTTACTTCTCCTCCTGACTTCTGAGCTATATATTGCGCACCATAGCAAACCCCCAGAATAGGATAATTTGCCTGCAGTTTCACAAAATCAACTTGAGGTGCATCTTCCTGGCGCACCGAATAAGGACTTCCGGAAAGAATTACTCCTTTGACCGTGTTATCAAACTCAGGAAGGTTATTAAATGGATGTATTTCGCAGTATACGTTTAGCTCTCTGACTCTCCGGGCAATAAGCTGAGTGTATTGCGACCCGAAGTCAAGAATGATGATCTTTTCTTGCATGGGCAAAGATAACTTTTTGAGCCGATAGTCGGGAAGCAGTAAAGGATAAATTACTAGAGAATACACTTTCGATTTAATCCAGTTTAAACCGTTCATATCTCGAGGCTCGTTTCTTGCTTTTCATAGCATCTGCTTATATTTGAAATTAATCCTGATTAATGGAATCAATATCATTTTCCGCTGTTTTGGAACCACTCGATGAAAAAATGGTCCATCATCTAATCGTAGTTCCCGAAGAAATTGCCGTAAAATTTACGGATGGAAAAGGTGCGCCAAGGATTCTTTGTTCAATTGAAGGCACTACCGAATTCCCATGTGCCTTAAATCCACGGCATGGACGGCATGTGCTCATTGCAAGCAAACAGCTTATCAAAAAAAACAAGCTTTCAGTCGCTGTACCCTTTAAAGTATCCATAAGAATCGATCCACACAACGGGCTTAGTTTGCCGGAGGAACTCTCTGAAGTGCTGGATCAGGATCATGTGGCTTTTAAAGCTTATGATGCACTGAATGACGGACATAAACGAGGCCTGATTCACTATATTAATCAGGCCAAATCGGTAGATAGCAGGATTAAAAGGTCTCTCGAGATCATGGAGAAAATGAAAGAACGGGGAAACTGGTCGTAATTTCAGGACCATTATCAAATTATCAGATACGCTTCGTCCGAACAAGTTATTTCAAGTCGCTTTTTGGTCGCATATTTGCATAACCTCCGGCATGAGGTTCTTATTCTTTTGTTTATTTGTGTTAATCACGATTTCACGCTGTAATTCGGGGGCGCAAAAGCATTATATACCAAAGAGTGCCGAGACAAGTGACTCTTCTATCGTACACAATACAACGGACTCGAGTACTACTGCTGAGCCTGAAGCTCCGGCCGAAGTACCTGCCTGGAATTACGCAGATTCATTAGATGTTCAATACATAAATCCGGGAAAGACCAGACCTGAGGAACTCGTAAATTATGCTGAAACACTTGTGGGCACCCCTTACCTCTATGGCTCAATAGACCCAAACAAAGGATTTGATTGTTCTGGCTTTATATCTTATGTTTTCAATCATTTCAAAATTGCCGTTCCACGGTCATCGGTCGAATTCACTTCTGTCGAAAGGGAAATCAGTTTATCACAGGCGAAAAGAGGAGATATAATACTCTTTACCGGAACAGATAGTACAAAACGGGTCGTAGGGCATATGGGCATTATCACGTCGGCTGAAAACGGTCATGAATTTATTCATTCTACGTCCGGCAAGGCCTATGGCGTGACAAAAACGCCTTTAAACAAATATTATCAGGGTAGATTTGTAAAGGTTATTCGAATATTTAACAATTAAACAAAGCCGTGTAAGGATTTTCCGGCCTTTCCCAATTCATCTATCTTTTTTTCAACCATTGGATCCTTAATTAGCGGCGGAGCATGATGTGGCTTAATACGCGCATCTATAATCATTGGCCCCTTACATCCCCAGTGCTTATTTTCTGTAAAAGAATGAATACCATGAATATCATGAGCCGGATTACTGCGTGTAAAAGTCACCCAAACAAAATTATTGATTGTCTCAACGGTAAAACCTGCGTCGTCACAAAGAACAATTAGCGGTAGACTGTCAAGATTTTTGAACCCGATGGAGGTATTAAGAATATCGATCTGTTTGGAAGTTTCCTCAGTTCCGGTATAGGCAGGAGCATCCACCGCCAAAATACCCGGCATCACAAGTTTATATTTATCAAATGGCCTTGGAAGCGAAAAAGTAGCTGGCAATTCTTTCCAAAGTTCCCGTCTTTTATCGCCTGCAGCTGCAATGGCGATTTTTGAGCCAGAGTTAATATCCGTTCCGCTATAGTCTAGCGTATCGATCGTAGTTTTAGTGTAAAAGTGCAGATCTCTTGTCAGATCGACACGTTCGAGCATGTGTTTTAGAAAACCTTCAATATCCTTTGTGCTTAAAGACGGGTTGTCATCCCTATTGGATATAAACAGGAATTTTGCAAGGCTCAGTTGACTTTTGCCAAGAATGTGATTAGCCAGGGTAAGAATCTCCTGGGGTTTCCTTTCTGTCAGATACGGTGTATAACGTTCACTGCCGATTGCGAACAACAAGGGATGCACTCCTGCCGCATCAACAGCATTTACTTCGTGAAGGCCAGGAATTTCCCGTGGAATAGCAGAGCCTGTAATCTCGTGAATCAAAGCTCCAAAACTCGTGTCTTCCTGCGGAGGACGGCCTACAACGGTAAATGACCAAATCGGATTTTTTCTATGGTAAACATTTTTCACCTTCATTAAAGGAAAGGGGTGCTTCAGGCTATAATAACCGAGGTGATCACCAAAAGGTCCTTCGTCTTTATTTTCTCCGGGCATAACTGTTCCTGTAATAACAAAGTCCGCATCCGAAGAGATACAATATCCATCCTCGTCATAAAAGTACCGGAATCTTCTATTTCCTAGTGCACCGGCGAAGATCATCTCAGAAAGGCCTTCGGGAAGTGGCATAACTGCGGCAAGGGGATGCGATGGGGGTCCGCCAATAAAAATGCTCACTTTTAGCGGCTCGCCTTTGGAATTAGCTTTAGTTTGATGCACGCCAATTCCGCGGTGAAGCTGATAATGCAGTCCTATCTCTTGATCCGGCACGTAATCATTTCCTCCCAGCTGGATCCTGTACATCCCAAGATTAGCATTCATAATACCAGGACGGTCGATATCTTCGGTATATACCTGAGGCATTGTAACAAAAGGTCCGCCATCCATTGGCCAGTGTGTAATTTGAGGAAGGTCGCTAATGTTAATTTTCCCAAACTTAACCGGCGACCTTAAACTTGTGTGCCATGGAAGAGCAGACAAGGCTGTAAGTCCCACTCCGGCATACTTAAAAGGGCTTTTGAAAGCTTTCATCGGATCGGATTTCAGATCGACCAAAGTCTTAATCTTGTCAAGAGTATCCCTGAACATGAACCTAGAGCGGTCTAGCGTCCCAAAAAGATTGGAAACTGCAGGGAATTTACTTCCTTTCAGATTCTCGAACAATAATGCCGGACCCTGTTTTTCATATACCCGCAAATGAATGGCTGCTGCTTCGAGATGTGGGTCGACTTCCTCTTTAATTCGGATGAGGTGACCATGTTTTTCCAGATCAGAAACACACTCTGCAAGACTTTTATAACCCATATATAAGATGAATAGAAAGCCTGCAATTTACAGAAATTGAGGGTGATTTTAACATCCTATTAGCCTGGGCCTTCATTAAGACATTGAAAGTGCTATT
Source organism: Bacteroidota bacterium (assembly GCA_040384965.1). Taxonomy (GTDB): domain Bacteria; phylum Bacteroidota; class Bacteroidia; order Sphingobacteriales; family Sphingobacteriaceae; genus Daejeonella. The sequence goes on along the minus strand of JAZKIH010000079.1, from coordinate 25,756 downwards.
TAGCAGAAATCAGATACATCAGTGTTTTAAGGAATGAACATTATTGACTAACTGACCTAAAGCCGAAACGACACATTTTGAAATGAGACTGCCTTTTTCTTTCGAAGATTGAACAGGGCTTCCATAAACGCCATTTGGCGTCATTGCTTTCATAGTACGGTAGTAGGAAACTTTTGAGCCGTGAAGCATATCACCTTCGGCAAAATCGAAGGTGGGAACATTTCCACCATTCTGGATCAACGATTCGCGGACAAGATGAGGAGCTATAACTTTCATCAGAGAAGTCTCAAATTCGCAAGCATGACCCGTACCACCAGGGCCTGTTTCCGTAATTTTCAGTAATTCTTCTTTTGCCAGATTCCACCAGGTAGCGCCAATTATATGTGCTTTCGGATTAGCATAACCAAGCTGTTCGATTATGACCTGCATAATGCCCTGGTTTCCACCATGGCTGTTTAAAAGGATGATTTTATTAAAGCCATGATGAAGGACGGAATTAACAATATCCTTAACAACGGCCGCAAAGGTTGCATGGCTAAGAGTTAAAGTTCCACTGAATTCCATGTGATGATCTGAACAACCGACTGATATTGCAGGCAGTATTAGTACCTTATCATCCATCTCTTTGTTCAGCGATTCCAAAATATGTCCGCCTATGAGGCGATCTGTAGCTACCGGGAGGTGAGCACCGTGTTGTTCGGTAGCTGCTATATTCAATAAAACCGGAGTGTTTTTATCTAAAGCTCCCAGTTCCTTTGAGGTAAGTTGGTCCCAAATCATAATTTAACTTCTATTATGGTATAGCGAAAAATATCGTTAATCAATTAATATGTTGCCCTCCCACCAGAAAGGTCGAAGGTAAAACCGGTGGTGAAACTACATTCCGCAGAAACGATGAACGCGGCAATGGATGCAGCTTCTTCCAGCAGACCACACCTCTTCATCGGAATTTTATCTGTCATATATTTGACGGTTTCCGCGGGAAGAGCTTCAACCATGGCGGTTTGAATTACGGCAGGAGCCAAGGCATTAACAGTAATACCCATTTCGGCATACTCTTTACCCTGAACTTTCGTCATCCCAATAACTGCTGCTTTTGATGCTGAGTAAGCAAGCATGCCCGCATTTCCCTCCTTGCCAGAGATTGAAGCTATATGAAGTATTCGTCCATATTTATTTTTGACCATGTATGGCAGTACATATTTTGACGTCAGGAACGACCCGACAAGGTTGACATCAAAAACTTTGCGGAAGTCATCAAGTGTAACATCATGACTGAGAATGTTAGTACGGCCGGTAATCCCTGCACAATTGATCAGTATGTCAATCCTTCCGAAATCAGCAGCAACCTTTTCTGTTATCGATGCTACCTCCGTTTCACTGGTAATATCCAGCGTATATACTTCTGAATCCGCAGACACCAATTTTTTAATCTTATTAAGCCCCTCAGAGTCCCTGTCTAATAAAGCAAGGTGCTTCATCCCCATCGATGATAGCTTAACAGCTATTTCAGCACCTAATCCCGATGCCGCGCCTGTAATAATCGCTACCTGATCTGTAAACTTTGTTCCCATGAAATTGAATTATTCTTAGTGTGTTTTTAGTTCTTTTTAATAATATCCTCAAGCTGTACAACTTCAGATTTTCTTGTCAGTAAATGAATGATCAGCCACGCTGTAAGATAGGTAAACCCACATATAAAAAAGAGCAGGTTATAACCGCCAACTAAATTTCCTGAAGCTTTATACTGATCAAGGATATAGCCGACAAGCAGAGGAAATAACATACCTCCTACTGCACCGGACATAGCCCCTATACCGGTGACAGAACTCACTGCCTGCTTTGGGAAAAGATCGACCACCAGGGTGAATACATTGGTACTCCAGGCCTGATGTACAGCGAGGGTAAGGCTTAATATTCCTACCACCATCCAAGCATTACTGGCATATTGGGCTCCTAATACGCTCAGTTCCATGACCGCAAAGATCAACAGGGCGGTTTTCCGCGCTTTGAGTACCGGCCAGCCTCTTTTTATCAGCCAGGATGAAAAATAACCGCCTCCAACACTTCCTACAACCGTCATTATATAGATGATCATCAGCTCTGGGCTGAGTTTCTTCATATCCAGGTTGAAATGGAATGAAAAATATGACGGCAGCCAGAACATAAAAAACCAATAAACAGGATCAAGTAAAATCTTACCTGTTATGAAGGCCCATGTCTGCGGGAGCGTGAAAAGCTTAGGCCAGTTAATCTTCACAACTTCTATGGCGGCTAGAGGATCATTTGCTTGTCCCTCATGTATCAGGTTATATTCTTCCTTACCGAGCGATTTATGTCTGGACGGAATGTCATAAACAAGCATCCAGAATATCAACCATACGAAGCCTAATAAACCTGTTATAATAAACACCTCATGCCATCCATACGAACTCAGTATCCATGGCACAATAAGAAGTGCTATAATAATACCGGCGCTGGTTCCCGCATTGAACAAGCCTGCAGCAAGAGCCCGCTCTTTTCGGGGGAACCATTCAGCAATAGTTTTCATACCCGCAGGTACATTTCCTGCTTCTGTAAGACCAAGTCCAATACGAGCCAGTCCAAATCCAAATGCGCTTCTGGCTGTTGCATGAAGCATTCCCATGATACTCCAGGCTGACACTGATAATATATATCCCGTTCTGGTTCCGATCCGATCTACTAGCCAGCCCCAAGAAACCAAGCCTACGGCATAGGCACCTGTAAAGGCCATGACCATGTAGGCAAAATCGGTCTCGCTCCAATTAAACTCAACTTCCAAAGTGGGCTTTAATAAACCCAAAATCTGACGGTCCAGATAATTAATAGTTGTCGCGGTGACCAATAGGGTCAGGATAATCCAGCGATAGTTTTTAATTATACGCTGCGCCATTATAGTCCTAGTTTTTTGCGTCCATCATCAGTCAGCATGTTTGATGACCATTCAGGATACCATGTTTGTTCCATTATTACTTTTTTTACCCCAGGCACTTCATATAAAGCTTCGGAAATATTTTTGGAAACCGTCCCGTGAACAACATTAGACCCATAATTAAAATAAGTCCCCAGTGGACGTCCGCGATGTGGCATAGCCATGGTAACCTTTACAACACTGCCTCTGACAGCAACATCGTAAACCAGACCGAGATCAACAATACTTATATCTGACTTGTACAGCTGCGGATCCTTTACCAGTCTTAGGGCGTCCCAAAGAGCTTTCTTGGAAATTTTGCTTCCGCCCTGAATTTCATTTACCCTGGCAAGCTTTCCGGGTCCACTATTGACTGTGCGGCCCGCGGAGAATTCTGACGCAGACGCAGTTAATGGACTAAGTAATTCCTGACGAAGAGCTTCAATTTTACCTGCCCCATCTGCTGCACTATATGGTATACTGATATACACATTTTTCTGATGCAGTACAGCACCAGCGGGCACTGGCTTATTCGCCGGCAGTGGGTAACGGCTCCAGATCTGTCCGTGCCACTTATAATAAAGAGTTGGCGAACCGTTATGGCTTAGCTCCGGCAGGCCATCACCCTTATGTTCAAGAAAAAGTCCCACAAAAGAGTCCTGCGTATCCTTATTGTAAAAGCCTATTCCCCATAATTTATCTTTTAGATCTGCCGGAACCTCGCCTGTTTTTATCTTCTCATCCGGACCCATCCAAAGCATGTCTGTAAACGATTGCCCTGTGATTACCCACTCATCATCACGCAGGGCTGCAGGTTCAAATTCTTTTATGGCTGTCATATGTCCGAACTTGTGGAAATATGGAAGTCCTGCATAAAACCGATATTCAATATCCATATTCATGCGTGCCGGAGAGAACAATGGGTGGACAGGCGAATAAGGAAAGCCCCACCGGCGTATGATTGTACAAATTGGCCCTCTGACCACCTCGAAATCGGGGCATTCATCCCAAAGGGAAATCCTCATTTTTTGAAAACCATCTTCCGAGACATAATCGTGAGCCCAATCGATGCCTGCAGGTTCGCCATGCCCTTGCCCGCCGGAATATATTTCCAGGCCATGTTCTCTTTTGAGAATTATCCGGGCAAGCTGCCCTGTCTGTTTTGAGAGATAGGCAGTAAAATATTCATTTTCAATGTCCAGACCATATCCCTCACCTCGGACAACAAGGTCGGTTTCATATTTTGGAAGTTCGGCTTCAGGATTTCCAAAGAACACCAAATATTGACGTTTTTCATTGCCATTGTTATCGGCCAGAAACATTAATTTACATATCTTCTGGTCCCCTCTTCTCAACTCAGAAAAAACCTGCGAAATAACTTCTGTAATAACCCCGTCCTTCATTTCCGCGACCCTGATCTCCCTCGCCAATGAAGCGGTCTGTGCAGACTGGAAACTTAAAAGAACTTCTACCGGCTCAGCTTTACGGCGAATACCCTTTTTTTCCTCAAGGTTGACCACCTTGTAATAACTCCATCCGTTGGCCCAGCTTTTCCAGTCCGCAGGAAGCGATGAAACTAATCCAAACTGGCTCGCGGGAATTAGAGGCTTACCAGGATCTTCCTGTTCTGCTTGTGCCTGTATCTCGGAAATACGAAGTGAGTTTGTAATGGCACGCGCAGCCCGGAAATCTTTCTTCTGCCAAGCCGACTGCAATAACTTAATTTTTTCCTCAAAGGTATCGGATTGTCTGGAGCTGCTTTGAAAAGGATCGGTAATAGCTTCGACGAAGTTCTTTACAGCGTTACTGCTTTCAGCACTTGAACTGGCGGGCAATGCAAGTCCAGCAAAGCCCAAGAGACCCATTCCAAGAAATTTCCTTCGTTTTATTCCGTCACTGATTGTTGTTTGTAAGGGTGTATGATCACTTTCCGGACCTGGTACTGTGATCACAGATCCGGTCTCGAGAACTTCCGGTGCTTTGAATGCTGATGTTGATTTATCTTTTTTCATTTCCTCGTTTTTACGGGTAATCAATATTTATTGAATTAAAAGTTTTATCAGGCGAGCCCAAGTTTCTTACGGCATTCCTCTGACATCAGGTTACTGTTCCAGGCTGGGAACCAGGTCTGCTCTACCAATACTTTCCGTACGCCAGGAATTTCTGACAATGCGCCGGTTATAGTTTTTGATACAGTCCGGTGCACGACACTCGATCCCCATATAAAGAAGCTTGACAATGGCCTGCCGCGGTGAGGCATAGTCATTAATACATTTACCACACCATCTTTTATAGAGAGGTTATAAATGTATCCCAACTCTACCAGATTGACATCCGAAATGTACATCTGCTGGTCTTTACAATTTTTCAGCGCCTCCCAAAGAATAGCTTTTGGAATTTCGCTATCCCCAGCTTCGCCCGGATTGGCTAAAGTACCGGCTATTGTTACTGAGCCGCTAGCTTGAGGTATCGGTGCAGCTAAGCTCTTCATAGGGTTTAGCAATTCTTTTCTCAGGCCTTCAATTTTAGCAGGTCCATCTTTCTCTGTAAATGCTACAGTTACGTACGCATTCTTTTGGTGCAGAACTGCTCCAGCTTGAACTAATTGATTACGTTCAAGAGGATAACGCGACCAGGTTGTGCCATGCCAATTATAATATAAAAGCGAATGTCCGGAATCCAGATACTTAGGAATCATTTCAGCTGAATGCTCCAGATACAGGCCGATAAAAGAATCTTTTGAATCTTTATTGTAATAGCCGAATCCTTTCACATTAAACTCATTTTCCTTATCAATATCGCCGAACCTCAATTTATTATTTCCGTCCATCCATAAGGCTCCGGTAAAAGGCTGTCCGGTAAAAACCCACTCATCATCACGAAGTGCTGTAGCGACAAACTGTTTAACAGCTTTCATCTTACCAAACTTATGGAAAAATGGCAATCCTGAATAAAAGCGATACTCGATATCAATATTTAAACGGGATGGATTATAAATGGGATGAAGTGCTGAATGCGGAAATCCCCATCGCCGGACAATGGTACAGATTGGCCCACGAGTAATTTCGTAATCAGGACATTCACCCCAATACTGTATCCTGACTTTCATGAAGTTGTCTTCCGCAACATAGTCATGAGCCCAGTCTATGCAAGGAGTTTCACCATGGCCTGGCCCCCCAGCATACAGCTCAACGCCGTGTTCTCTTTTTATCAGCATCCTTTCCAATTGCCCAGTCTGTTTCGATAAATAGGCAATAAAATGCTGATTCTCAATTTCAAGGTCATAACCCTCTCCCCTTACGTGCAAGTCTGTGTCATATTCAGGAAGTTCCGCATCCGGGTTACCATAAAAAACCAGATAACTACGTTTTTCAGAGCCTTTATTATCCGCTAAAAACATAACCTTACACAACATCTCCGAATTGCGGCGCACTACACCAAAAACCTGCGACGTCACTTCCCTCAGCGTGCCGTTATTGACCTCGGCAACGCGTATTTCCCGCGCTAGTGAATTTACCTGATCAGCCCGGAAGCCTAACAAAACTTCCATCGGCTCGGCGGCTCGCTGAATACCAGCTTCCTCCTGAACACCTACTACTTTATAATATTTCCAACCCTTTGCCCAGGTTCGCCACGCAGTGGGAAGCGTAGCTACTGTACCAAATTGACCGCCGGTTAGCAAAGGCTTGCCAGGATCTTCGTATTCATTTTGTGCCTGGATCCCTGTATTACGAATCGAATCACTTAACGAACGGACCATCCGGTAATCCTTGTCGGCCCAGGCCTTCTCAATTAATTTTATTTTATCCTCAAAACTGTCAGAATGCTTTCTGAACAAATCGGTCTCTGCAGCTAACACCTCCTTTACAAAGATTTCAGCAGAATTATTTACTCTTCCTCTAACCGTTTGAGGCAGGCTAAGACTGGCAACACCAAGCAAACCCAGCCCCAAAAATCTTCGTCGTTTTATAGAATCCTGCACAGGCAGGTAACTTTCATTGGCAAAAGAGCCAGTCGTCGGTAAAGCAGTTTGAGTCTGCTCCCTAGAGGCATTATTTGGGATTGTTGGATCAGTTTGGTTTAGGTTTATTTCGTTCATTTTTGATAAGGTTTTCTCAAAGATCCAATTGAATAAGCTATACAGTTAATACTATTTTCTATTAAATTCCTAGTTTCTTACGGCCTTCTGCAGATATCAGATTGCTGCTCCACGTCGGATACCAGGTTTGTTCTACGAGAACTTTTTTTACACCAGGTATTTCGGACAGAGCACCGGTGATTGTTTTTGACACGGTTCGGTGTACGACGCTGGAACCCCAGATAAAAAAGCTTGACAGTGGTCTTCCCCGATGTGGCATCGTCATTAGTACATTAACTACCCCGTCTTTTACTGTAAGATTATAGATATATCCGAGCTCTACCAGATTTACATTAGAGATATACATTTGTTGATCGATACAGCTCCGCAGGGCCTCCCATAAAATAACTTTCGGAATTTCGCTGTCTCCCGCTTCACCCGGATTAGCCAGCGAGCCCTGACTTGTCCTGGCTGATTTTGTGACGAGCGTGGGAGAACTGACCATCGGACTTAATAATTCCTTTCGGAGTGCTTCGATCTTTCCGGGTCCTTCCTTTTCCGTAAAGGCAATTGTAACATAGGCATTCTTCTGCCGAAGTATAGCCCCTTCTGGTATGGTATGGTTTTTTATTCCTTCAATGGTGGGATGCCGAACCCATACAGTCCCGTGCCAGTTATAATAAAATAAAGACGACCCGGCATCAAGCAGGTCCGGTATAACTTCCGAGGAATGATCTAAATAAAGTCCTACAAAAGAATCTTTAGAATCTTTATTATAATATCCAAAGCCTTGCACACTGTTTTTATTCGCTTCATCCACCTCGCCGAACTTTACCTTCTCATCAGCTCCAATCCACAGGCTGTTGGTAAAGGGCTGCCCCGTAAACACCCATTCGTCATCTCTCATAGTTTGGATCACGAATTCTTTCACAGCTTTCATTTTGCTGGACTTATAGAAATAGGGTAAACCCGAATAAAACCGATACTCTACATTTATATTTAAGCGGGACGGATTATAAACTGGGTGCAGGGCTGAATGCGGAAACCCCCATCGCCTTACGATCGTGCAAATTGGTCCTCTGGTGATTTCATAATCAGGGCATTCACCCCAATACTGAATCCTCACCTTCATGAAAAAATCTTCAGCAACATAATCATGCGACCAGTCAATACATGGAGTTTCAGCATGAGCAGGACCTCCAGCGTATAATTCCAGCCCATGTTCTCTCTTCAACAGCATCCGCTCCAGCTGACCTGTCTGCTTCGACAAGTAAGCAATAAAATGCTGATTCTCAATTTCCAGGTCATATCCTTCACCTCTTACTTCGAGGTCGCTGTCATATTCAGGCAGCTCGGCATCAGGATTACCGTAGAAAATCAGATACTGACGCTTTTCACTGCCATTGTTATCGGCAAGAAACATCACTTTACACAACATGTCGGAATTACGGCGTACTACTCCGAAAACCTGCGAAGTAACCTCCCTAAGTACTCCATCATTTATCTCTGCAACACGGATTTCCCGTGCAAGCGAATTAACCTGATCATCACTGAAGCTCAAAAGCACTTCAATGGGTTCTGCCTTTCTCGGAACACCGGCCTGTTCTTCAATACCAACCGCCTTGTAATATTTCCAGCCCTTTGCCCAGGTTCTCCATGGCACTGGAAGAGTGGCCACTGTTCCAAATTCACTGGCATTTAAGAGCGGGGTGCCGGGATCTTCGTATTCATTCTGGGCTTGAATTCCAGTATTACGAATAGAATCACTTAATGATCGTACCATGCGGTAATCCTTTGCTTCCCAGGCTTTCTTGATTAATTCTATTTTATCTTCAAAACTGTCCGAATGCTTCTTAAAAAGCTCGGTCTCGGAAATAATAACGTTCTTCACAAACTTTTCGGCGAGATCACTCCCGGCACCTTCAGCACCCAGAGGTAGACTCAAGCCGGCAATGCCGAGCAGACCCATGCTTAAAAAATTTCTTCTTGGCAGGGTTGTATTAAACTGGTCGGGAATAGTATTGTTAAATTCGGTCATCTGGCAAAACTCATTGATTAAAGCAAAAGCCTAAATTAGGGCATACCTGCTTTCGCAGGCATGCCCGGGTATTATGATGATGCAATTTTTGGGAAAGCACCCCGATAAAGGGCGAGGTGCTTAGTTTGATTTTGATTTATCCCACCACAGGCGAGTAGCTACATTATCAGCTCCGCCGCCTAGTAATGGAACTGCTGCCTTTACGGCAACACCATTGGCAATAATCTCCCTGTCAAGGAAGGATATTCTACGGATCATTTTATCCGGAGTTATATCGGGGTTTTGAGAATTCAGCAGCGGATAAAATTTCGGATATCCGGATCTTCTGATATTAGCCCAGGCTTCGTGCGATTCAGGAAACAGGGCAATCCACTTTTGCGTACCTATCTGCTCACGTTGCTTTTCAACAGTGGTTGAGAATTTTACCGGGATATCAGTCAGCGCCGCAGTTGGGAATGCATTAGACGGCGCGATAGGTAAAGTTGTGCCATTTATGTAAGCAGATATTGCTGTTGCATTTGTCACGTCGTTCTCACGCATTGACGTCTCAATACCTTTCTCATACATTGCCTGAGCAGTACCACCCATATTCCATCCGTTTAAAGCTCCCTCAGCCCTTAAAAAGTAGGCTTCAGATGCATAAAACACCGCCTGTGGAGTAGTGGTCATACTAGCAGCGGCGTACTTAAGTGACACCGCTGAATTGCTATTAATGCTATTTTGGGGCATATTTTGCTGAGCTACAGTCATACCATTTCTCACACCGTGATACTTTCCATCACTTAGCGCAGGGCTCCACATCATAGGCAGTCTCGGATCATTATATCCTACCAATAAACTTTCCATACTCGTGCTCATCCTCGATCCGTTCCGTGCCATAAAGTTCGCGAGGCCGTGATTAAAGTCAGCTGATGTTTTAAAATAAGCACCATCCGTAACCTCGGTCATTACTCCGTTTGCAAAGGCCTTTTCAGCTTCAACTTTGGCTTTTGCAGGCTCGACATCCGAAATCCTTAATGCAAGGCGCAAACGAAGAGTGTTGCCGAATTTCAGCCATTTATCGTTCGATCCATTATAGATAAGATCCTTGCTGTCAAATGAAGGCTTGGCTAAATTTGCCTTTAAGTCAGTAGTTGCTTCATCCAGTTCTTTGAAAAAATCAAAGTAGATACTTTTCTGATCGTCGTAAGTAACCACGGTAGTATCTTTCCCGATTTTAGAATATGGGATTGGCCCAAAATAATCGGTTAAGCGCATAAAAGAATAAACTTTCCATATTCTGGCAATAGCATTCATAGATGGCTCTTTACCGCCTTTTGTAGCTTCGATAATATTTACAAGCTTGGGCATAGTGCCTGTGTAAGTTCCAGGCCAGATGTCCATCCATCTTTGAACGATAACATATCTGTGAGACTCCTGAGCCGGGTTAGTACTCGCGAAGTGCTGGGCGTATACCCCAGCAAATAATAACATCGTTGTTTCGTTGTAGCCTGCGCCCAGTCCTGTAACTAACGCTCCCGGAAATAGACTTCTCAGATCCGGTGGTGCAAGCTCTTTCAAGCCTGCAGGGTTGGTATTTATTTCCTCGAAGTTCTTAGTACAGGCAGTTAGTATCACAACCGGTGTTAAAAATAGGATCACCCTGGTGGCCCATTTTCTATATAATGATTTTTGAGATTTCATTCTATTCAGTTTAATATTAGTACGAATATTTATTTCAATAGCCAATTAAACATTAAAAGGATGCGTTAAGGCTAAGACCAATGTTGCGGGTAGTTGGCAACGATGAATATTCCAAACCTCCCCTGTTAGCAACGCCCGTAGCAATTTCAGGATCGTAAGGAGCATCACGCTGTATGAAAAACAAGTTTCTTCCCACAAGTGACAATCTCGCTGTTTGAACGAAACCTGATTTCCTAACCAACTCATTTGGCAATTTATAACCAAATACAACTTCTCTCATCCTTAAGTTAGTTGCCGAGAAAGCATAGAAATCTTTAACAGGAGTCCGGTTACCCAAGGATTGCCAGTAAGTTTCTGCTGTAATCGATTTGGTGTTTTGAACCCCCGCATCTGTAACAGCATCTAATACAATTCCGCCCTCACGTCCGTAAAGTGAAGTTTTAGAATTTCCGCTCGCATCCATCGCAGCCAATGTACCACCTATCACTGTTCCACCGTTTTTGTAATCCAAAAGAAAACTGAGCGATAGGTTTTTAAATTCAAAAGAGTTGTTCATGCCCAGCATATAATTAGGATTATAATTTCCCGCATACGCTGTTTTAGCTGTAACCACCGGAACACCATTTGCATTAACTATTCTCCTGCCCTGAGCATCCTTTTTCCACTCTGCCATGTACATAGTACCATAACTTTTGCCTTCCTCTACGGTTTCAAGCACCTGCCTGTCATCACCCAAAACAGCTACTTTCAGTCTGTCTGAAAGTTCAACGACTTTGTTGACGTTTTTAGAGAAATTGAACATTACGTCCCATGAAAATGCGCTTGATCTGACAGGTGTACCTGTCAACATGAACTCCACTCCTGTGTTTCTAATCAAACCCGCATTGATATATTGGGCATTAAATAATGTCGCATTAGGAACCGCTAATGAAATCAGCTGGTTTTTGGTCTCGCTCCGATAATATGTTATATCCAGGCCAAGGCGGTTGGTAAAGAATCGCCAGTCCAGACCAGCTTCAAAAGAGGTTGTCAGCTCTGGTTTGTAGTTACCTAATGAACGAGTTCCAGGGGGATTGATAGTACCACCAGCTCCAACAGAAAAATAGTTATCCGTTAGATACTGCTGTCCACCATAACCAGCATTTGCCAGCGTAACGCGCGCCTTACCATAAGAAACCCAGGTTGGCAGATCAACCATATCGCTAACAATAGCTGTTAGTCCCACTGAGGGATAGAAATAAGATTGGTTTTCCTTTGGAAGTGCAGACGACCAATCGTTACGTGCAGTCAAATCCAGGTATAAATAATTATTGTATGACAGGGTTGTGGTAGCATATAATGATTGTACCTGCGGTGTCCTGCCAATACTGTTACTTGTCCTTGGATTTTTCGCGTTGGACATAAAGAAGAAATCCAATTTATTTAGGCCGTTAGCAACTGTCGCAACAGATTCGTATTTAGTTTCCTGTATCGACCCGCCCAGATATCCGGTCAGATTAAAGCTTTTGTTTAGATCCTGTCTGAAGGATAAAAGAGCATCCACATTTGTCGCACGTCTGTTGCCATCATAAAGATTGTAAAGACTTCCGTTTCCTGATAGTTCATAAGAATCGTTATACATCTTTTCTTCAGTTGACTCGTCTGTTCTGTCTAAACTTCCCCTAACCTGAAGATCCAACCAATTAGTGAACTTGTATTTCGCAGATACCAGTCCGATTAACCGGCGTTTCTGTTCAAAGAAAAGCTGTCTGCTCATTTTCCAGTATGGATTCGATAAATAAATGGATCCCGGAACCCAATAGCTTTGTCTGAGATTACCCAAAGCATCGATGTACTCAAAATTTTGCATCTCACTCAATGGAATAGATGCTGGTGCGTGGTAAATACTACCAGTGGCATCGTTTCTCTCGCCGGTAAACGGCTTATTGTCTACGTCCTCAACAATGTAGCTTAGCTTCGAGAAGAATGAAAGCTTGTCAGAGATCGTATTGTCTATTTTAAAATCAAAATTATTCCGGTCGTATTCGTGGTTTCGAAGAATACCATTTGCCCTACTGTTTCCATAAGAAAAGTAAGTTTGCATTTTCTCACCACCACCACTTATGCCAATTGTATTGGATAAGCTTGACCCATCACGATAAAAATCTTTAATCCGATTCGGCTGTCCCTGCATGGCCACTTGTTTACCATTCCATAAAGTAATTTGTTGTCCGGTTATTTTTGGCCCCCAGCTGCTTTCATTGTTTGCGTTATAAACTCCTCCTGCTCCCTGGCCATATTCAGCCTGAACTTCAGGTAAGATAAAAGGACGATCGACGGTTGTATTACCTGTATAGTCAATAGTGATCTTGCCAGCCTTTCCTCTTTTGGTTGTAATAATAATTGCACCATTTTGTCCCTGGCTACCATACAGAGCGGCAGCTGAAGCACCTTTAAGTATGGTCATGCTCTCGATATCATCGCTATTTAGCATACCGATACCATCACCACCATCGCGGCTTCCACTAGTTTGTCCGGTACCTTGCTCACGACTGGTGTTATCCATAGGTACACCATCAATTACGTACAAAGGCTGGTTGTTTCCAAAAATCGAGCGGCTTCCCCGTAACAGAACCTTTGAGGAACTACCCGGGCCGGTGGCGTTCTTTGTAATCGTAACCCCAGCTACTTTACCCGCCAATGAATTGATAAGATTAGTTTCTTTTGCCTGATTAAGCTCATCAGCACTAATTGTCTGAGCAGCATAGGTTAAAGATTTGGATTCCCTTTCTATACCAAGTGCAGTCACTACAACCTCATTCATGACGTTATTAGCCATTTCAAGCTTAACGTTAATTGAGTTGCGGCCACTTACTGCAATTTCCTGAGTTACAAATCCTATAGATGTAAATATCAAAACACCACTGTCGTCAGGAACGTTTAAGGTATACCTTCCGTCAGTATCGGTAGTCGTTCCTATAGTAGTTCCTTTAAGCTTAATACTAACGCCGGGCAATGTTATACCATCAGAATCAGTTACCTGACCCCTGACAGTAACCGGTGGTACTTCATCAGGAACAGAAAGATTAAATTCGCGAACTCTGGGTGACAGGAAAAGAAGAGGCTTTCGCTTCACTATTACTGTATTGTCATTAATAGTATAAGTCAGTGGCTGATTTGCAAAACACTGTTTAAGTACACTTTCAAGTGTAGATTTTTCGAATTCAACATCGACAGGCTTTGCTTCTTTGAGCATCGCTGCATCATAAATAAATTCATATTTACTTTGACTGCTTATCGACCAGAATACCTGTTCAAGAGAAGCGTTTTTCTTGGATAACGTAATCCTTTGGGCATACCCCGAGGCACTTGCCTGGAGTATCGTAGCGACCATTAAAACAAGAGTAAGTTTCATAATCAGCAGCATTTTGAAGGGAAAAGAATATTCCCCGCAGATCCTAAGAGAAGAAATTTTCATACATTTGTGTTGTTTCGGTTTATGAGTTTGTTGATATCGCAATATTATTGAGCGGGTAAACCTGAAATTGTCCTAGCGACAGACCTGAACCGGTGCGTTCGTAGCGCTCCGGTTTATTTTTTCAGTTACCCTAAGATAAGTATAGGTCTAGGGCATAACTACTATCCTCCTTTCCTGGCCGGGAGCATTCCCGTTTACTATTGTAAAATGTAATGAACCTGTTGACTCAAGAATTTCCAGCACGTCTGAGATATTTCTTGAGCGGGATATTTTCCCCCCAAAAACTTTTCCTGAAATATTGCCGTGATACTCAACTTCTGTATTGTACCAGCGGCATACCTGACGCATTATACTCTGAATGTCCTCGCTTTTGAATATAAAATAACCATTCTTCCAGGCTGTTACTTCTTCGGTGTCTACGGCTACCACATCTATATTGCCGTTTTGTATTTTTGCCTGCTGACCCGGTGAGATCACTTTGCTTTTATTCTCTTTAACAATTTTGACTGATCCTTCCAATAAAGTTGTATTTGTACTGCTTTCATCAGGATACGCCATTACGTTGAAGTGAGTTCCTAAAACTTCTACAATTTGATCATTGCTGACAACTTTGAACGGCATTGTTTTATCAGAAGCGACTTCAAAGTAAGCCTCCCCTGTTATCTGGACTTTGCGCTCGTTGCCTACGAACCTAACAGGATACCGAAGCGATGACGCTGAATTTAACCACACTCTACTTCCATCGGGCAGGTTTACGCGGTATTGTCCGCCTGCAGGCGTCTCAATAGTGTTATATGAAAGCGGTTGAGATGAGTTTCCAGAATTAGACACAGTATAAATTAACTGACCGTCCTCTGCCTTAGTAATCTTCATACCGGATTGTTCGGCGAGCTCTCCATTTTTAGCATCAGTTAAACTAATCCTGCTGCCATCAGCCAGTATCAGTACTGCTTTATTTCCGCCAGGAGTAATGTCCGTCTGTCCGTCGACATTGGCGTATGTCTCCTCGGGCCCATTGGAATAATCCGTATAAAAGTAGATCCCAGCTGAAATTACAACAAGGACTGCCGCTGCAGCTAACATAGGCATCCAGGTACGTTGCCAACCGCCTGTTAAGCCCGCGACATTCTTCTCAAATGATCGCCTGGCAGCTATAAGGTCCTCTTCTGTAAGTTCAGAGGTCTCGTCTTCGCCCAAATGATGAAACCATTTTCGAAGGAGCATCTGTTCTTCAGATGTACATTTTCCGGCCTTATATTTTTCAAGCAGCTTATTTGCTTCGTTCATAGGTGTGAAAAGGCATTTATTCCCTTTCTAATCCTAAGACGGCAAAGCCACTATCCAATGGGTACGCGAAATGAAAAAAAAAATAAAATTATTTTAATGCCTTTTTACCTTGTAGAATATCAGGTTGAGACAACTACCAGCAGGCATCAAATCTTAATAAGATTGGGATATTGCCTCAAAGAGTTTCTAATTGAATTTACTGCATTCTACCCCGAAGCGATTTAAAAAATCAACTCCTTCGTCTGATGGCAGTCCTTTATATTCTGCGTAAGATGCTTTAAACCAAACTCTCTTAATACCTGATGAATAAATTATTCGGGCACACGCAATACACGGCGATAAAGTGAGGTATAGAGTAGAACCCTCAAGCGTAGCGCCATTCTTTACAGCATATAATATGGCATTCTCTTCAGCATGAAGAGCAAGTGAACAGCTATTTTTAGAATCACGGGGACATCCCGTTTCCGGCCATTCCTCATCACAGTTATGAGTGCCTGCAGGAGGCCCGTTATAACCAATGGAAATAATCCTGGTGTCCTTCGTTAAAACCGCACCGACCTGGGCCTTCACGCAATGTGAGCGTGCGGCCAGGTCGGTAGCAAGTTTCATGAATATTAAATCAAAGCTTGGCTTTTCTAACATTAATGTGCAGCTTCTGCGTCAAGTTGGCTTACATCAATACCTTGTTTTTTCAGCTCTGTACTAACCTTTATTGCAAAATATACAATATAAACAAAGCAGATTACAGGTACTATATAAGAAATGTGAATACCGCTTTCATCAGCAAGAAGCCCCTGTACCGGTGGTATTATTGCTCCCCCAAGAATCATCATAATAAGGAACGCAGAACCCTGGCTGGTATACTTACCTAAGCCAGCTATAGATAATGCAAAAATACACGGCCACATAATAGAGCAGCAAAGGCCGCCACTAAGAAAAGCGTAAATTGCTATTTGACCAGTTGTCATAAGGCCAATTACCATTGCAATTGCTCCCAAAACACCAAATGTTAGAAGCGTTTTAGCTGGCTTTTCCTGACTGTAGAAGAACCCGGCAATAAGAATTACAACACAAACTGCGTAAACATAAAACTGACTTACATCAGTACCGTTCCAGTCGTTTGCGAATAATATTATTCCGAAAGCTACAAATGGCACTACGATAGTCAATATGTTTTTTGTGCTTTTGGCAAGTTTGAATGCACTTACAGCACCTGTCCACCGGCCAATCATCATACTTCCCCAGTACAATGAGATAAACGGTGCGATGGTTGCATCATTGTAGCCTCCAAACTCAGGTAATTTTAAAAGGGTACCCATATTCCCTTGAATTGTCACCTCAACTCCAACATAAGTGAATATGGCCATCATCCCCAATATTAACTGCGGATAACCCATTGCACCCCAGCCAGTTTTGTCTTTTGACGCCGCGCCAAGGGTTAAAAATAATGTTAGAACGATAATTATCAGAGCAGCATAAACAAAGTACGACAAACTCAAACCTGTTATTTCAGCGAGCGGGATTCCGGCCAGAACCAGAACGAAAGCAACAAAAATAACACCTAATGGTAAATTTGTCTTATCACTTGATTCGATCTTTTCGTCGCTCGTAACCTTGGGCAATTTAGTAACTGCGAAGAAAGCTGCAACAGCAAGAAAAAGACCTGCGAGAACGTAATATAAAGTGTTTATGGATGTTATCTCCACTACTTTCGGCGTAACCGCATGAGCACTACCAAATAGTATTATACTTACAGCAATTGGCCCTAAAATACTTCCGAAGTTATTTACCCCACCGGCCAAATTCAACCGATCAGCACCCGTTACCGGACTGCCTAAGGCTATGACAAATGGATTTGCAGCAGTTTGCTGTAGGGAAAATCCTATAGCTACGAAGAAAAAAGCGGTTAGAATAAAAGGAAAGGAGCCGGAATTGACTGCTGGGATCATTAACAAAGCGCCGGCAGCGGATATTACCAGACCAACCACTATGGCATTTTTGTACCCTAATTTATTGATAATATCAACTTTGCTAATCTTAGATGCATAGAATAAAATTAACGATCCGATAAAATAACCTCCATAAAAAGTATACTCGATTAACTGTGATTCAAATTGTGTAAGGTTAAAGTGTGTTTTACAGAAGGGAATAAAAATCCCGTTGCTGGCAGCTAGGAAACCCCAGAAAAAAAACACCGTTATTATAGTGTATAACGCGGATCCATAATTAGTTTGTGAATTTTTCTCCATCATTTAAAGATTAGTTTTTTTAAAATGTAACCCTAACATAAATTAATTTTTTCATATGTGAATGAATTTTTTGAGCGGGATCGGAGATAAGGTTATGGCCGGAGCATAGCAGTAAGACGGTCAACGTTTCAACGCCGGCACTAATACAGTGATAGTGAATCTCATAAGGCTCTCCAAGTCCAAAACACAATTTTATAAGGATGTCTTATGGCTGAAACCTAAACCGTTTTTCCATTGTTATTAAGCATACTATTCGCATATTCGCAAAATTGGATTTATAATTCGGAATGATCGAATCAATTATATCAGGAATTGGATTGGGATTTGTGCTGTCTTTTTTAACCGGCCCTGTATTTTTTGCTCTGATTAAAACAAGTATTGAAAAAGGATTCTACGCTGGAGTATCGCTCGCGGCAGGGGTTGTTGTGAGTGACATCTTTTATGTGGCGCTTACCCTCTACGGGAGTTCCTTTCTTGCCCTCGAAAACACTTACAGAGTTCAGATAGGTGTAGCCGGCAGCTCGATCTTATTTGCTATCGGAATTTATTATCTTTTCAAAAAAGTAAAGGTTAATTACGAAAAAACCACATCGAAGCGCCATAATACGGGTTATTTCCTCAAGGGCTTTCTTATGTGCATTTTCAATCCGGCTATCTTGCTGTATTGGTTAAGTGTAACCAGTGGAGTAATTTCAATTTCTGGCGAGATAGATAGCGCGGAAGTGATGCCTTTCTTTGGGTCAATCTTAATCACACAGTTCAGCGTAGATGTAGTTAAGGCTTACTACGCTAATAAACTTCGCTACAAAATAAAAGAAAAGACTATTTCTAATTTAAACAGGGTAGCTGGAGTACTTATACTAATCTTCGCAGTAAGGTTACTATACAATTTACTGACGGGCCACTCCCTTATCTAATTAGAGATCAACGTTAAAAATTAGTAAGCCCGCTGGTTTTTCCCCTCCATCCAATTCATAAATGCCTTGTTGACAACCTTATTTCCTCCCGGGGTTGGGTAGTTACCGGAAAAATACCAATCACCAAGGTGATCAGGAATTGCTTTATGAAGGTTATCCAGTGTTTGATAGATAACCTGTACTTCTGTTTTAATTTCTTTAGGGGTAATTATCTTCGCTATTCGATCTGAGATCTGCTGATCGGTAAACTGATTATAAATTTGCTGTACATAATTCTTAACCTGTTTGTTGCCAAGTTTTTGAGATTCAAGACAATTCTGGTAGACTTCTTCGATAACGGCTTCCTTACCTGTTTCCCGTAAAAGAGATATCGCCGCTTCGAAAGCTACAAACTCTCCCATCCTTGACATATCTATACCATAACAATCTGGATAACGAATTTGCGGAGCTGAGGAAACAACTATAACTTTCTTAGGACCCAGCCGATCAAGGATCTTTAGAATACTTTGCTTTAGCGTGGTTCCTCTTACAATTGAATCGTCAAGAACAACAAGGTTATCTGTACCTCTTTTAATCAGACCGTAAGTAGTATCATATACGTGGGCCACCATATCCCCCCGATCTGCATCCTGAGTGATAAACGTTCTTAATTTAACATCTTTTATCGCGATCTTTTCGATTCTTGGAGCAATGTTCAGTACCTCTTCCAATTCCTTATCAGAGATACGGTCCGCACGGTTTAGTAGAGTATCGCGCTGGTATTGTTTCACGTATTTATGCACCCCTTCAACCATTCCATAAAATGCAACTTCCGCAGTATTAGGAATGAATGAAAATACGGTGTTCTTTAGATCATGGTCTATTGCCCCAAGAATCTGAGGGCAGAGTAAACGGCCAAGTTGTTTTCTCTCACGGTAAACCGACGCATCACTACCTCTTGAGAAATAGATTCGTTCAAATGAACATGATTTCTGTACTTCAGGCTCACGGAACTGTTCTTCTGTGACCGTCCCATTCTTTTTAACAATTAAGGCATGCCCTGGCTTTATCTCCTTAACAGATTCAAGAGGTACATTAAAAGCAGTTTGAATTGCGGGCCGTTCCGAAGTAACAATAACCACCTCATCGTCATGATAGTAGAAGGCAGGCCTGATGCCCGCCGGATCGCGCATAACAAATGCATCTCCATGTCCTAAAATTCCGCTGATAGTATAACCGCCATCCCATGTTTTAGCTGATCGTCTGAGAATGGACGCAACATCAATATGTTCAGCTATCTGATGACTGATAGCTTCGTTCGAAAATCCATCAGCCTTATATTTGTCAAAAAGTTCCTGGTTTTCTGTATCTAAAAAGTGTCCAATTTTCTCAAGAACTGTTACCGTATCCGTTCTCTCTTTAGGGTGTTGCCCAAGCTCAAAAAGCTGCTCGAGCAGTTCATCCACATTGGTCATATTGAAATTACCACTGATGACCAGGTTACGGGTCATCCAGTTATTCTGACGAAGGAATGGGTGACAGCTTTCTATACTATTTTTACCGTGGGTTCCGTAACGCAGATGCCCCATAAGTACTTCCCCGGTGAAGCTGATATTCTCTTTCAACCATTCAGTATCCTGAAGCAGTTCAGGGTTGTTCTTCTGAACATCGGCGAATTTATTTTGCACATACTCGAATATCTCAGCAACCGCATTAGAACCCATTGCCCGATGTCTGCTTATATATCTCTTACCGGGCTGAACATCCAATTTTATTGTAGCTATTCCTGCACCATCCTGTCCCCTGTTATGTTGCTTTTCCATCAACAAGTACAGTTTATTCAGCCCGTAAAGTGCTGTGCCGTATTTTTTCTGATAATAAGATAAAGGTTTTAAAAGGCGGATAAGTGCGATGCCGCACTCATGTTTGATCTGCTCGCTCATACGTGGTTGTGAGGATGCAAAAGTAGATATTTAATCCCTAAGAAGCCAATGAAATCCCTCCGAATCGAAGTAAAAAATCCCCTTGGGTAACAAATTGACAATGTGATTATTAAACTATTTCTTATCGTTATAGATAACTTAAAATAGCGGAGGGGAAAATAATAAAAAATAACAGGAGGAAAACAAGGAACAGGCTGATGTATGTTTTCGGCGAATATTCAAAGTCGATTACAGGGTTATCACTAGTTCTTAAGAAAGCGTTCATAGGAATTCTGAAATAATAAAAAAGGGAAACAACGGTGCTGATAGCTCCAACGATGATCAAGATCATTAACAAAGCCGAACCTGAAGCAGTATAGGCTTCTATGGCTGCCGAAAACACAAGAAATTTCGCTGTAAACCCTGCTGTTGGTGGTAAGCCTGTAAGTGACACCAAAACAATAACCATGGCGATCATTAAAACGCTAAGTCCCTTTCCAAGACCTCTATATTCATCAATATTCTGCTTGCCTGTTTTCTCTTCAACTTCATCTGCAATCATAAAAGCAGCCATGTTCATAATAGAATAAATGATCACATAAAATGTTAGTGCTTTAAAGCCACTAGCTGAAAAAACAAGTACGGCCATCATCATAAAGCCAGTGTGCCCGATAGACGAATAAGCGAGCATGCGCTTTACATTATTTTGCCAGATTGCTCCAAAATTTCCCACGATCATGCTTAATACTGCCATTACAGCCAGGGCATTTATTAGATTGACAGGCGAATCATCAACGCCCGACAAGCTCAACTGCTGAAAGGGAGGCAAAACTCGTATAAAAAGACCAACACCGGCGATTTTCGGAGCGGTTGATAGGAACGCAGTGACAGGAGTTGGGGCACCCTCATAAACATCGGGAGCCCAGAAATGAAAAGGAGCCAGAGACAGCTTAAAAGCGATGCCTATTACTATCATTATAAATGCTAATCCCCATGAGTGGAAAGGAATTGTTTCCAAAACTTTGGCAAACTCAGCTGAAGAAATTTCGAGAGTGCCTGTAAAGGCATAAAGCAATGACATTCCATAAAGCATAAAAGCTGAGCAAACAGCTCCAAACAATGCATACTTCATTGCTGCTTCACTCTGCTTTGAGTTTTGAGATAAATAGCCAACCATCAGATATGAGCCTACTGAAACCATCTCCAATGAAAGATAGATCATCAGCAAATTCTGCGACATTACCATCAGGTTCAAGCCTAATTGAACAGCCATTAAAATGCTAAAGAGATCTCCTGTACCTTTTCTGCTATTCTGCAGAGCCTTATGATATCTCACGAATAATACGAACAGAATACTTATGAAGCAGAAAATAAGCTTAAAGAGTACAGCAGGATGGTCGAGAATCACCATTCCTCCAAACAGCTGCATGTAGCCTCGTCCCAGCATGTAAACATTCAATGCAGCTGAAATGAGCAATGTTAAGAAAGTTATCAGAAAAGCTAACTGAGGGCGTGTTTTAGAAAAAAAAAGGTCTGCCAGTATGACCAAAAGAAAACCTGCAACCAGAACTATTTCAGGGTAGAAAAAGTTCAGGCTATTTACAGTGTCATTGATAGAGAGCGATATGTAAGGAATAAAATCATTCATCATCCCGAAATCAACTGAATGAAGGCCAGAACCGATGCATTCATTTTACTGAATATTAAAGATGGAAAAACCCCTAACGCAATTGCAAGAATAGCCAACGGAACCAGCGCTACTTTCTCTCGGCCGTTAACATCCCTTAATTGTGATAACCAAACATCACCGCCTTTTAGTCGCGTTTGTCCAAAAAACATTCGTTGCAATGTCCAGAGAAAATAAGCAGCACTTAACAGGATACCGATGGATCCGCCGATTGCCATCCAGCGTGGCACTAATCCATTTACTTCCTGAGATGTAAACGCACCAATTAAGCTGAAAGCTTCGGCCATGAATGCAGAAAATCCTGGCAATCCCAAGGAAGCAAAAAAAGCAATCATGACGAATGCGGTGTACTGAGGCATTACTAATGCTAAACCTCTGAAATTGGCGATCTCCCTGTCGTGCACGCGGTCATATAACATCCCCACAAGGAAGAAGAGCATTGCCGACAGGCCACCATGGCTGATCATTTGAAGAACAGCCCCGCTGACGCCTTCAACAGTACCTGAGGCTATACCCAATAGCACAAAACCCATGTGCGACACAGATGAGTATGCAATCAGGCGCTTCAAATCTGTTTGAGCAAGGGCGTTCAAGGCTCCGTAGATGATGGATACCACTCCTATCAAACCAATCCACCAGGCTGATTGAATCGCTGCGTCAGGGAAAATACTATAACAGATCCGCAGAATTCCATATCCACCAACTTTCAGAAGTAATCCGGCAAGGATGATCGAGACCGGAGTAGGCGCCTCAACGTGAGCATCCGGCAGCCAGGTGTGCAGAGGAACGATTGGGACTTTAATGGCAAACGCCACAAACAGTACAATGAATGCAAGCAGCCTGGCCGAAATTCCCAGCATACTTTGCCCGGCGCCCGCTGAAAATACAGAGCTTCCGAGGTAGTTAGCGGGATCCATCATCAGAATCATGTTGAAAGTGTGATTACCAGTTGCAGGATTTACCACAGAAAAATACAAACCAATAATGACCAGAAGCATGAATACTGATCCGAAAAGAGTATACAAGAAGAATTTAATTGCAGCGTACTCTCTTCGAACACCTCCCCACATCCCGATAAGGAAATACAAAGGCAAAAGCATTAGCTCATAAAAAATATAAAAGAGGAAGAAGTCCAGAGAACAGAAAACGCCCATTACCGCTGTGTTCAACAACAGTAGTAGTGCAAAAAAAGCTTTCAAATTGGCTTTAATATCCCAGGAAGCCAATGTCGCAACAAACATGACTAATGCGGAGAGAATCAGGAACGGCATAGATAAGCCGTCAATTCCTAAAAAATAGTCTATCTCCAGTTTGCCGATTGATCCAAGATCTAATCTGATCCACGGGATTTTTTCCAGTAGTTGAAACTGGCTTTCTCTGTTCACTCCTGCATATGAGGAGGAAGCGTTAAAATTGAGATAGATTGATAGCGTCAGAACAAATTGAATAATACTTGTACCCAGTGCTATATACTTAAAACGCTCCCTAAAACTGGATGGCAACAATATGATCGCCAAAGCGGCAATAAGCGGTAAAAATATGAGTATGGATAACATGTTATTCATTTGAGTTCTAAACTATCGTTTTTGCAGCCAAGTATTATCATGGAATTCATATCAAATACGTAAGTATAAAAAAAGTGACGACAAGAGTCAGCATAGTGATAAGATAATGCTGCAATTTTCCGCTCTGAAATCGCCTCGCAAAATCACCAGTTTTACGAGCAAGTCCGGCTACTCCATTAACAAGGCCATCGACAATATTTCTGTCCAGCCAATCGGCGATATCGGAGCTAACAGTAGTTAATACCGCCATCAGATTCACAAAACCGTCTATCACTACTTTATCAAACTTATAACTGAACCGAGAAAGAGCCGTTGTGGATCTTACGAACAAAAAATTATATACATTATCAAGATACCAGCCGCTGTTAGAAAACCGATATAAAAATCCCCGGTCGGGAAAAGTTTTAATTGCCCGCTCACCATATATTTTGTAGGCCATAAAAGCAACCAAAAGACTTACAATAGTGACGATAGCTGGAACGAGCATATGTAGACTATCAAATGTTTTCACGCCCGCAGATTGAAATCCGTGAAGAATCCAGGAGGCATTATAAGATAATGGATTAAACGAGAATAATAGGAATAGGCTGCCCACAGCAAGAGTAATGAGTATCCCCGACATGGAACGGGGAGCTTCATTAATGCCCTCGTACCGCGGTTTACCCAGGAAAATTTTGAAAATAAGCCGGGCTATATAAAATACAGTTAGCCAGCTAGTCAATACCAAAAGATAAGGGACTAATTTTTTAAAACCATGATAACCCTCCGCCCATTCAAATGATGTTATAAGAATGGCGTCTTTTGATAGAAACCCTGATGTGAAGGGAATTCCTGCCAGTGCGGCAGCTGCAATACACATGGTGATAAATGTTTTTGGCATTTGCTTACGCAATCCACCCATCAATCGAATATCCTGATGATCAAACTCAAGATTATGATGCTCTTTGTGATGATGGAGCTGATGAATGACCGCCCCGGCTGCAAGAAATAACAGGCACTTAAAAAATGCATGCGTTGCGAGGTGAAAAATACTTTCACCATAAGCCCCAATTCCCATAGCGGCTATCATAAAACCTAACTGGGAGATCGTTGAATAGGCGAGGATACGCTTGACGTCATTTTGCGTAAGGGCAATTGTAGCCGCCATGAATGCTGTTAATACCCCTGTTGTAGTTATAACATTCAATACAATTGTGTCAAAAAGTGGATATATTCGACCCAACAGAAATACTCCCGCGGCAACCATTGTTGCTGCGTGTATTAACGAAGAAACTGATGTCGGACCTTCCATGGCATCCGGAAGCCAGGTATGGAGTGGGAATTGCGCAGACTTTGCCATAGCGCCCATAAAAAAAGCGAGACCAGCAATTGTAAGCCAGATCACAGGCATTTCAGAAGATGTGCTAATCCATATTCCATCCACAATAGATGCAGAGTTTATCAGTCCGTCAGATCCAAATAGCCTAACCAAATCAAAAGTTCCAAATTGCGAATAAACGATCATTAGCCCGGTTAGAAAGCCGACATCTCCTATCCGGTTCATTATGAAAGCTTTCTTTGCGGCTTGTGATGCCGTATCTTTTGTGAACCAGAATCCTATCAGCAGATATGATGAGAAACCAACAAGCTCCCAAAACATATAAATAAGCAATAAGCTGTCTGATACCACCAGACCCATCATCGAAAAACAAAACAATCCCAGGTATGCCCAATACTTATCAATGTTTAGATCCCCTTTCATGTAAGAAATGGAGTAAATATGTACAAGGACTGAGATCCCGGACACAAGCACCATCATCAGAACAGAAAGGTTGTTCAGTAGAATTCCTGCCGAAAACAGGTTTGTGCCTACTGAAAACCAGCCAACTTGCTGGTGTACTTCTGGTCCGTCCCACACACTCAAGAATACTAATACTGAAGAAAGAAAACTGCTGCTAATATTAAAAATTGAGATTCCTGTCA
>JAZKIH010000078.1:10035-15613 GCA_040384965.1 Bacteroidota bacterium | reverse complement strand
AATTAACAGCTTACTTTTATAAAAAATAATCCATCTATGAGTACAGCTAAGCATAAGGTCCTGATTGTTGATGATGAACCGGATATCAGGGAACTAATAGAGTACAGTCTGAAGAAGGAAGGATATCAGGTATTTACTGCTACAAATGGCCAGGAGGCTGTAATTGAAGCGAAAAAGGTACTTCCTGATCTGATCATTCTTGATATCATGATGCCAAAGATGGATGGCATTGAAGCTTGCCGTATCTTAAGATCAATGAATGAATTCAAGAATACATTCATGGTTTTCCTAACGGCCAGAAGCGAGGAGTATTCAGAAATTGCTGGTTTTAATGTGGGCGCAGATGATTATATAGCCAAACCGATTAAGCCAAGGGCGCTGGTGAGCCGTGTTAATGCAATATTAAGACGAAATGTGCAAGCCGAGGCTGAAGAGGAGAATAAACTGGAGATCGCAGACCTGATCATAGACCGGGAAGCATTTCTTGTGTTCCGCAAAGGAGAACGCATTACCTTAGCAAAAAAAGAGTTCGAATTATTATATCTGCTGGCATCGAAGCCCGGTAAAGTTTACACTCGTGACGTTATCCTGAATGCTATTTGGGAAGAGTCAGTTGTGGTTACGAATCGCACGATCGACGTTCATATTCGCAAGTTGCGTGAGAAGCTGGGTGACCGTTACGTGACGACCGTTAAAGGTGTGGGATATAAGTTTGAGGAGAAGTAGATCCGAAATGCGGAATAGGGGCTGGTATCATCTCCCGATTTGCATTTCCCGTTTCCTTTGAAAACCATACCTTTGCGGCATAATCGATAGCCCGTGAAGTTTCCCAAATTCCAAGACCTCATCCTTTTTGAAAATGATAATCTTATTGTTGTCAATAAGCCAGCCTTTTTAAGCTCGCTTGATGACCGTGAAGGGGGCGAGATCAATTTGCTGCGTTTGGCTAAGCAATACTCGGACGATGCGCAGATATGCCACCGGCTAGACCGCGAGACGTCCGGAGCTCTGATCATTGCTAAAAATCCGGAAACTTACCGCTTTGTTTCTATGCAGTTTGAGCATCGCAAAGTAAACAAGGTCTATCACGCCGTTATTAACGGTACGCAGGTTTTTGAAGATTTACACGTAGACCTTCCAATTCTGAACCTTGGCGGCAAGAACGTTGCAATTAACCGCCAGGAAGGAAAGGCAGCTGAAACGATCTTTAATTCACTGAAATACTACAAGCATTATACCCTGGTAGAATGCAGGCCTATCACTGGCCGGATGCACCAGATCAGGATTCACCTTGCTTCACAAAGGGCTAATATTGCTGGCGACGAAATGTATGGCGGTTTGCCTGTATTTCTTTCTCAGATCAAACGCGGATATCGGATCGGGAAGGATCAGGAAGAGCTTCCGATTATGAAGCGTTTTGCCCTTCATGCACGACAGGTAACTTTCAAGATCGATGAAAATACCGAGATGTCTTTCGAAGCTCCTTATCCGAAGGATTTTGCAACCCTGATCAAGTTGCTGGATAAATTCGACGCTTAATTCGTTACCGCTTCATAAAATGACGCGACAGCCTCCCATTCCGGATCTGGCTCAAATGTGTAAGACACGAAGCGTTTGTTTTCCTCTTTGATCTTATTCAGTATCGCAGACGCTTTCTCCTGATCTTTGGAATTAATATAGAGCAGGATGTCGCGTGAGCCGTTCATTATCGTTGTTCCAACATGGCAGTACTGCAGCCCGTCGCTCAGCTCCCGTATGATCCGGGATTGCAGCTCATGGAAAATTACAGCTTCTTTTTCAGTGGGATGGCCGTTCTGGTCTTTCTCAGTGGTAGACACCATAAGGAACAGAGAAAGCGGAAACATTGCTTTGTTTTTGTAATCCTTGTACTGTTTATTTATAACAGCAATACACGGCTTACCATCGAGTTCAAACTTCAGAGTAGTAAAAACATCTTCAGGTTTTATCGAAGCAGGTTTTTGCTGGGCTGTGGTTTCCGCTTTATTACTTTGAGAGCAGGAGACTAACGGAAGGAGAGAAAGAAGAAGAAGGTATATGTTTTTCATTGACAAGTTTTGATTTAACCGCAGAGGATACTAAGCTTCGCCCTTTAGGCTATACTTCGTGTATTCTGCGGCAGAAACGCTATGGCCCGTTAGTATCCCAGGATCTTTAACACCTGCTTGCTATTCTGTTCTTCTCCAAAAACTTCAAAATTAAATGTCTCATCACGGTTTCGCCGGATGATAACATGCTTAGGCGAAGGGAGCAGGCAGTGATGAATCCCGCCATAACCGCTCAGCACTTCCTGATATGCGCCGGTATGGAAAAATCCCAGATACTGTACCTTACGTGTCTTAGGCATGAAAACGTTGTTCATGTGTGCTTCCTGACTGTAATAATCCTGGCCGTCGCAAGTAATCCCGCCCAGGTTGACACGCTCGTATTCAGAGTCCCAGTTGTTAACGGGGGCCAGAATGTACTTCTGGTTAAGAGCCCAAACATCCGGAAGGTTTGTAATGAAAGATCCGTCCAGCATCAGCCATTTCTCACGGTCATTTTGCTGCTTACGACCTAATACTTTATATAAAATACCTGAAGCTTCAGCTACGGTGTATTTACCAAATTCGGTGATGATATCTGGCTCAATCACATCGTGCTCTGCACAAATTTCCTTAATACGTTTTACGATCTCGTTTACCATGTATTCGTAATCGAAATCAAAAACCAATGAATCTTTGAAAGGCATACCGCCACCGATGTCAAGGGTATCCAGGTCAGGATTAACCTTTTTAAACTTGCAATACAGGGTAACATATTTCTCAAGCTCATTCCAATAATAAGGAGTGTCAGAAATACCCGAGTTAATGAAAAAGTGAAGTAGCTTAACTTTGAAGTTTGGATTTTGTGCGATCTTGTGATTGTAGAACTCGATCACATCCTCCAGCCTGATACCAAGTCTTGATGTATAAAACTGCGAATCCGGCTGTTCCTCCGCGGCGATGCGGATGCCAAGGCTGCAAGGAATATCAAGCTCGTCATCATATATATTGAACTCTTCTTTGTTATCCAGTACCGGAACTATATTCTTAAAGCCATCATGAAGCATATCAATGATGTATTGTTTGTACTGGAAGGTTTTAAAACCGTTGCAAATAACGGTGATGTCTTTATTTAATGAACCTTTCTTTTCCAGCGCATCAATCATCGGCATATCAAATGCAGAAGATGTTTCGAGGTGAATATCATTCTTCAAAGCCTCTTCAACAATATGTCTGAAGTGTGAGCTTTTTGTGCAATAGCAATATTTATAACTGCCCCTATAATTGTTCTTTACAATAGCGCCCTGAAAAAGCAGTTTAGCCTGCTGAATCTTCTTGCTAATGATTGGAAGGTAAGTGAATCTTAACGGCGAACCGTAAGTTTCAATCATTTCCATGAGGTTTAAATCATGGAAGTAAAGCTCATCATCGATGATATCAAAACCTTCTTGGGGGAAGCCAACGCTTAAATCAAGAAACTCCGCGTAACTCTGCATTTTTTTATAATTTTGGCAAAGATATAAAAAGCATATAGCATAGAACATACACCAGCGTGTAAAAGTTTCTATCTGGGTTTTGCTAAGCACAAGGTATATGCGGGAATTAAGAATCATAGAAGTCAAGTCTGAAATAGGTGCCGGGACCAGAGGGTCCAGCCTTGGAAGTGATGCAATAAAAATTGCTGCACTTGACTTCGGCAGCCGGTTTTTCAAACAGCACAAGCTGACTGAGATTCCTAATGAAAATCACCTGCTTCTGGAATCCTCGGGTAATGCACACGCTAAGCGGATCTCAGGTGTGTTGACAATGACGGAACGCATCTCGGACGAAGTTTGCAAAACGCTTCAAAATAAAGAGTTCCCAGTTGTTCTCTCGGGAGATCATAGCTGCTCTGCGGGAACAGTGTCAGGTATCAGGAAAGCCTTTCCGAAACTAAAAGTTGGAGTGATATGGGTTGATGCGCACTCGGATATTCATTCACCATATACTACGCCCTCAGGTAATATGCATGGAATGCCTATCGCAGTATTACTAGACGAAGACAATTTAGACAGCCGTGTAAACACACCGGATCAGGAGACACTCAATTACTGGTACCAGTTAAAGAATATTGGCAATATAGCGCCTAAAATCACTTATAGCGATCTTGTTTACATTGCGCTGCGAGATTTTGAGAAGGAGGAGAAATATTTGCTTGATAAGAATAAGGTAAAGATCTTCCCGATATCAGCTATCCGTAAAGACGGAGTAGAAAAGATCGCGGATGCAACACTCAAGTATCTGGATCATTGTGATCTTATTTATGTTTCTTTCGATGTTGATTCACTTGACCCTTCACACTTGAAAGGAACAGGCACTCCGGTACCGGGTGGTATGACCAAAACCGAAGCCGAAGCTTTGGTAGTGAAATTAGTGAGTAATAAGAAGGTTTGCTGTTTTGAGATCGCGGAAGTTAATCCCACGCTGGATAAAGATAACCTTATGTCGGAGAATGCATTTGAAATTCTCCGTCATGCCAGCGATACAATACTTAATGTTTAGAACAGGACGGGAGTTTGCCCGGATAATATGACCATAGAAGATAAAATAGTTCAGAATATTATTGAAGCCGTACAGACGCTTTACAATACAGAAGTTGAAGCCGATAAAATCGTAATCCAGGAAACCCGCAAGGAGTTTGAGGGGCAGATAACTGCGGTTACTTTTCCATTCACCAGATTTTCAAAAAAGACGCCCGAACAAACCGGGGCAGACATTGGTGAGTATTTGAAAGAGCACTTGGATGATGTAACGGATTATAACGTCATCAAAGGCTTTCTGAACCTTTCTATTTCTGATAGGTACTGGACAAATTGTTTATTAACAACTATTCTAGACAAAAACTACGGACAGTTTAAGTTAAACGGAGAAAAGGTGATGGTTGAATATTCATCGCCAAACACGAATAAGCCTCTGCATCTGGGACACGTTCGGAATAATCTGCTGGGATATTCGGTAGCTCAGATATTATCAGCAAATGGTTATGATGTTATAAAAGCTAACCTGGTGAATGACCGTGGCATCCACATATGTAAATCAATGCTTGCATGGGAACAGTTCGGAAATAATGAGACACCCGAAAGCACGGGATTAAAAGGTGATCATTTAGTTGGGAAATACTATGTCACTTTTGATAAGGAATATAAGAAGCAGATCTCGGAGTTAGTTGCCGCCGGACAAACGGAAGATGAAGCGAAGAAAAATGCACCGGTTATAAAGCAGGCACAGGAGATGCTTTTGAAATGGGAAGCAGGTGATCCGGCTGTCAAAGAATTATGGGCGAAGATGAACGGATGGGTTTATGAAGGCTTTGGCGAAACCTATAAGAAGCTCGGTGTTGATTTTAAGAAATATTATTACGAGTCTGATACTTATTTGTTAGGCAAGGATACCATTGATGAAGGACTGGCCAACGGCGTATTCTTTAAGAAGGAAGACGGTTCTGTGTGGATTGACCTGACGAACGAGGGCCTTGACCAGAAGCTCGTTCTTCGTGC
>JAZKIH010000078.1:0-9935 GCA_040384965.1 Bacteroidota bacterium | reverse complement strand
ACAGTTGTAGATGCCGATGACCTGATGGATGAGATGATCCGAACAGCCAGAGAACGTACAGAGGAACTGGGGAAAGTTGAGGGGTTTTCTGAAGAAGAAAAAAGCAGGCTCTACGAGATGATCGGGATGGGTGCGCTAAAATTCTTCCTGCTGAAGGTAGAGCCTAAGAAACGCCTGCTGTTTGATCCAAATGAGTCGATAGATTTCCAGGGTCATACCGGGCCTTTCATACAATATACCCATGCCAGGATTCGGTCGGTAATGGCGAAAGCAGGTTATGCAGGAAAGTTGAGTGAAAATTATGCGCACGTACTCACTCCATTGGAAAAGGATTTGATCGTAACTCTTTCAAAATACACTGATGTAATTGCGGCTTCAGCAAAAGAATACAGTCCGGCGCAGATTGCTAACTACGTCTTTGAGCTCGCAAAACTATTTAACAAGTTTTATCACGAAGAGAGTATTCTCAAAGCTGAAGATACTGCAGTAAGAAATTTCAGACTCGACCTGGCCTCGGCTACGGCCGCTGTTATAAACAAAGGCATGAGCCTTTTAGGGATCAGCGTACCTGATAGAATGTAATGTCTAGTCCCGTATTGAAAGCGGTGATAATAAATTTTTGAGATCTAATAATCTGTCTTTCAAGTCGTTGAGTATTTCTTGATGACTTTTGCTGAACTTCTGCGAGACTATTAAATCTTTGCTTCCGCCTTTATAGTCATAGAAGCCAGAACCCGATTTAACTCCCAATTGTCCGGAGGCCACCATATTCACTAAAAGGGGGGAAGGGGAGTATTTTGGATTTCCAAAACCTGTATAGAGAACATTCAAAATAGCAAGGCAAACATCAAGGCCAATGAAATCGGCGAGTTGAAGTGGCCCCATTGGATGAGACATGCCCAGTTTCATCACCGTATCAATTTCAGAAACGCCGGCTACACCTTCGTGCAGGCATTGAATAGCCTCATTGATCATGGGCATAAGGATACGGTTGGCTACAAATCCCGGATAATCATGAACTTCAACCGGCACCTTGTGTATATCCGCCGCAAGGTCCATCACAATTTTGGTCGTCTTATCAGAGGATGAGAAGCCCCGGATAACTTCTACAAGTTTCATTACAGGAACGGGATTCATAAAATGCATGCCTATTACCTTATCCGGGCGGGCGGTTGCGCCAGCAATCTTTGTTATAGAGATTGAAGAAGTGTTGGAAGCAAGGATAGTCTCCGGTTTGCAAATTTTATCCAGATCGGCAAAAATCTTTAACTTGATATTCATGTCTTCTGTGGCCGCTTCAATAACCAGATCCGACTCCTTAACTCCCAAATCCATTTGGGTGAAGGTTGTAATATTTGCCAGGGCTTCAGACTTTTGTGAAGCATTGATCACGCCTTTCGCGACTTGCCGTTCGAGATTTTTATCGATAGTGGATAAAGCTGCAGTTAACCGTTCCTGGGAGAGGTCAATCAGATTTACTGTATAGCCTGCCTGGGCAAAAGTATGAGCTATTCCATTTCCCATGGTACCCGAGCCGATCACTGAAATAACTTTCATGCTTAGAAGATTTTTTGAAGATAAAAAGATGTAAATGCATCCCTAGTTAACGGGGCAAATATAATGAATACATTGTTCATAGACTCCCTGGCGCGGCTTTGTTAATTTTGGCCAAATCGGACTTTTAACATTAATGCCAAGTGCAACAAACTTGTTTCGATAGAATGAAAAGAAATTTTATCAATTCTGGCAGCGCGACGGTAACTTATTAAGCATCACTATTTTGTAAAAGAGTTTAAGGTACATATAAGTATTATTCGTTTTAAGAATAGTTTCATTCGCAACAGTTTTGTTACATTAATGTTACACAGTAACTACCTGTATATGTGCGAAAACAGCTATTCTTGCAAATTGATACCCCTACCTGTGCGGATATCATAACCAATTAATTAATTAAATCATATTCAAATGAAAAGAAAATTACTAGCTTTCTTATTGCTAGGGTTATTTGCTATTACCAGCGCAATGGCTCAGAATAAGACAATCACTGGTAGAGTAGTCGGAGCAGATGATGGCTTACCTTTACCTGGTGTATCTGTACGTGTTAAAGGCGGAACAGCCGGCACAAGTACAGGTGCAGACGGAAATTTCTCCCTTACTGCACCAACAAATGCTTCTGTGTTAACTTTTACCTACATAGGTTTTGTAACTCAGGAAGTAGCTATTGGCGCATCTAATAGGGTTGATGCACGTCTGGTAACTGACGCAAAACAACTTTCTGAAGTTGTGGTTGTTGGTTACGGAACTACAACGAGACAAGCCTTTACCGGTACTGCGAAAGTAGTAAGCGGCGAAGACCTGAATCGTAAAAGTGTTTCAAATATTTCACAGGCTCTTGCCGGAGAAGTAGCGGGTGTTCGTGTTATCAATACCAGCGGTCAGCCTGGTACAGCAGCAACAGTACGTGTTCGCGGACTTGGATCTGTAAACGGTAACCGTGCCCCTCTATACGTTGTTGATGGTGTTCCTTTCACAGGTAGCCTTAACTCGGTAAATCCAGGTGATATCGAAAACATCACAGTATTGAAAGATGCTGCTGCAACTGCAGTTTATGGTTCACGAGGATCAAATGGTGTTATCGTAGTTACTACTAAATCCGGAAAAAATAAGCCATCGTTTATCGAAGTAGATGGTCAATCTGGAACAAACATGAATTTGTTGCCACGTTATAGTGTTATCGAATCCCCAGAGCAATTTATTTCTTTAGGATGGGAAGCATTATACAATCAGGGTGTTGCTGTAGGTAATGCAGATCCGGTAACTTATGCTAACACCAGGTTGTTTTCAACTGCAGGTATAGCTTCTGCTAATAATATCTGGAATGCAACAACAGGTGCGGCTTTAATCGATCCTGCTACACGCAGCGTGAGATCAGGTGTTACAAGAAAATACGATCCTGAAAACTGGGAAGATTTTGCGTTCCAGAATTCTGCACGTAATGAGGTGAATGTGAAAATGGGCGGTTCAGCTGGCCAAACTAACTACTACACTTCATTTGGTTATTTAAATGATAAAGGATATTCAATTAATTCTGATTTTGAGCGTTTATCAGCTCGTTTAAACCTTAATCACGAGGTTAAATCATGGTTGAACCTGAGCGCTAACTTTGGATACGCACGTACTGAAACAAACAGAGGCGGTCAGTCATCTGATTCAGGAAGTATCTTCTGGTTTGTTGATAACATTCCTTCTATCTATCCACTTTACAAAAGAGACGCAAATGGTCAGATTGTAAACGACCCTGTTTTTGGTGGTCCGCAATATGACTACGGCGATACAGGACGTAAATTCGGATCTTTAACGAATGCAATTGCAGACGCTACTTACGATACACAAAGAGATAAACGTAATGAACTGAATGGTAATGCGTCATTAAACTTTGATATCGTTAAAGGCCTGACTCTTGAAAACCGTATTGGTGCTCAATTCTTCAACAACGGATACGTTAACAGAGGAAATAAGTACTACGGAGGTTCTGCATCACAAGGAGGAAGTATATTCCAAACGAAAACGGATATGTTTTCATACAACCTTTTGAATCTTTTAAGATATAACACAAGCTTCGGAAATCATAACTTCACAGCTCTTGCGGCTCACGAAGCAACTGACTGGAGACAGAATATCTTAAACATATCAGGTTTTAACCTGGTTGACGATTCAATCGAAGACTTCAATAATGCGGTTGTATCTAACCCTAACAGCTCTTACACTAACGAATACAAACTTGACAGTTATTTCTCACAATTGACTTACGATTACAACAACAAGTATTTCTTGTCAGGAAGTGTAAGAAGAGATGGTTCTTCAAGATTTGTTAAGAATAAATGGGGAACTTTCGGTTCAGTTGGTGCTGCATGGTTAATCACTGGTGAAAACTTCATGGCTGATCAGAAAATCTTCAGCTCATTGAAATTAAAAGCTAGTTATGGTTTGATCGGTGATCAGGCTGGTGTTGGATTCTATCCTGGCTATGACTTGTACAACGTAGATAACCTGAATGATAATCCAGCATTCTCGTTCGCTACAAAAGGGAATCCAGATCTTACCTGGGAGACTTCAAAAATGTTCCAGACTGGTGTTGAATTCAGTATTGGAAACTATTTGACAGGTGCTGTTGATTACTACATCAAAAATACCGATGACCTTATCTTCGAAAGACGTGTTGGTCCTTCAATCGGTTATGCATTACTTACTGTAAATGATGGTAAATTAAGAAATCAGGGTCTTGAGTTTGATCTATTAGGAAATATCCTTAAAAAATCAGATCACTTCTTAAACTTATCTGTCAACGGTGAGATATTCAAAAATCAAATTACTCAAATGCCAATCGAGCCTTCTACAGGCGTTGAGAAAGTAATTGATGTTCAAGGTAACTATGCTTGGGCAAAAAGCCGTTCAATCTTTGATTTCTACATGCGCGAGTATGCAGGTGTGGATCCAGCAGATGGAAGAGCAATGTGGACGCTTAATTACAGAGATGCTAACAACAATAATGTAGCTGATGCTGGTGAAGGTATTTTAAGTGTGGAGGATTATCTTTCGAAAAATCCAGGTGTAACTGAAGATCAGTTAAAATCAACTACTACTAAAACTTACCAAAATGCATCTCTTAAATATCTTAACAAATCTTCAATCCCTAAGGTTAGAGGTGCAGTTAACTTATCTGGCGGATGGAAAGGTTTCGAAATGAGCGCTCAAATGCTTTACAGCATAGGTGGTTATTCTTATGACGGTGCTTATGCCGGATTAATGAACAATGGCCTGATAGGTGGAAACAACTGGAGCAGCGATATCTTGAACAGATGGCAAAAAGCTGGCGACGTAACAGACGTTCCGAGATTGTCTAACAATCAGGATGCGAATGTTGCATCAGCATCATCCCGTTTTGTTACAAGGGCTGATTATTTTGCTCTTAACAATGTTCGTCTTGGATACAGCATTCCCGTACGTTACTTAAGTAACCTGGGTGTTGCCGGAGCTACTTTATGGGTTTCAGGAGATAACTTATGGTTGAGCAGCAAACGTAACGGATTTAATCCGTCTACTGCAGAAGCCGGATCTTCAGATACTTACAGATACTCTCCTCTATCCACTATTTCAGCTGGATTAAGAGTTAAACTTTAATAAAAAGAAATCATGAGAAAATATTTATATATTCTAAGTGCAGCGGCTCTCGTGCTAGTGAGCGGCTGTAAGAAGGACTTCCTTGATGCAAAGCCGTCACAAAGTTTATCGGCTGAGCAGATTGCGGACGCCGCAAAAAGAGACCCTTCTTTGCTAAATGGTAACATTGCCGGTTTGTATTCTACTATGTATAACGTAGGTACAGGCGGAACAACAGGACATGATGACTTTGGTCAGAAAGGTTACGATATCTATAGTGATATGTTGGCTTCTGATATGGTTTTAGGTGCAGTGAATTACGGCTGGTATTCTCAGATTGCGCGTTACCAGGCGACTAAGGATTTCACTCTTAATCAAACCTATGCACCATGGCGTTACTACTACCGGATCATTTTCGCAGCAAATGCGGTAATTGATGCGTTAGGCGGAACAGAAGCTACTCCTACAGAAGCAACACAAAAGTACATCATGGGCCAGGCGAAAGCGATGCGTGCTTATGGTTATTTCTACCTTGCTCAGTTCTATTCTGAAGGATACGGTACAGGAAACGAAAAGATCCTTCCAATTTATCTGAACACCGAAGTTCCTAATCAGGCGAAGAGTACTACAGCGCAGGTATATACCCTGATAGTTGATGACCTGACTAAATCGATTGATTTATTGGCAGGTTTTAACAGAACTTCGAAAGATCAGGTTAATCAAACTGTTGCCAGAGGCTTGCTTGCTTATGCATTAGCTGCAAGAGGTTCTGTAGCAGATTTGAATCAGGTTGTGACATTAACTGATGCTATTATCAATACAGGCGGTTTACGTCTGGTTGCTGAGGACGAAGTTGTTGCAAACCTTAACCCTACAACCGGAGCATTATTAAACACTCAGTCTGGGTTTAACAACGTTTCCAATCCAAGCTGGATTTGGGGAGTTGACCTGACTTTGGACAACAACCTTGATCTTATATCATGGTGGGGACAAATGGACTTGTATACTTATAGCTATGCATGGGCAGGTGATCCTAAGTTGATTGACAACGCTTTATTTGCAAAGATCCGTACAGACGATCTTCGTAAAAGACAATTTGATGCTCAATTACTTCCAACAAGAAAGTTCTTTCACCCAGGAAGGGTAATCGGTGGACAGCGTAATATTACTACTGATTATGTATACATGCGTGCTGAAGAATTCTATCTTTTGAATGCTGAAGCAAAAGCTAAATTAGCTATGGATGCTCCTGCGAGAGACAGGTTGAAACAACTTCTTTCGAAGAGGATAACAAACATTGCGTATGTTGATGCATTGAACGGTCAGGCGTTAAAAGATGAGATTTATCTTCAAACCAGAATTGAATTATGGGGCGAGGGTAAGAGTTATCTTGCTCTGAAACGTAATAAAGCTACAGCAACAAGAGGAACTAATCACTTATTTGAAGCAGGTAAATCATTTACTTTTGATTCGGATGAGTTGACATTCCCAATACCACAAGCCGAAGTACTTAATAATCCGGTACTAGGTCAATAATCTTTAATAATACATTCGCATGAATGTCCGGATGAGTGTTGCTTGCAACACTTATCCGGACATTTTGCATTTAACCCGGTTTTCAACCACGGTAAAAGCATTGATCTTAGATGAGATTGTATTGTTATCTAAGATTCAGGTCGGATGCCAGCTTACTGATCTGTATTCGGTTTATTTCCGGCAGAAAAGGAATGTTTAAGTGATCAACCCCGAGATGCTTATTTAT
The DNA here is from genome assembly GCA_040384965.1 of Bacteroidota bacterium. GTDB lineage: Bacteria > Bacteroidota > Bacteroidia > Sphingobacteriales > Sphingobacteriaceae > Daejeonella. The sequence goes on along the minus strand of JAZKIH010000078.1, from coordinate 3,013 downwards.
AATTTCCTGCGAGTTTGCATCTTGTTCCCCACAGAAAATAATACTTTTTAGTTTGATGCCCCGGCTCTTTAATATCTCCGCTGACATCAGTGTGTGATTGATACTGCCAAGATAATTTTGCGATACCAGTATCACGTCAGCATCAAACTTTTTGATAAGGTCTATCATTAAGTCTTTATCATTTAAAGGGACCATTAGGCCGCCGGCGCCTTCAATCACCAGCCTGTTGCTTGTAATCGGCAATTTGATAGTCTCTAAATCGATAAGCGTATTGTCGAGGGAAGCTGATTTATGTGGTGAGAAAGGTTGGGTAAGACGATATGCTTCAGGATGAAATGTGCTATTTGGATTGGAGACCAGATTCCTGACCCGATCTGTATCTGTATTGTCCAAATCACCTGACTGGATTGGTTTCCAATAATCGGCATGCAGGTTTTCGACAATAATGGCGGAGGTAATGGTTTTTCCAATTCCGGTTCCAATGCCCGTGACAAAGATTGGCTTATGATTCACAGTGAAATTTTAAAGATTGACAAAGTGCTTCGATTTCCGTTAAGGAATTATGATTATGTAAGCAGATGCGAAGTCTCTCGAAACCGGGGGAGACCGTCGGACTTAGAATTGCCCGGACGTCAAAATCTTCCTGCTGCATGCGCGATGCGATTTCCTTCACTTTTGTGTTTCCGGGAATCAATATTATCTGGATACCAGAACGGCTTTTGGCAAGCCCCGGTAGGGAATCCACTTTAGACCTGAAATGACTTATCCGCAGCTGTAAATCCTGCTGATGATTTTTAGTTTGCAGATAATCGTAGGATGTTTTGATCGCCAGATTAGTTAAAAAAGACGGAGCTGTGGTATAAATGAATGATCGGGCGAAGTTGATCAGGTAAGAACGGAGATCATCGCTGCCCAGAATTGCTGCACCATGAACGCCTAGGGCTTTACCATAAGTTACTATCCTGGCAAAAACCTTTTCGCTGAGGTTGAGTGCTTCAACTATTCCTTTTCCATGATCACCAAAAACGCCGATTGCATGTGCCTCATCTACAATAAGTGCGGCATTATACTTTTCAGCCAGATTGGAAATCTCTTTCAGCGGAGCTTCATCACCATCCATGGAATAAACACTTTCAACTCCAATGAATATTTTCCCCTGTGCGGCCTTTAATTTCTGTTCGAGGCTGTCCATGTCATTATGTTTAAAAACAAAACGCGCAGCATGGCTTAGACGGGCACCGTCAATGATTGAAGCATGAATATATTCATCGCAAATGATTGTATCGCCACGCTGGGGCAAACTTGAAAAGAGCCCCACATTCGCATCGTATCCGGAATTGAAAAGAAGGGAAGCTTCGGAATTGTGAAACTGGGCAATGCCCGCTTCTACGGTTTCAGTAAATTGATCATTCCCGGTAAGAAGACGTGATCCCGTGGATCCTAGCTTGTATTCTGGATACCTGGCGAGTTGAGTTTCGAAAAGCTGTTTTAGTTCCAGTGATCTGGAAAAGCCCAGGTAGTCGTTTGAACAAAAGTCGACGAGGGGCGAATTAGTCTTTAAGGATCGCAGGGAGTTATCCTCTAAACGGGAGTTTAAACGTTCTGAAATAAAACTCCTGACGGCTTTCAAGTTTTTTTTTCTAAAAATAAGAAAAGCGGTCTAAAAAGACCGCTTTTCTTATTTAATAACAAATGGACTTGTTAACAAATGTTATTTCATTCTGCTGCGTTCTCCCTGAGGACGACGAGCTTTCATTCTTTCACGGGATTCTTTTTTCATATCATCGTAAGATTTTTGCTGCTCTTTAGTTAAGATCTTGCTCAGCTTTTTGTCAGAATCTTCCATCATAGCTTTTTGCTTCTCCATTTGCTCCTTACGGAATTCGCGTTCAGACTTCATGGTTTTTTCCATTCTCTCAGCCCGCTCAAGATTTAAAGCATAAACTTTAGCTTTCTGGTCTGCCGTTAGACTTAATTTCTTTTCCAAGGCATCTGTGGCCATCTGCGCACGCTGCTCAGGAGTTCTTGCCTGGCGTTGTTCGCCACCTGGTCTTTCGGTTCTATCACCTTCTCTGCGTTGTCTTTCAGGTTTATCCTGAGAATATCCTAAAGTTGCGAGACCCGCTACTAAAGCAGCTGTTATCATTAATCTTTTCATATCTGTATCAATATTTGGTTATTTATAATGATAGATAAGATTAGGCGAAGAAAGTTTAATCCAGATATGTTAAAAAGTGTTAATTGTTATCTCTGTCAAGTTTAGAAATGGATTTCTGCATTTGCGAAACCATACTCGTTAACGTTTCCAAGGTCGGCTCTGGTGTTGGTTCCGGAAAATTAGTGCTTATAAACGCTTTTGCCTGCCATATTTCCAGAACGTCTTCTCCCGGAATGGAATATGGTTCATATATAGGATTATCAGAAATGAGCTTAAGTGATTTATTTTCTTTAAAACGGTTTCCTACGCGTTTGTAAACGATTCCATCATCTTTGCTGATGACGACATAAGTTTCTCCCGGCTTAAGGTCATTCCAGTTGCTAAGATATTCTCCAACTACTACTGTCCCGGATTGCAAAGGCAGCATCGAATCGCCCTTGATCTCAAAAGCCCGGTAAGTGCCTTGCCGGAACATGGGTAAATGAAACTTAGGAAGCTCGCTTATATATTCCGGATCTCCGTAACCATTCAAATAACCTGCGCTTGCTTTTACCGGCACCAACTCAATATTCTCCCTGTCCTGACTGTCGACCGAAATGCTAAGCACACGAATATTAGCAGGATCTCCTTTTGGTTTTGGCTTCCACTTATCATCAATCTTGTCATTAATCAGTTCATCCATCGAAAGCTCGTAGAACTCAGCGAATTTTTTTAGCAATTCGTATTTAGGCTCAGCGCGATCTTCCTCGTAAGCTCCGACAAGAGAGCGTTTGATATCTAATGTGTCTGCGAATTGCTGCTGTGTAAGCCCCTTTTTCTTTCTCAGGTACTTAAGGTTGGAAGAAATATTTGCCA
>JAZKIH010000077.1:0-111734 GCA_040384965.1 Bacteroidota bacterium | reverse complement strand
GGCGGAAGGGCACTTACTTTTTCCAGCAGCTGAAAAAGTAAGCAAAAAAGCCGCTGCGCCTGACGCTATGAAAGTTAGCGGTTTGGCCTGGACTGTTAAGCCCGCGCCAGCCAATGCGGAATGACGGTGAACGGGGATGCAGTGGTGGTTTGGCTCAAGAGACGTACACAAAGGGTCTCCGCTTCGCGAAATCACCTTGAACGGTTATTCAGTGGGTTGGCTTAAGAAACGTACCTAACGCTTGCTGGTGTGGTGGAACTGGCCTTTGGCCCGCGGTTGCCTGCGAATGATATTCATTGTGGTTTGCTTAAGAATCGTATCCAAAGCTTGAGAAAACTGGCCTGCGGCCAAAAGGCCGCAGGTGATCCAGTAAACTCTTTGTCTTAGTATGCTGCTGTGAAACGTTTTTGTATATGCTCTGGCTTTTCCAGTTCATCTACAAGGGCTACAGCAGTGTCTTCTACAGAAAGCACACTTCTGCCGTCTGCGTCAAGCACGGGGTTTTCTAAACCGGTTCTGTATGCTCCGGTTCGTGTGCCGGACGTGCCGGGATGCATTTCAATGGCCGGGCTTAAGAATGTCCAGTCGAGGTCAGTGTCTTCTTTGATGATATTCAGGTAATCGCGGGCAGCCAGGGCACCAGGTTTGATATCAGCAGGAAAACCATCTGTGTCTACGATCTGAGTTTCGGGCGCGATATATAAGCTGCCGGCACCGCCTACAACAATAAAGCGTTTCACTCCTGATTTTTTTACTGCTGCCTGAACGGCTTTCGAACCATTAAGATAGTCATCATACATATTCGGGTTAGTCCAGCCCGCGTTATATGTGCTGATCACTGCATCGTGGCCTGCAAGTGCATCGGTTAAATCAGCCTCGTTAAATACATCTGCAGAAACCGCGGTGACGTTCTTTTCAGGGCTAACATTTGCCGGATTACGCACGATGGCTGTAACCTCATGATCTCTATTTAATAATTCTGTTAATGTGGCTTTTCCTACAAATCCGGATGCACCGATTAATGCTACTTTCATTTTATTCAGGGTTAAATTATTTATCTATTAAAACAAGAGCTGGTGTTGCTCTCTGCTCGCGGCTGAGTAAGTAATCGATAGAATACTTGCCACTACCCGCGAATAATAACATGGTATATCCCACCAGGTAAGTCAAACCAGACTCTTTTACGGTGAACGGGTCAGCGCTATGTACCAGCAACACTGCCACCAGCATTGTTGAGATTAAAGGCACAGTCGCCAGACGGGTTGCAAAACCTGTTAAGATCGCCAGGGAACAGAATACCTCTGCAAAAATTGCGAGGCCGAGAGTCAGTTCCGGGCTCATTCCCAGCATGCCGGGAAACTGTATCGGAGCTCCCGATAAGAGCATCATTAATTTAGGAATACCATGTGTCAGCATTAATGCTGCGATTCCCACCCGGGCAACCAACAGAGCTATGTCTGTGGTTTCGGATGTATTATTTACATTAATTATCTTTTTCATATTGTTTAACATTATTGTATTCAGAAAGTATTACTTCTTTTGAGTGAACTCGCCGTCAGCTTTTATTCTTACTTCGTCACTGATCATTGGAGCTTTGAAGCCCGGGCCTACGTTGAAGTCTGAGCGTTTGATCACACCTTCCAACTGAAAACCAGCTGTATTGGCCTTTGTCATTTGATTAACAACAGAGCCTCTGTAAGTCAGGTCCATGGTTACTGGTTTGGTAACGCCGTGAAGAGTAAGATCACCTGTTAATTTGTACTTGTCTTTTCCGTTTTTCTTCAGGGAAGTGCTTTTGAATGTCAGCTCAGGATATTTCGCCACATCAAAGAAGTCAGGACTTTTAAGGTGATTGTTTCTGGCCTCAACACGGGTATCAATAGATGCGGTCTTTGCTGTGAGCTCGAAAGTAGCATCGCTGAAGTCGGGTTTTGACGATTCCACTTTTACGTCAAAATCATTGAATGTTCCTGAAACGTCGGAAATGCCCAGGTGTGTTACTGTAAATCCAAGCTGCGAATGCGGATCGTCGTTAATCCAGGTCGGGGCTACGTTTGTGAATGCTGATAGAGCAAAAAATGCGATTAGAATAAATAGTGACTTTTTCATGTTTTTAGAGTTTGATTTTGTTTGTGTTAATTATTAGTGTTAAAAATTAGTTGTGTAATATTTTCCAGCCTGCAAGCCAGTTATAATTATTTTTCATGCCCAGCTGAATAAGCAGCAGCTGCATATTTTCAAGGGTTCTGCTGACCGAAAGATCACCAGCTATAATCGGGTTGAAGCCTGCTGTCGCCACTATTTCTGAAACAGTCTGAAGGGCATCGTCATCATTCCCGGCAAGGAAGGCATCAGCCTGTTTACCGTCAATTATTGGTGTCGAGAAATCAGCGGCAAAGGTTGTGCTGAACGCTTTAATGACTTTTGAGTTTGGAAGAATTTTCTGAAGCTCTTCAGCGGCGCTTGTATCGGCTGCGGTTACCAGGCCATTAAACGTTTCATTTAATGGATTGGCGATGCTGATCACAATCTTCTGGTTTGCAACTTCCCGGATCGCGGAAGCGATCTCTGCTTCAGCACTGAATGGAACTGCCAGAATAATGATATCGGCTTCCCATGATGCTTCCGTCGGGCAAACAGCCGCCTCTACATCGGCGGTTGGATTTTTGGATTTTATATCACTGACAAGGGCATCAAGGCCGGCTTGCTCATTTGCTTTTAACAGTAAGCGGTAATTACCATGTGAAACCGCTTTAGCAATAGCTGAACCCATGTTTCCAGTGGCTCCGATAATTGCTATGGTTTGTTTCGTTTGCATAATCTTTATTTTGATTACACAAAGGTAGGCCGTCAATCAGGCCCATTCCATTGCGTTGAGACAAGAAATAGCATTGACATAGATCAATGGAAATGGCGAAAACGATGCGGAGACTACTTCCGGACGATTTTTTTACGGACCCGGCTCAGGGTTTCAGGTGTGAGGCCCATGTAAGAGGCGATCATATGCTGAGGTACACGCTGCACGATATCGGGATAAAGGGAATTAAAGTTTTCATACCTGTCTTCCGACGGGGAACTGATAATTGAGGTAAGCCTTTTCTGCATAGCAACATAAGCGCCGGTGATGTTGAGCCGGGTGAATGTTTCGTACTTCGGCACGGTATTCAGCAGCTCTTCATGAGCGGATGCGCTTATTAAAGTAAGCTCTGAGTCTTCAATGGCATCGATGTTATATGTAGCCGGCTCGCCGGTAATAAAACTATAAAGGTCTGAGATAGTCCATCCCTCCAGTCCGAACTGAATGATATGTTCATTGCCTTTATCATCCATGGAATAGGCACGTAAAGCCCCCTTTTCAACAAAAGCAACATATTTGCAGGCATCACCTTCCTGTAACAGATACTGTTTCTTACGCAGCTTTTTAGGCGTGAGGTATTTTGTGATGTGCTGTTGCTCCTCGTGTGTAAGCTCGACTTTCTTTTTAAAGCTCTCGAAAAATAGTTCGTACATAGCTGATCGTTATCGGTAAAGGTAATAAATATGATCGGGGACGGCGAGGCTGATACTCAAAGCTGAGCGATATTGGCAATTCGTGACACAATTTTAATAAAAGGCGACGATCTGTGTTAAATGATGCTCGAGATGGCTTACATAATCGTCAAAAACAAATTCCAGACTGACAGGGTCTGGACCACCCATGCTGCACAATCTTTTCCAGTTCTCTTCCGGAATGTGACGGGCGAGATGCGCAAGCTGCATGTTATAAAAATACCAGAAGCTAATCAGCTGTGAGGTTTGAGTCTTATCGTGATAACTGAATTCGTTCCATTTATTCTGATCATAGACGATAAAAGGAACGTCTTCGAACTGTGCGCGGATGAAACGCTGGTGATTATTTGCCGCACTATCTATCAGGTGACCGAGAATCTGTTTTTTACTCCATCGACCTGGTCCGGGGGAACTGCAGAATTCATCTTCGCTGAACTGAGCAAAACGGCCGGGAAGGCTTTGACAGAGGTATTCGAGCCGTTTGATGCGTTCGGGTATCATATCGAAATGTAAACTTTTGGTTCCGCTTGTGGTGAAGACTGATTAATTGGTTAGGCGGAATGCTTTCCAGAAGGTACGATTTTATTAGCTTCCTGTCAAGGGCATTTTTAAATTTTGTCGGAATGATTTTATGCTTACCTTTTGTCGATTAAAAGCATATTAACTCCTTCTGCGCATCACTACAACCATGCTTTTTGTGCAGAAGATGGGCAGCCTGAAGCTGATCAATGATGTAGTTGAAATTTCAGACATCTTTCCATGCCAGGGCTGAGGACCAAGCTTTTTTCATCATCTTAGTGCCATGCAGCAAGAACGAATTCCATTTGATACGATGAAGAATCGCTTTGCCGGTATTCTTACGCAGAACGGCTTTAGTGAAGAAAAGGCAGAACAAGTAGCCCGGATATTCTCTGAAAACAGCCGAGACGGTGTGTATAGCCATGGGTTGAATCGTTTTCCAACGTTTGTGTCGATGCTGCAAGAAGGGTTGGTAGATTGCAATGCAGTGCCTGAGCAGGAATCAAATAATGGCCTGGTAGAGCAGTGGAATGGCAACCTTGGCCCCGGGATGCTTAATGCGAAATTTTGCATGGACCGGGCTATCGATCTGGCGAAGAAAGACGGTATTTCATGCGTGAGCCTCCGAAATACAAATCATTGGATGCGTGGTGGGACCTATGGCTGGCAAGCTGCCGATGCGGGATGTATCGGGATATGTTTTACCAATACCATTGCGAACGTACCGCCATGGGGCGGCATTGATCCGCGTCTGGGAAATAATCCATTTATTATAGCCGTGCCCCGGAAGGAGGGTCATGTTGTGTTGGATATGGCTGTTTCACAATACTCATATGGGAAGCTGATGCAGTATGAATCGGAAGGGAGGGAACTTCCTATTGCCGGCGGTTATGACCATGCCGGCAATCTTACTACCAACGCTGCTGAGATCATATCGACGAGAAGGATATTGCCCATAGGTTTCTGGAAAGGTTCGGGCTTGTCGCTGATGCTGGATATACTGGTTACGATATTGAGCAAAGGGCAGTCTACGAGTGCGATCACTGCAAAGGGTAAAGAATCGGGCCTTTCACAGGTTTTCATTTGTATCCGGCAGGATGATCCGGACCTTAGTGAAAAGCTCATCGGCCAGATACTTGATTTTGCGAAGAGCAGCCGATCTGTTACGGCTGGTCAGCGCATCTCATATCCAGGGGAGAATACGCTAAGGACGAGGGTTGAAAATTTGAAAGAAGGAATTCCTGTTGATGAAGCAGTATGGAAGAAGGTCCTTGCGATGTAGGTAAGTGGTCAGTGATGTCTGTTCCCTTCAGATCTAAGACTTCATGACCAGTAACCCAACTCTTACTTCCAAATCGCCCTGTCGGCCGAATATTTCCCCGGACCGGTAAAAAACAAGGTTAAAAACATTCCTAAATATAACAGGGACATCTCTTTTGTTCCGAAATCATCGGCGCTGTGAACGATAAGGAATACTACAGCCATATTAATGATCAGGGGAATGGTGGCAAGACGGGTGAGCAATCCCAAAATAATAAGTATCGCACATACAAATTCAGCGAAAGCCGAAAGGTGGAGTGAAGTAGCAGAACCCAGGCCGAGCGGGTCGCCGAACTTCATATTTCCGTTAATTACTTTTTGGAATTTTGGGTAGCCGTGGCTCAGTAAGGCTGCTCCGGAAACGATCCGGAGTATTAAAAGGCCGAAATCTGCTGAGATTGAGTTTGCTGAAAGGAAAGTGGATCGTGCTGACATAAGGGCTTAGGGTTAGGTTTATTCTAAGTTAGGAAAAAAGATTGAGAAGATTACCGATTGAATCGGGGAATAGCCGCACCTGAATGAACAACCCAGGCTCCACGGGAAAAATCCCACTGGATCAATAATATGAAATATTCGAATTACCTTCATTCTTAAGAATTGTAGTATCGATGAGACGCATACTTTATATTTTTTTCTTCCTCGTTGTCCTGATTGCAGCGAGCTGGATGCCGTCTGTTAAGGATATCTATCTGAGCTGGCCGACATTTTCAGGGACGAATGATGGGATCCGCTACTCTTCTGGTGATCAGATAAATAAAGCCAATGCTGCACAGCTTAAAGTTGCTTGGGTTTATAACACTGGCGACAAAACAAACAAAACGACAATTCCCACCACGCCGATCATGCTTGACGGTGTGTTGTACGGAGTGTCGCCGCAGCTTAATCTTTTTGCACTCAATGCAGCTACGGGAGCGCAAAAATGGATATTTAAACCACTTGATTCAACTGCACGGGGTTCGGTAAGGGGATTGGCATACTGGCAGGGTAGAGGCGGTTCAGACAAACGAATCTTTTATTCTACGGGCCCGTATATGTATGCTGTAAATGCCGTTACAGGCATGGTGATCAGGTCGTTTGGTAAAGGCGGGTTTATCGACCTGCGCGAAAACCTCGATGTAGAATTCCCTAACTCATCTGTTGCAGGAAATGCTGCGCCGACTATTTATAAAAATTTACTGATCACTTCGATGCGGGTGTCGGAAGGCAGCGATGCAGTTCCCGGCCATATCCGGGCATTTGATGTGATTACTGGTCAGCGAAAGTGGATTTTTCACACCATCCCGCAGCCGGGCGAGCCTGGTTATGAGACATGGGAGGATAAGGATGCCTGGAAACGAGTCGGCGGCGCCAATAACTGGGCTGGAATGGCTCTCGACGAGAAACGGGGCATAGTATATGTGCCTACGGGATCTGCTACGCCGGACTTTTATGGTGCAAACAGGAAGGGCTCGAATTTATATGCAAACAGTCTTATTGCCCTTGATGCGAATACCGGGAAGTATATATGGCATTTCCAGGTAGTGCACCATGATATTTGGGACCGGGACCTTCCGGCGAATCCAAACTTAGTACAAATCAGGAAAGATGGTAAAACTATTGATGCCGTAGCACAGATCACCAAGCACGGCTATATTTTTATGTTTGACCGACTTACGGGCAAACCCATTTTTCCGATCAACGAAGTTCCGGTGCCTGCGTCCGATTTGCCGGGAGAACAGGCATGGCCGACTCAGCCGATACCAACACTCCCAGAGCCCTTTGCCAGGCAGAAATTGACTGCCGATGAGATCAGTGATAGAAGTCCGGAAATTAAACAGCTGCTTTTAGCTGAGTTTTCAAAGTATAAGAGCGGGCGGGAGTTCATTCCCCCAAGTTTTCAGGGCGGCATGGTGTTTCCCGGATTTGATGGCGGCGGCGAGTGGGGCGGAGCGGCTGTTGATCCGGCAACTCAGATCATGTATATAAGTACGAGCGAATTGCCATGGTGGACTCAAATGATCCCTAACCCGGCATTAAACAAGATCGGGGGCAAGACCTTTAAAGAGGTGGGCAAAAGTGTTTACGCGAAATACTGTGTGAGCTGTCACGGTGCGGAACTGAAAGGCGATGGGAAAGCTTTTCCTTCGCTTGTGGGATTGAACAAGAAATATAATGAGCCGCAGCTGCGGCAAATCCTTGATAATGGAAGAAATATGATGCCGTCTTTCCGCCAGATTGTTGAAGGAGAGAAGGCGCCGCTGATTACTTTTCTTCTTGATCTGGAAGACAAGGAGGCGCTGCCGATGCGGGCTGGAGCAGCACCGAGTCCCGAACGCGATATAACTCCCTTGTATTCCATGAATGGTTATCACCGGTTTTATGATAAGGACGGCTTTCCGGGAATTAAACCGCCATGGGGAACGTTAAATGCTGTCAACTTAAATACAGGCAAGCTGTTGTGGAAGGTGCCGCTGGGAGAATTTGAAGCGTTAAAAAAGCAGGGTATTCATAACAGCGGGACAGAAATATATGGCGGCCCGGTGGTTACAAAAGGCGGAATAGTGTTCGTCGCTGGGACGCAGGACGAAAAGATAAGGGCATTTGACAAGACTAATGGCAAAATGCTTTGGGAAGGTCAGCTGCCGGCTGCGGGCTTTGCTACCCCGGCAGTGTACTCTATTAGTGGAAAGCAGTACGTAGTAATTGCTGCTGGCGGAGGGAAGCTGGGGATGAGATCAGGAGGGAGTTATGTGGCTTTTGGAGTGGAGAATTGAAAAATTGACAGTTGACATTTGACAATGGACAATTGGAGAAGCAAAAACATTTTTGTCTTTAAGCCCTTTTATACGGTATGGTAAGTTTGCCTGCCCATATTCAACACGTTCTGGATCAGGTCACTGAGTTTGCCGATCAGGCTCACGGTGACCAGACACGTAAGTATACGCCTGAGCGATATATTGTACATCCGGTTCGGGTGATGAAAATGCTTACTGAGTATACCACGGATATTTCTATGCTGGCTGCGGCCCTTCTTCACGATGTATTGGAAGATACGCCTGTTAAAAGTGAGGATATCGAGATCTTTATAAAAGATGTGATGCTCGCAAGCGAAGTCAGAAAGACGTTAAGACTTGTGGAGGAACTCACTGACGTTTATGTTAAAGCTGCTTTTCCGCATTTAAACAGGCGCCAGAGAAAGGAGCTGGAATTAGCGCGCATCGCTAAAACCAGTAGAGATTCACAGACCATTAAGTATGCTGACATAATTGACAACTGTGTAGAGATAGTAAAATATGATCGCGGGTTCGCTGGAAAGTTCCTTTCAGAATGCCGGGAGATCTTGCGTAAAGCTCCTAATGGAGATCAGAGGCTGTATCAAAAAGCAGTGATTACGCTGGATGTGGCGGTGAAGGAGTTGAGGTGAGGTGAAAGCTGAAGGCGGAAAGCGGAAAGCGGTAAGGTGAAAGCGGAAAATATTGAATGAGGGTTTGAAGAAGTCGGGGAGGGTTAATAAGGTGAAAGGTGAAAAGTGAAGGAATTGACAGTTGACAATTGCCGGCAGGCTCGCAACGGCTTAGGTGTTTGATTGGTGGCTCGGGATTTTTGGAAGCTAGTATAAAAAAAAGTCTGTCACTGCAGTAAAGCAACGACAGACTTTTGGTCTTTAGTTTGAACAAACTCCTTTATCGTGTCGAAATCGCGCTCAGATAGCTTGATAATTTCATAACACTACCTGCTACAACGCCAATCTGCTCCTGGGCTTCTTTCCAGTTCCGCTGCTCGATGGCCTCGCGAACTCCCGGGATTGTTTTAACACCGTAACCTGTGTAAAATCCGGGGGCGTATAAAGTGTGCTTATACCAGCCTCTGCGAGGCAAACCGGTGGTAGTAAGCAACATTTGTTCTGCCTGATATAATTTTTTATTCAGAGCTGACTGGTCTGAACCTGCGGGTAATTTTGCCACAGCATCTGAAAGCTTAGCAGTAGATAATTCCAGTGAGCGCAATGCATTCTGAAGAGGAGAGAAGTCAATAAAAGGGACCTCTTCTTTCACTACCGGCTCCTTAAAGAAATCGTTCGGATCAGCCGCAAGCTTGAAGTTATTTCCTTTTATTGCTTCATTTTGGATCATTGTCGATTCCCGCATCTGATCGGTGAGGGTTTGCAGCTCGGTAACATACGACGATACTGTTTTGTGAAGGTTTTTGAACTCAAACGGCAGCACGTCAGCATCAGCCATACGGAGAACTGTGCGGCCAATGGTTTGAGCGAGAGCTACGCCATATTTAAAACCCGGATCGCCGAAGCGGCTGTAGTGATCGTACGAGTCGTAAATGGAGTGATAAGATCCGCCCTCATCTTCGCCGCCAAAGCCAAGGTTTAAGGAAGGAATGCCCGCATGCTGCAGGAAAGCTGAATAATCTGAACCTGACCCAAGTGCACCCAGAGTCAGAGTCTTTTTAGCCATATTTTCTTTCTTCGCTTTATCTGTACCTGCAGTGGTAATCTGACGTGCTTTTAAGCGATCATAAATACTTACGTTCGTCTGCGGGTCTTTGACATCCTTCGCAATCTCATCAATAAAAGTTTCGAGACCATGCGATCCGCCGGCACCAAAGAACCCACGCCCGCTGCCATCAGTATTGATATAGACCACAGCTTTCTGCTTCAATTCTTCCTTGTGATCTTCCACCCATTCGGTAGAGCCTAAAAGGCCGGGTTCTTCAGCGTCCCAGGCCGCAAAAACTAAAGTACGCTTTGGTTTATAACCATTCTTTACCATTTCACCGATAGCTTTGGCTTCCTCCATCATCGACGCCACTCCGCTGATCGGATCGTTTGCCCCATTAACCCAGGCATCATGGTGATTACCTCTAACTATCCACTGATCAGGATACACTGACCCCTTGATTTTAGCGATCACATTGTAGGCAGGAACCAGCTTCCAGTCGGATTCAATTTTCAACCTCACGTTTGCTTTGCCCGGGCCAATGTGATATGTAATAGGCAAAGCACCGCGCCATGCTTCAGGTGCCACTGGCCCGTCAAGGGCAGCAAGCAATGGCTGCGCGTCGTGGTAGCTGATGGGAATAACCGGGATTTTTAAAAGGTTGGGAGCGCTTGTGCGTTCAAGACGGGTTGCGTTTGCTGTAGCGCCCACACCCGGAGTGAGGGGATCACCCGGATAGATAACCATATCCATAACAGATCCGCGCTGTACTCCAAATTCGTTTTTGAATGCACCTTTGGGATATACATCACCCTGGTAGAAACCGTCTTCTTTTGGATCAGAATAAATGATACAGCCGATAGCACCGTGTTCCTGAGCGATCTTTGGCTTAATACCGCGCCATGACCGTCCGTAACGGGCAATAACTATTTTACCTTTGACATTGACACCCATGGCTTCCAGTGTTTCATAATCTTCAGGCAGGCCGAAGTTTACGAAAACCAGCTCGGCGCTGACGTCACCATCGGCACTCCAGGCATTTGACGTTGGAAGCTGACCTTCCTGAGCAGATGTGCCGTCTTCCTTCAGGGACGGCTCTTTTAAAAGCGCGGAGAATTTTCCCGGTCCGGTCATTTCCAACAAGCGTACCTTCGGAAACGGAAACAAAACCTGGTAAGTTTCAATAGAAGCATCCCACCCATAGCTTTTAAACTTCGCCAGGATGTTTTCAGCTACTTCCTTACTTCCCGGCGAACTCACAAAATGCGGTTTGGCGGACAATTCTTTAATCGTATTGCCAATACTTTGCGCACTTAGAAGCGCGTCAAATTTGGCTTCATTGGGGCGTTGAGCTGAAGCGGAGAGTGCGCTGGCTGTGAGGAGAAGGGTTGTTTTGAGGAAGTTTTTCGTGTTCATGACGTATGTTGAGTTGCCTGTTGTCAGTTACCAGCTGTCAGGCTGGATGAGCAGACTGCTGGTCAATTATAACGGGATGGGTCGAAAGTTTTGTGTTCGGGAATATTTTTACAATAAATCTGCTACTAGCTATCCGTTTAACCTGGCAACCGACAACCGGTAACTGACAACAAATAGCTTAGTTCAAAGTCGCCTCAACACTAATTTCCGTATCCAATAGCTTACTGATCGGGCAATTTGCTTCAGCATCTTTAACAGCAGCATCAAATTGTTCCTGAGAAATACCCGGAATTTTTGCCGTAAGGGTTAAATGTGAATTTGTAATTGCGCCATTATCCAATGTGATATCACATTTAGTGGTTAATTCTTCTGCAGTAAATCCTGCTGCGTCGATATTGAAAGAAAGCTTCATGGTAAAGCATCCTGCATGAGCAGCAGCAATAAGCTCTTCAGGGTTAGTTCCTGTGCCTTCCTCGAAACGTGATTTATAAGAATATTGGGTATTGCTTAGCGTACCGCTTTGCGAAGTTAAATTTCCTTTTCCGTCTTTTCCGGATCCAAGCCAAACGGCTGTTGCGTTGCGTTTCATATCTGTGGTTTTTAGTTAATACGAGTTAATTGTTTTGAGGAGCAAGTTAGAAAAGGAAACTGAAAACTGAAAGGGAAAAGGGAAGGCAACGCGCTGCGTCAGGAGGTTCCTCGCTGCGCTCAGAATGACATGGTGCATATGTCATCCCGAACACGCTTTTTGCGTGGAGGGAACTACGTGTTAAAAAATGCCTTAGAAGTAAATAACCAATTAGGTCCCTCGCTGCGCTCGGGATGACAGGGAGTTTACATTAGGCGTTTAGGATTAAAAATCCCGATATTTGCGGGATAACAAAGCTCCATGTCCGCGACTCCATTATACAACTCTGACACCATTATCGCCCTTGCTACTCCTTCGGGTATCGGAGCAATTGGCGTGATCCGGCTCTCTGGCCCGGATGCGATAACGCTGGTTAATCAGGTGTTTAATGGGAAAGATCTGAGTATTCAAAAAACGCATACAATCCATTTTGGAACTATTAGGGATGAAGAACTGATCCTCGATGAGGTGCTGGCTTCTATTTTTATCGGGCCAAAATCATACACAAAAGAGAATGTAGTTGAAATTTCAACACATGGGTCTGCATACATTATAGAAAGTATTATTAAGCTCCTGATCCGCAAGGGAGCGAGGCCGGCAAATCCGGGTGAATTTACACTGCGGGCGTTTTTAAACGGGCAGCTGGACCTTTCGCAGGCAGAAGCTGTGGCGGACCTGATCGCATCTAATTCACAAGCATCCCACCAGGTTGCAATGCAGCAAATGCGGGGCGGTTTCTCTACTGAATTGCAGCATCTGCGCGACCAGCTCATTCATTTCGCTTCGATGATTGAGCTCGAGCTTGACTTTGGAGAGGAAGATGTGGAATTTGCTAATCGCGACGATCTGAAAGCCCTCATTTTCCAGATCAACCGAATATTACACCGCCTGATTCAGTCTTTCGAACAGGGTAATGTGATGAAGAACGGTGTTCCGGTTGTAATCGCAGGCAAACCCAATGTTGGTAAATCGACTTTGCTTAACGCTCTGTTAAATGAAGAGCGAGCCATTGTTTCCGAGATTGCCGGTACTACGCGCGACACGGTTGAAGACGAGATTATAATTGGCGGTATCAACTTCCGCTTC
Source organism: Bacteroidota bacterium (assembly GCA_040384965.1). Lineage (GTDB taxonomy): Bacteria > Bacteroidota > Bacteroidia > Sphingobacteriales > Sphingobacteriaceae > Daejeonella. The sequence continues at coordinate 98,786 of JAZKIH010000077.1, read as the reverse complement.
ATCGACACCGCTGGTATCCGTGATACGGTAGATATTATCGAAGCAAAAGGAGTGGAGCGGACCCATGAGAAGATCGGGCTTGCCAAACTTATTATATATCTGGTCGATCCTGAGCAGGAGGTAAAAGAACTTAAAACTCAGATAGAATACCTGCAGGGCCTGGAGATTCCGTTTATCCTGGTTGTGAATAAGAGTGATTTAGTTACCGATGAGTTTATGCGATTGTTGCCAGTTGCCGGTTACCAGTTACCAGGCGAATCGGCTAAAGACCTGTCCCGTAAAAATGACGATGATACCCTCTCCGACCAGCCAGACAGCGGGCAACTGGTAACGGGCAACCAGCAATTTCTCTTCATTTCAGCCAAATCCAACACCGGCGTAGACACCCTAAAAGAGTCAATACTTAAGAAAGTAAACCTTCATTCCATCAATACCGACGATGTCCTGATTTCCAACATCCGACATCTGGAAGCACTGCAAAAAACGGAAGCTTCGTTGAATAGTGTGCTGCAGAATATTGATAATCCGGTTACTTCGGATTTCCTGGCGACGGATATAAAGCAGGCCTTATATTACCTGGGGGAGATTACAGGGCAGGTTACGACGGATGATTTATTGGAAACGATATTCAGTAAGTTTTGTATTGGAAAGTAGAATGATGAAAGGTGTAGGCTTAGTACAACGGGCAGCAATTCTTCTAATTTCGAAAAGCTTAGCAATGTCATAATCGTTTCTGTTGGAGTATGAATTTGAAGGTAGTCCTTCATTCCCTCAACAAATAGGATATCCTGAACAGCAAGCTTTTGCTCGAATGAGAATAATGGCTTTCCTAAGAGTTGACATCTGTGCGGTTTAAACACCAGGTTTCATCAGTTCAAGACTTGTTTAGCCATTTCAGAGTGATATATTTTTTTGTATTCCAGCGGAGTTTTATGCTTGAATATTTTGAACTGTCTGTTAAAGTTAGAAACGTTCATAAAACCACTCTCATAAGAAACCACCGACATGCTGTAATCGGTGTCTGACAGCAGTTTGCAGGCATGGCTTATTCTTATCTCGATCAGGAAGGAGGAATAGCTCCTCCGTGTCCGGGATTTAAAGTATCTGCAAAAGGAGTGAGGGCCTAGATACACAAGGGCGGCCACCTCTTTTAATGTGATGTTTTTCTGGAAATTTAGCAGAGTATAATTATAAATTTTATTGAGCCTGGTGTCGTCATTATTGTTGAATCTCAATTTCAGCGACGTGCTCGAAACTAGTTCAAACTCATCAATGTTGGATATCGCGCTGATAATTTGGAGAACCAATATTAATCGTTCGGTTTCACGCGCATACGTAATGTTTTTAATAAGCTGTGCAATCAAGGATGACACTGCAGAAGAAATTTTTATTCCGCTTGAAGCTTTCAGGAAGACATCATGTAAACGCCTGTTTTCGGGGACAGCCATCATCGAAGAGAGCATATCAGGCGCAAGGTGGATAAAGATAACTTCATCAGGATAGCGATCATCTTCATTGTGGTCTGTTCGTATTATATGCGGCACATTAGATCCAATCACAAATACATCACCTTCCTGAAATGAGCTGACATGATCTCCAATAAAGATTTTTCCTGTGCCTTTCCGAATAGTAAGCACCTCGCATTCATCGTGAAAGTGCCATTGCTGAAAAATGTTGTTACCCATATTCATCTGCACGTGTATCGAGTCGTGGGGGTTGAGAGAGACTTTATGGAGTTTTGGGTTCATTGATGATATATTAACACGATTTTGATTATTTGCCTAAATAAAATGTTAATATAGTATCAAATTTTGATAATATACCATACACATTTAATTTTTCCTTTGATCAAATTTGTTTTATAAACAAGTTATATGAAATCAAACGAACAAGTATTGTGGTTAAATCAGGTAGGCCTTGATGATATCGAAATAGCCGGCGGTAAGAATGCTTCCCTTGGCGAAATGATCAATAACCTTTCCCAACTGGGAGTGAGAGTCCCCAATGGATTCGTGATTACAGTAAATGCATTTAAAGACTTCCTTGCGTTTAATTCACTGGATGAAAAAATTCAACTTGTTGTCAGCCAAACAGATTTCAATGAATTGAGTCAATTAAGGTCGTGCGGGGAGCAGATCCGGGAATTGATCTTATGCGGCAAATTCCCCACTCAACTTTCGGAGCGCATATCTAAAATATATGCTGAGCTCTCGGAGCAGTATGCAACCCAAAATATTGATGTTGCTGTACGTTCATCTGCAACTTCAGAGGATCTTCCTAATGCATCCTTTGCGGGACAGCAGGACACATACTTAAATATTTCCGGCATTGATGCCCTGCTTGAATCGGTAAAAAAATGCTTTGCGTCCTTGTTTAACGACCGGGCAATAAGCTATCGGGAGAGCCTGGGTTTTGACCAATTGAGAAACGGATTATCAGTTTGCGTTCAAAAGATGGTTCGCTCAGACCTTGCTTCGTCAGGGGTGGCGTTTTCTTTGGATACCGAAAGTGGCTTCAAAAACGCAATTATAATAAATGGATCTTACGGTTTAGGTGAATTAATTGTACAGGGAGCAATCTCTCCTGATGAATTTATAGCCTTTAAACCATCTTTAAAGAACGGTTATGAACCAATTATTGAAAGGAAACTTGGCAGAAAGGACAAGAAGATGGTTTACGGAAATCAGACAGAGCGGGTAACAGAAATTTCAACCACAGCGGAAGAGCAGGCTAGATTCTGCATAACGAATAAGGTGGCTGCTGAAATTGCCGACTGGGTGCTGCTTATTGAAGATTATTACTCTGCACTAAAAAAACAATGGTGTCCGGTGGATGTAGAATGGGCGGTAGATGGAATAAGCGGGCTTTTATTTATCGTTCAGGCAAGGCCAGAGACTATCCACTCCCGCACGAATAAAAATTCATTAATAGATTATAGTATAACCGATCCGGATATAGAAGACCGTAAACTATTAGGTGGAATTGCCGTCGGGAATAAGATTGCCAGCGGCAGGGTCAGGATTATGAATGCAAACGATAAAGACAGCATATCTGATGCTGCATTTGAAGCAGGAGATATTCTGGTAACTGATATGACTGATCCTCACTGGGAGCCGCTTATGAAGAAAGCTGCTGCCATTATCACAAACAAAGGAGGAAGAACATGTCATGCGGCTATTATTGCCAGGGAAATGGGTTTGCCTGCTCTTGTTGGTTGTCTGAATGCAACAGAAGTTCTCCAGGAAGATCAACTGGTTACAGTTTCATGTGCAGATGGTGAGGTCGGTCACGTTTACAGTGGCCGCTTAACAGTGGAAACTAAGGAATGGAATTTGGATGAGCTTCCGGCAATTGAGACTTCCTTAATGCTGAATGTCGCATCACCGGAAAATGCATTCCACTTGGCGAAATTTCCAAATGCTGGTATCGGGCTTGCCCGCGAGGAGTTTATTATAAACAATTATATAAAGGTACACCCGCTGGCTTTAATCAATCACCATGATTTGGAAGATAGGCAGTTAAGGGAAGAGATTTCCGAAGTTATCCAGGGTTACAACAGCGGATCAGAATTTTTTGTCGAGAAATTATCTTCAGGAGTTGCCCGGATTGCAGCATCTTTTTATCCAAATGACGTAATCGTCAGGTTTTCAGACTTCAAAACCAACGAGTACTATAACATGCTGGGCGGGAAGTACTATGAACCTAAAGAGGAAAATCCCATGATGGGATGGCGAGGCGCATCCAGATACTACTCCAAAGAATACAAAGAAGCATTTGGCCTTGAGTGCCTTGCCTTGAAAAAAGTGCGGTCGGAAATGGGCTTAAAAAATGTAATTGTTATGATTCCGTTTTGCCGGACCGTTAATGAATTGCTGCAAGTGTATGCAGTCATGGAGGAGTATGGATTAAAACGCGGCAGGGATGGATTGAAAGTCTACCTGATGGCAGAAGTGCCTTCTAACGTAGTTATGGCGGATTATTTTGCCGCTCACATTGATGGGTTTTCGATTGGGTCAAATGATCTTACTCAGCTCGTACTAGGTCTGGATCGCGATTCAGAATTAGTGTCGCATCTTTATGATGAACGAAACCAGGCGGTAAAAGAGATGATTAGTCAATTGATACGAGCTGCAAAAAAGGCTGGAATTAAAGTTGGTATTTGCGGACAAGGCCCGTCAGACTTTCCGGATTTCGCTCAATTTCTGGTTGAACAGGGTATTGACAGTATTTCGGTAACACCGGATTCGCTGGTGAAAACGATTCACGCAATACATGCGATTGAGCAAAGCCGGGTTTTTGAAAAAGTTATGGTTCCTGAAGCTGTTTAACTATGGTGTGTTCAAAATAAAGAGATCTGGTTTTTTTATCACCGTTAGCGTTCGTTTTTATCCCGGATATAAGTCGGAAATATTTTTTGGATGTACATTTTTCGTTCTAATCACTGAAACTATTATTAATTTGGTTTCTCGATTTAGCGACGATAGTTCAGCAAATTCACTTTATTCACCGACTATAAAATCCCATGGAAAAAAACGAAACAAGCGCCGGAGCTTCGACTCGAAGTCCACAAAAGAGGCCTCGTATTGCTTGTCTGGTTAGCTATTGGGCAGCTACACGGTCACATGCAGACTGGATTATCGTCAAGTTGCTGGACGGATATTGGTGGCAGGGCGAACATAAAGATTCACGGGTGGATGTTGTTTCGGTCTACATTCATCAGCCTGATCAAAGCCCGCTAGGCCAGAAAACGTGTCAGGAAAAGAATATCCCGATTTTCAAGACAGTTGGTGAAGCCCTTACTTTAGGCGGATCGGACCTTGCAGTGGATGGCGTTGTAATTATCGGTGAACACGGAAATTATGCAACCGATCTCAAAGGGCACTGGCTTTTGCCTAGGTGGTGGATATACAATCAGGTTGTTCAGGTTTTTGAGAAAAGTAAACGCTCAGTACCGGTCTTCAATGATAAACACCTTTCATATAATTGGGAGGAAGCCAGGTGGATGTTCGATAAATCGCGCGAGCTGAACTTTCCGCTCACCGGAGGATCTTCTATACCCGTTTATTTCCGCAAGCCGGAGATAGAACTGGACATTGATACGCCGATAAAAAATTCGATCGTTGTTGGAATAGCCCACGATGAGGGTGCCATTTTTCATTGTATCGACACGCTTCAGTGTTTTACAGAGCGCCGCAAGGGGGGTGAAACGGGTGTTAAGTCTGTACAGTCTATTCGTGGGCCTGAAACATGGAAATGGGTTGAGCGGAATCCATGGGCAGGAAAGCTGCTCGAATCAGTGCGAGTGAGTTTCAACCTGAAACCGGGTGCCTTTCAGGAGAACAGAAGGCCCAGCGTTTTAGTGATTGAATACAATGATGGTACGAATGGAGCTATAATTTCAGGACTGGATGATAGCTGGACATACGCCGGAGAAATTGAAGGCCGTCAGGAACCCGTTGTGATCTCTATGCTGGGGATGCCGGGCCCATTTTCGCAGTATCACGCATCGAACGCACTTCCACATTGGATTACAGAGATGATGGTGACCAAAAATGAACCATTTAATGCCGGAAGGTTACTGCTTTCGACCGGGATTACAAACCAATTTAACGAATCAAACTGGGAGAATAGTCAGTATTCTGCTATCGGCCGACGGATTGCGACTCCTTTTTTAAATATTTCGTATAAATCTACCCGGGGGGCGCAATTTAATAAAGGAAAACGACCGCCAGACCGGCCGTATATCCGCGGGTTTGACTCCTAGGTTATGTACTGATGGGGGAGACTGTCTGCCCAGATCACGAAGGAAAGTCAGCACTCGAATAAGCTAAAAAACAGGAGCCCGATCATCAACCAGATTTGTTACATGACTGGTTTCGGATTCATTATTAATCATTGAAAGTATTCTTAATTTAGTTTCTCGATAAGATTAAAACGTACAGCATCATATACATTTCCTAAACAAGAAATTTAAACGTTATGGCAAATAAACAAGACGAAATTGCGGGTGAAGCCGCAGATTCATTTCCAATCAACGAAATTGTTAATTCAAATCCTGTATTTACCCGTCGTGAGATGCTGGGAATGGCTGGTGTGGTTGCTTTAACAGCGTTAACCGGCAATGTGGCTGCGGCGTTCCCGCGGACTCCTCAAGCACGTCCGCGAATAGCCGTCCTTGCGAGCTACTGGGGTGCCACCAGATCTCATGCAGATTGGATCGTGAACAAACTGATTGACGGTTATTGGTGGGACGGTGCATATACTCCTTCCCGTGTTGATGTTGTATCTATTTATGTGCATCAGCATGACGAAAGCCAGCTCGCTCAGAAGGTGGCCAAAGCCAAAGGTATTCCTGTCTTTAAAACAGTGGGTGAGGCTGTGATGCTTGGAGGTAAAGAGCTTGCAGTCGATGGTGTTGTCATAGTTGCCGAACATGGCGAATATGCAACCGATCTTAAAGGGCACTGGCTTCTGCCACGCTGGTGGATTTATAATCAGGTGGTGAGAGTTTTTGAACAAAGTAAGCGATCGGTACCAGTCTTTAACGACAAACACCTGTCTTATAATTGGGATGAAGCGAAGTGGATGTTTGATAAATCGCGGGAGCTGAACTTTCCTTTAACGGGAGGTTCGTCCATACCGGTTTATTATCGCAAGCCCGAGATTGAGGTGGCTATTGATACTCCTATAAAAAATTCAATCGTACTTGGTGGCACTGGTGATGAAGGGGGGATTTTCCATGCCATTGATGTGCTGCAGTGTTTTGTGGAGCGCCGTAAAGGCGGCGAAACCGGAGTGAAGTCTGTCCAATCTATTCGCGGTCCGGAAACATGGAAGTGGATAGAAGCAAACCCGTGGGCAGGAAAGCTTATGGATTCAGTTGCGAAAGCGTTTGAACTTGACCCGGCATCGTTGCGTGGAGGAAACCAGGCTAACATGTGTATCGTCGAGTATAATGACGGAACGAAAGCAGCCGTAATCCCAGGGAGAGGGGTGGGCTGGACGTGGGCTGGAGACATCGCCGGACAGGCACAACCAACAGTTATATCGATGCTGGGATGGCCAGGTCCATTCGACCAATATCACGCTTCGAATGCACAGCCGCACTGGATCACTGAAATGATGGTGACTAAAAAAGAACCTTTCAACGCTGAAAGGCTGCTGTTGTCGACCGGAATAACAAACCATTATATGGACTCAAACTGGGAGGGCAGCAAGTACACGGCTGTCGGCCGTAAGGTTGAAACACCTGTATTGAATATTAAATACAAATCTACCCGCGGAGCGCAATTCAGTAAAGGGGCACGCCCGCCAAGCAAACCATATCTTCGCGGATTTGAGCAGTAATATGGGATTATTTGTGTGATAATAAAACAAAAACGACAGCATACATTCGCTGGGCGTTAAAAGTATATGCTAAAGAAAAAAACTGAAAACGCAGCTGGGGATGCTGAGGCATTTCCTATAAACGAGATTATTGAATCCAACCCGATCTTTACGAGACGTGAAATGCTGGGAATAACCGGCATGGCTGGTTTTGCGGCCTTAACGGGGCTTTCCACGGGCGCTACTGCCCAGACTCAACAGAAAAAGCCGCGCATCGCTGTACTGGCTACTTATTGGGGAGCTACCAGATCACATGCTGATTGGTTAGTAAACAAGCTGATCGACGGATACTGGTGGCAGGGTGCGCACATGGATTCACGTGTAGAGGTTGTATCACTTTACCTGCACCAGCACGATACAAGCTTACTCGGCCAGAAGGTCGCCAAAGCGAAAGGTATTCCTGTCTTTAAATCAGTCGGAGAAGCGGTCACACTTGGCGGCAAAGAGCTTGCGGTGGATGGCGTGGTCATAGTGGCAGAGCATGGTGATTATCCTACAGATCTTAAGGGGCACTGGCTTTTGCCGCGATGGTGGATATATAACCAGGTTATTCGTGTATTCGAGCAAAGTAAACGGTCTGTGCCGGTTTTTAACGATAAGCATTTCTCTTATAACTGGGCAGATTCGAAATGGATGTTCGACAAATCCCGTGAACTCGGCTTTCCTTTAACAGGAGGGTCATTGCTTCCGGTCTATTACCGCAAACCTGAGCTAGAATTAGACATCGATACGCCAATTAAACATTCGATCGTAGTTGGCGCTACTCCCGATGAGGGAGCTATTTTCCACTGTATTGAGTTACTGCAAGCATTTGTCGAACGACGTAAAGGGGGTGAAACAGGGGTGAAGTCGGTTCAATCCATACGCGGGCCTGAAGCCTGGAAGTGGGTAGAACGAACTCCCTGGGCAGGAAAACTACTTGATGCAGTGGCAGCGAATTTGAATTTGAAACCAGGGCATTTTAAAGGGAACGACAGGACAAACATTTGTCTCATAGAATATAATGATGGAACCGACGCCGCAATAATCGGTAATAACGGTGCCGGGTGGAGTTATGCTGGTGAGATAGAGGGGCGTAAAGAGCCTGCAGTGGTATCTTTACTTGATTTCCCCGGGCCTTTTGACCAGTATCACGCGTCGAATGCCCAGCCGCACTGGATCATCGAGATGATGCTAACTAAAAAGGAACCTTTCAATGCGGAGAGGCTGCTGCTGTCAAGCGGAATTACCAACCACTACATGGAAAGTAACTGGGAACAAAGCACCTATTCTCCAGTTGGCCGACGTCTTGAAACACCGTATATGAATATGACGTACCGGACAACCCGGGGCGCGCAATTTAATAAAGGCGTGCGTCCGCCAAGCAAACCTTATATACGCGGGTTTGACCAATAAAAAACAAAGATTAAAGAGAAAGCATCAGGGAGCGGGATTTTGACGTTAAGTGTTTATTACCGACTCGATTACTGATCACACTGGAAACTATAAAATATGAAAAGACGAGACCTTATTAAGGGCCTGACATTACTTCCGATCGCCGGAAGTCTTCCAATAGACTACTTGTTCGCGTCACCTGCAGGCGTGAACGATATACCGCTGAATTTTCAGAATAAGCCGATGCCAGATCTACACCGGAAAGCATTTGTGATGGATGGACATACGCATGTTATGACCCGGGAGTTACTCATGGGAACCGATATAGGTCAGCGTTATCCGGACGGGAATGTTGATCTGCCCAGGGCAAAGGAAGGTGGCTTAGACGCGATGTTCTTCTCTGTTTATACTCCTGAACACTATTATCCCGGAAGATTTGAGGTAAAAAATACTTTTCGGGTGGTAAATCTTGCATTAGACCAGATCAAAAAGAATAACTCCATGATCGAGCTGGCGCTGAATGCGTCCGATATTGAGCGTATCAATAAGAAAGGAAAGATGGCAGCATTCCTGGACCTTGAAGGCCCTTTTGATATGGATGGCGACATCAACATACTACGCGCTCTGCATCGTTTAGGACTTAGATCCATTCAGCTTCCTGCACATAACACTACCAATGCGTTTATTGATACCTGCAACGATGTGAGTCGCTGGGGTGGTATTAACGATCTTGGAAGAAAAATCATCCGTGAAATGAATGACCTTGGAATGGTTATAAATATTGCTCATGCTTCGAACGACGCCATTCTTCAATCAGTGGAGGCGAGCAGACATCCATTAATCTACAGTCACGGAGGTTTTTACGGAGTTGTACCTCATCCGCGCTGTATTACCGACGAAGCGGCGAAAGCCCTTGCTGCGAAAGGCGGAGTTATTGGGATCCACTTCGGAAGCCTTTTCAATAATCCAACATATTGGAAATGGCAAACCGGACAAAAGACATCCAATGAGACTAAGCCGACTACCGTGCAGGCATCTCCTCTTAAGACAATTGAAGAAGTAGATAAGCAAGTCGCAAAAGAGGTTCCGCTCAGCTTTAAAGGAACTATTCCTGACCAATACTGGATGCATGTTGATCAGCTCGCCAAAGTAATCGATTATGGTGTAAATCTAGTAGGTGAGGACCACATGGCACTAGGATCAGATCTTGACGGCGGACCTGAATTACCGCGTGAAATCAAGGACATCAGCGATTATCCGCAGATGACGATGGCGTTGCAAAGGCTGGGATACACCGATAAGCGAATTAAAAAAATTCTTGGCGAAAACTGGCTTCGGGTAATCCGGGAGGTAACTGGCAAATAAGGCGAGAGTCGATTGTCAGAGTTTAGAAAAGTCACTGGTATTATATTTTTGAAACAAATATTTAAAATGAAATTCACAGTCAAATTAAAATCCTGGTTCCTTGCTGGGTGCTTAATTCCAATGCTGCTCTCATTTAAGGAAAGCAGTATAAGTGTAGAGAATTCTCCAGCTCAGCTTCAAAAAGATGGCTTCGTAGCTCTTTTTAATGGCAAAGATCTGAAAGGGTGGAAAGGCCTTGTAGCGGATCCTATAAAGCGGATGAAGATGAGTGCTGCTGAACTGGCAGAAGCCCAAAAGAAAGCCGATGCAGAAATGCGGGATAGCTGGAAGGTGGTAAATGGCGAGCTGCATTTTCAGGGCCATGGAAACAATATTACCACGGTTAAAAAATATGGCGATTTTGAAATGCTTGTTGACTGGAAAATTGTTGACGATGGTACTCAGGAGGGAGATGCTGGAATTTACCTTCGCGGCACTCCTCAGGTGCAGATCTGGGATAATGCCCGGGTAAAGGTCGGAGCTCAGGTTGGATCTGGTGGCCTTTACAACAATAAGAACAATGAAAGTAAGCCTCTTAAAGTTGCCGACAAAAAATTAGGAGAATGGAACACCTTTCGTATTATTATGAAGGCCGACCGTGTCACGGTTTACCTTAATGGAGAGCTTGTGACTGACAATGTAATTCTCGAAAACTACTGGGACAAAAATCTGCCCATTTTCGCCGAGGAGCAAATCGAGCTTCAGGCTCACGGCTCGCCAGTTGCCTACCGCAATATTTACATCAAAGAACTTACGCGCTCCAAGCCTTTTCAACTCAGTGCTCAGGAAAAAAAGGATGGTTTCAAGACATTGTTTGATGGAACCAATATGTTCCAGTGGACCGGTAATACAGCCGATTATGTTACTGACAACGGAACATTGGCTATCAATCCAAAATCCGCAAAAAGCTCAGGGGGGAATTTATTTACTAAAGATGAATTCAGTGATTTTATTTTAAGATTCGAGTTCCAGCTAACTCCCGGTGCGAATAACGGTTTGGGTATCCGCGCACCAATGACTGGTGATGCAGCCTATCAGGGAATGGAGCTTCAGATTCTGGACAATGATGCGCCGGTTTATAAAGATCTGCATGTGTATCAGTATCACGGTTCCATATATGGCACCATACCAGCCAAACGGGGTTTCCTAAAACCTACAGGTCAGTGGAATTACCAGGAGGTTATTGTGCAGGGACCTAAGATTAAGGTCGTGCTAAATGGGACCACAATACTTGACGCCGATATTACAGATGCACGCAAGAATGGTGCGGCAGACGGTAAACCTCATCCCGGTTTGTTACGCGATAGCGGTCATATCGGGTTTCTCGGACATGGTTCCCCGGTTAAATTCAAAAATATCCGGATTAAGGATTTGAGCGGGAAATAGACAGACTTGGTGTCAGGTATCAATCAGGTGCCAGGTATGAGGTAAGATATCTGCACTCCATAAATTAAGCCCTTACAAAATCCCTTCTTCGCGTTGCTAACGGGAGGGATTTCTCACGCGCCTGCTAATCAAGATTCCCATTTTCCTGGCACCTTTCTGATCTACATTTTTTTGCCGTGATAATGGCCATTATCGGACAGAAATTATCGGGCTATGTATCTATGAATCAGAAGTTTTAGAATATAGTATTACTAATGTAAAGATAAGTACTGGATTGCAACTCAGCGTGAGGTTAGATTTGATTTAACCTTAAACAATTATTATTTATGAGATGTATTTACCACTATTTTCCGTGTAGCTAGTGTTACCTGTCAAATCGTGTAAAAATGGTTTGGAACAGGTTTATTTCTGTTACAAAATGCTGCACAGCGCCAGCCATCTTTCAACATATCAAAATTCAGGATCCAGCTTATATAAAATTCTTGCCAGCTTTTCGAACGAGCATCTCGCTCTTATACTGGCCTAACCCTATTAAATTAAGCAAGCCAACAGGCAAGTATAAAATTATTAAATTATGGAAAGATCAACCTTTTTAAAATCTATTGCCGGTGCCGGTGTAACTTCACTCGGAATAGGATCTCTGGCATTCAAACCAGCAGAAACGGCCGGTGTCGACCCCGATATTATGCCGGCCCATATTTCGGGTTTAGTCCCAGATTTTAATCGGATAAGGGAAGACTTCCCGCGAATTAAACAAGAAATATATATGGATAATGCATCTACGCACCCCATAAATATTTACACTGCCGCTGCACTGCATAGATATGCTGAGTGGGCTAAGAATGAGGTTGGCGAACCCTGGTGGCCGTTATGGTCTGACACGAGACTTGAGTGCAAGGCTAGTTTTGCGAAGCTTATTAATGCAGATCCCGAGGAAATCGCCTTTGCCCGGACGACGGTAGAGGCTGAAAACAATATCCTTAACGGGATGAATTTTAAAGGTGGCAATGTCGTGACTACCGACCTTCATTATTCGGCCAGCTTGTACAGCTACAAAATGCGGGAGCAACGTGATGGTCTAAAGGTGAAGATTATTAAACATAACGACTGGAAATTCAATGTCAAGGATTTCGAGGGTGTGATTGACAAGAATACTAAACTTGTGGCGATAACGCTTGTCTCGAACGTTAATGGTTTTGTCGTCGAAGATGTCAAAGCTATAAGCGACCTGGCCCATGCGAATGGTGCCGTGTTATATGTAGATATTATTCAGGGTGTAGGCGCGGTACCGGTCGACGTAAAAGCGATGGGCATCGATATTGCTGCCTGTTCCACCTTCAAGTGGTTAATGGGAAGCAAGGGCTTCGGATTTATGTATGTGCGTAAAGATCTTCAGGATACCGTGGTCCGTACCACACATCATAATGGGACTATAACTTACAACTACGCACCATGGACGGATAAAGTAGATCCGAATTTGCCTGAGATTAACTTTGCACCGACAACAGGGCCCGGGATGTATGAAGTGAGTTATCCGTCTTATGAAGGAGTTTCCTGTGCAATTGCATCGCTTAAATATATCCAGGAACTTGGAGTTGCTAATATCCGCAACCATACCCGCACTCTAACTAATAAACTGGCCAGGGAAATGCCAAGGTTAGGTTATGATAGTATAACGCCTCCGGGGAATGAAAGTCCTATCATTGTTTTCGTCGCCAAGGATCCCGATGAGACTATGAAGAAACTCCGTGCAGCTCACGTTCATGTAGCTATGCGTTTTGGGAATAAACTGCGCATATCACCCTCTATCTATAACAATATAGCCGATATCGATAAATTATTGGCGGTCCTTTCATAAGGATAGGGTCGGTTGACATTCGGAAGGGGGAGTAAATTATTAACCCTTCCCATGCATATTTCACGGAAACAGCCGATGGGAGCCAGGGGGCAACAGGACGTCCATTAGACTGGAAGATGTAATCCCAAATTCACACAAAAGAGGGTTTAACACTAATGAAGCATACGACTTTATACCTTTTACTACTTGCATTTTTGACCTTGTCACATAAGCCTGTCGCCAAGGAGGAGATAAAGGTGACCGTGACAGAAGGCACAAATATGGCGGCCGCTCTTTCCCCTGATCATTCGACAATCGCGATAGCTCTGCAAGGCACCATCTGGACTATTCCAGCCGGTGGAGGCAAAGCCAAAGCTGTTACCGACGAAATGGGAGATTCACAGGAGCCTGCGTGGTCGCCAGACGGTCAACAACTCGTTTTTCATTCCTATCGTGACGGCACTTATCATATCTGGAGTATCAAAAGGGATGGCAGCGGACTTAGGCAGCTTACGTCCGGGATATCGGATAACCGGGAGCCAGACTGGTCTCCGGATGGCAAATTCGTAGTTTTTTCTTCAGACAGAGGGGGTAATTATGATATCTGGCAGCTTGAACTTGCAAGCGGCAAATTAAAGCAGTTGAGTACAGATCAGGGGAACGATTCAAATCCTTCGTATTCGCGGAACGGACAGCAAATAGCTTTCGTCTCTCAACGCGAAAAAGCTGGTATTTATATTCTTGAAAATGCCAGAGAGAAACTGCTGGTGCAAAGTGAATTAAGGATCGCTGCACCTTCATGGAGCTTTGATGACAAGACACTCGCTTTTGTTGCTTTCACTGGCAAGTCCATGCTTTTTGACGACCGAAATACCAGCTACTTATATCTCGCCAACGCTGAAAATGGAACGCTGGAGCATGTGTCTGCAGGTGATGAGGATCTTTTTCCCTTTAGACCTAACTGGACAAAAGACAACAAAATCATCTATACGGGAGATGGCAACATCAAACAAAGGAGTCTATCAGATAAGAAAATTGCTCTAATTCCTTTTGAAGCAACATTTTCGCTGAGCCGTGATGTTTACCCCAGAAAGAAATACGACTTCGATAATACCGCGGTGCAAAAGGCTCTTGGAATTGCCGGGCCCGTGGTTTCGCCTGATGGTTCGAAAGTCGCTTTTGGCGCGCTGGGTGATATTTACATACAGGAACTGAACGGAAAACTAATACAGCTTACAAATGATTCTTTTGTAGATCTTGAACCAGACTGGTCTCCGGACGGCCAAACTCTGGCCTATACTTCTGATCGCGAAGGTTATATGAGTGTCTGGCTGCATGATCTCAAAACGAATAAAAGCACGCTCCTATCCCCTAATTTAAAAGAGGATACATCCTTTCCGAGCTGGTCGCCTGACGGTAAGTCGATCGCCTTTTACACCATGCATTATATGAAGAAATGGGGACCGGGTACATTAAACATTGCAAATGTTGCAAGCGGTGAGTTTAGAGTTGTTAACAAAGCAGTGGCAGTTCCCAGTAAAGCAGACTGGTCTCCAGACGGCAGTAAATTAGCTTTGATGGCTCTAAAGCCTCAGTCTACGCGGTTTCGTGAAGGGTTTAACGCTTTTATGCTTGTCTCAGTCAAAGATCAAACCTCATCGCTGGTATCGCCAGACTCCGATAAAGCCCTGGGAATGCGTAATCAGGGCGGCCCGGCATGGTCCCCTGATGGTAAAACCATCGCCTACATAAAAGATGGGACTTTGTGGATAGTTGCGGTAAAACCTGATGGCAGCATAAATGGGAGTGAAAAGAAACTCACCACCGAGCTGGCAGATAACCTCAGCTGGACGGGCGACTCAAAAAGTATCGTCTTTATTGCTACAGACAGGTTGAAAAAGATTGATGTAACTACTGGTAAAGTTGATGATATCGCGGTAGATCTTAAGTGGAAAAGATCTATGCCCACAGAAATTTATATTGTACATGCAGGCAAACTCTTCAATGGCGTCGACAACTCTTATCAAAATAACGTAGACATCTATGTAAGGGGTAACCGTATCTCAGAAATCCGGCCGCACAGCAGCCATCAGCAAGGTATGCGGGTGGTGGATGCTTCTGGTAAGGTGGTTATGCCGGGTCTGTTTGAAATGCATTCTCATCAAAGCTCTAACGTTGGCGAAAAGCTGGGAAAAATATGGTTGTCGTACGGGATAACTTCGGTAAGGGAGCCGGGAGCCGATCCCTATGATGCTCTGGAGCGGAAAGAAGCGTGGGAGAGTGATGTACGACCAGGTCCCCGCGTATTCTTCACCGGTGGTTTAACAGACGGTACCAGGATTGCTTATGGCCTGGCGAACAGCGTAACTGAAAAGAACCATATCCGAATGGAGCTGGAACGTGCAAAGCGTTTGAATTATGATTTAATCAAGACTTATGTGAGGATGCCAGATTCAATACAGAAAATACTCACGGCCGGTGCACATCAGCTGGGTATTCCACTTTCTTCACACGAATTATATCCGGCGACCAAATACAACGTGGATGCTATAGAGCACCTTTCGGGAACTAGCCGAAGGGGTTATTCTCTATTGCTTGACGCGAATTTCAGGTCATATTCGGATGTCGTGCAGCTGATTGTGAAATCAGGCATTAACGTGACGCCCACCGCATGTCTGAGAACAGGCTATCCACGGCTCGCAAAAAAATATGATGAGTTGTTGAGCGATGAAAGGAACAGGAAATTTTTGACACCAGAATTTCTTCAGGGATTATATACTCAGGCACGTGAGTTTGATTCCCTGAGAACTCCGAAAGGTGAAGAAAACTACAAGGCACTCCTTAGAACTCTCAAGTCTATATCAGATGGCGGCGGACGTATTACAGCAGGTACAGATTCTCCTTTTGCCCCATTCGGAAGCAGCCTTCACTCGGAAATATGGGTTTACGCTGAAGCGGGCATATCTCCATTCAAGGCATTGCAATCGGCAACAATCAGGGCAGCTGAAGCTGTAGGAGTAGCGAAAGATCTGGGCAGCATTGAGAAAAATAAACTTGCTGATTTAATTATAGTTGACGGTGATCCTCTCAAAAGGGTGCAGGATGCGATGAAAGTTAATCAGGTTATTAAGAATGGTAAGATTTATCATGTAAGGGAATGGTTGAAGAACTGAGGTTTACATTATTATCGGATACACAATGATCATTTTCGAATAGAAAAATATGAAAACACATCTTATCAAATTTCGGCTAATTGCGATCCTTTTAATTATCTCGCCTCTATTAAAAGCTCAGAACCTAACGCTTAGCCGTCAGGAAATGGTAGACCTTACCCCTAAATGGACCGGAGAACGTTTTTCGGATGGCAGGCCTAAAGTTTCTGACGATCTGTTAAAGCGGCTCAAAAGAGTCCCGCTCGAGCAGGCCTGGGGTGTCCTCCGCGCCGAGGGCTATACTCATCAGTTTGAGCAGAACTGGAAAAATATCCATAATGGAGAAGTTCTCGTCGGCCGTGCTTTGACGGCGCAGTATATGCCATTAAGACCAGAAGTGCGTGAGAAGCTTGAGCAACAAGGTGCTAAAGCTGGGCGAACAGGCGATATGGTATCTTGGCCGATTGACATGTTGTCTATGGGTGACGTATATGTTGCCGATTCTTATGGGAAGATAGAGAACGGCCCGATCATCGGCAGTAATCTGGGCACAGCGATCCTTTCCAAGTCGGGAAATGGAGTGGTGTTTAACGGTACCGTACGCGACTTACGAGATCTTGAATCTATGCAGGGATTTACATCTTTCATCAGGGGAGATCATCCTTCCTATCAGCAAGAGATGATGCTCAAAGCAGTAAATGTGGCGATCCGAATCGGGCCTGTTACTGTTTTGCCAGGGGATGTGGTATTAGGCCATCTGGACGGAGTGGTTTTTATTCCGCCGCATATTGTCGAGCGTGTTGTAAAGACAGGCGAACTCGTGTTAGTACGGGATGAATTTGGACAGATTAGAATCCGTGAAGGTAAATATTCATCCGGACAGGTAGATAGTAGATGGAGTCCGGAAATTGAAGCCGACTTCGCCACATGGATAGCTGCTAATCCCGGAAAATTGGCTTTCTCAAAAGAAGAAATGCAGCAGTTGTTGAAGGACAGAACGTGGTAGTGTCCTTTGACCCGATACCTTATTTTAGCTTTATCCGATTTGCACCAAATAGTGACGCTGAAGCTGAAAGAACGTAGTTTTATAATGTGATTAGAGGTTTTCCCGCACTTAAAAATATTAGTTCGTAACTAAAATAAGTTTTCGTTATATTCGGGTGTTTACTTTTAATGTATGGCTGGTTACCAAACCTTTACCGATCAGGAATTGAGCACTCTTTTGAGCCAGGGGGATAAGAAGGCATATACCGAAATTTACGAGCGGTACCATAGCTTGTTGTACATTTATGCAAATAAGAAATTACACAGTAAAGAAGAATCTGAGGACATAGTTCAGGAGGTTCTAATCGCATTGTGGAATAAGCGGTTCGAGTTCAATTTGGAACGTTCTCTAGCGTCGTATCTTTTCACAGCCGTAAGGAACAAAGCTCTGGATATTTTCTCGCATAGGAAGGTAGAGTCAAAGTATGTTACTTCACTCCAGAATTTCATTGATGATGCAGGGACATCTGCTGACTTTCTTATTCGCGAAAATGACCTTAGAATTCTTATCGAAAAAGAAATTGAGGCTCTTCCACCACGGATGAGAGAAGTATTCAGACTGAGCAGGACCAATTTTCTTAGTCATAAGGAAATAGCACTTATTATGGGCATCTCTGAACAAACCGTTTCAACCCAGATAAAGAAGGCACTGCGTGTACTCAAGATACGCCTGGGTCTTTTCGTCTTAACAGTTTATGTGTCGCAAATCGTGCTTACGTTTCCAGACAAAACATTCATTTGATCATTTTTTTTATCCTCAACATACCCATTTAAACCTCAATTGCCGTCTTAGTATTAGAAAAGCTTAACATATAACGAATCTTACATACGCGTTAAGGGCCTGCATCAGGCCAACGTTAGGAATCTGAAATGACCTCTAACTTATTCAGGCGACATGTTAACGTGATTTCGAAAGAAACTTAAATAACACATGAAAATTTATACATCTACAAAAGCTGATGGCATTCACCCGACCAGTATGTAAATCCATGTGTTTACCACGACAGTATTTTGGATACCTGTCTTCACAACATCAGTTTTATTTCATCTGAAGATATGGATAGAAAGAAATTTTTAAAGGCTGCCTCTGTCATAACACTAGCATCGCTTGAGGGGAGCTCATTTATGAATGATGTATTTGCAGGGTCTTTAAAACGTCTTCCGATAATTGATACCCATCAGCATTTAGTGGATACCAGGCGATTCGGTGCCAACTGGTCACGTCCGCCTATACCTGGAAATTACGGTGTTGAAGAATATCAGAAAGCAGTAAAAGGCTTGAATTTGGTCAAGTCGGTTTACATGGAAGTCGCAGTACCGGCAGAAAAGCGCCGTGAAGAAGCACTTTATGCAATAGAGCTGTGTAACGACAGGTCTAACTCTACAGTTGGTGCAATCATCCGGGCGGACCTTTACGATCCGGGTATGAAGAATCATTTGTCGGAGTTCAGGAATTCGTCGTGTATAAAAGGGGTGAGAGGGTCGTTTAACTCGCGCGAGTCGGTTATGGATGATCAGGTGGTAAAGAATGTGAGGATTTTAGGTGAAATGAATATGAGCCTTGATTTTTCCCTCTTACCTTCATTTCTTGCTCCTGCCTGCGAGTTAGTGAAAGCTTGTCCTGAAACTACTTTTTTAGTGAATCATTGTGGCAATGTGGATCCGAGGGCTTTTCTGAGTACGGATGCTTATGGGAAAGCCGACCACAATGCAAATGAGTGGCAAGACGCCATGAGCTGCCTGGCGATGAATAAAAATGCTGCTTGCAAGATATCGGGAATTGCAACCCGCGTAAAGGGACTTCCGGTTAATGCGGATAATTTGGGCCCCGCGATTAACCAATGTCTCGATATTTTTGGACCCGATAAGGTTATGTTTGCGGCGGATTGGCCCTGGTGCCTTCCCGCGACCGATATACGAAATTGGGTTCAGGTTTTGAAAGCTGTAGTAAGTGAAAGGCCTTATGAAGAGCAGCGAAAATTATTTCACGATAACGCGGTGAAATTCTATAAACTTCAGAATGTATAATGGGTAAGAACCTTTCTTCCTGGTCTCAGGCAATTAAATTGAAGAAGTTCCACATTTATGTTATAAGTATCGTCGCGCTATTTGCTTCCTGTACAAGTAATAGCCCCGAAGAATGGGCAGTATATGGGGGAAGCAAGGAGCGCACTCAGTACTCCGCATTAGATATGATAGATACGACAAATGTCGGCCAGCTAAAGGTTGCGTGGACTTATCATACCGGAGATGCAGAATCGACAGGACAAATTCAGGCTAATCCATTAATAGTAGACGGAATTCTGTATGGTATATCTCCAAAGCTTAAGCTTTTTGCGGCGGATGCCGCTACCGGGAAGGAGAAATGGCAATTTGATCCGGTTCAATTAATGGAAATGGACAATCAGGGACGGCAAAGTTATGGATTAAACGCGTGCAGGGGAATTGCACTATTGAAAGGGGAGAATGATGAACATTCTATCTACTATACTGTGGGCTCTTCCTTATTTTGTATCAACAGTAAAACAGGGAAAATTGTAGAGACTTTCGGGACGGGTGGACGCGTACAACTGCATGAAGGATTAGAATTGGGCCGTGATATTACAAATCTGAGGGTGACATCCACTTCACCGGGCATGATATATAAAGATCTGATCATTTTAGGCACAAGTCTTTCAGAAGACGAAGAGGCGGCGCCTGGACATATCAGAGCATATGATGTCCGCACAGGTAAGATGAAATGGATGTTCCGTACAATACCGAAACCCGGTGAAGTCGGACATGATTCATGGGAAGATCCGGAAGCTTATAAATATGTTGGAGGTGCAAATTCCTGGGGCGGCTTTAGTTTAGACGAAAAACGAGGGATGCTGTTTGCTTCAACAGGTGCTGTTGTTCCTGACTTCTATGGTGGCAAGCGAAAGGGTGATAACTTATTTGCGAACAGCATACTGGCTCTCGATGCGGCCACCGGTAAATACATATGGCATTTTCAGGCCGTTCACCATGATCTTTGGGATTACGATTTCCCGACCGCTCCTGTACTCACTACCGTAAGGAAGGACGGTAAAATGGTAGAGGCGGTGGTTCAGGTGAGTAAACAAGGATTTATCTATATGCTCGACCGGAAAACAGGAGCTCCTATTCATCCAATAGTCGAGCAGCCAGTGCCGTCGTCAGATCTGCTTGGAGAGCAAACGTCTCCGACTCAGCCTGTCCCAACAGTATTGCCAGCATTTGTCAGGCAGGAGTTTAAAGAATCTGATCTGAATGATATCATTTCTCCTTCGTCTTATCAGGAATTGAAAGGCAGGTTTCTTACTTATAAAACGGGAAAGATGTTTATTCCCCCTAGTATGCAGAGCACTCTGGTGTTGCCGGGGTTAACCGGAGGAGCCGAATGGGGCGGACCGGCATTTGATCCGGCATCGGGCTTATTATATATCAATGCCACTGAAATGGCATGGGTATTTACGATGCTCGATACATTAAAGGAACAGGTTCAGGTCACTCAGCAAACAAATTTGGAGGCAGGAAAAAGTATTTATGCGAAAAGCTGTTCAGGATGCCATGGTAAAGATCTCAAGGGTTCGGGAAATTTTCCTTCATTGCTGAATCTGGAAGAAAGGTACAATGCCGTAAAATTTAAGGATGTTATAACTTCCGGGGTTAGAATGATGCCTTCATTTAAGCACTTTACGGAGCAGGAAAAAAATGCACTTGCATCTTATTTATTAAATATTGAGTCGGCTCAACAAGCTAAATTTGTTACTTTGGCTAAGGAAAAACTTCCTTTTTATAAGTCACCATACAGGCTCAGAGGCTACAAGCATTTTTTAACTGAGGAAGGCTATCCCGGTATAAAGCCACCCTGGGGAACATTGAGTGCTATCGATTTATCAAATGGAAAGATTGTTTGGAAAAATACTCTTGGAGATTACCCGGAACTTAAAGCTAAAGGAATCCATTCCGGTACGGAGAATTGGGGAGGGCCTGTCGTCACAGCAGGAGGTCTTGTTTTTATTGCCGCTACCAGGGATGAGAAGTTCCGGGCTTTTAATAAAGTAACGGGAAAACTGTTGTTTGAAACAGATTTGCCAGCCGGAGGTTATGCGACACCATCAGTGTACAGTGTAAAGGGAAAACAATATGTAGTCATAGCCTGTGGAGGCGGCCGCATGCGTACGAAGTCAAGCGACACTTATGTTGCTTTCAGCCTTCCTGACAAGACGAATTAATCATTAAAATAAATACACAAAAGTATCAATTACAATTACTGAACATGTTTACACTAAACGAGAAAACAGCAATTATTACCGGCGGAGGAAGCGGGATAGGCCGTGCAATGTCAATTCTATTCGCCAGGCAGGGGGCAAACGTTCATATTCTTGAACTCAACGCTGAGTCGGGAGCGGAAGTAGCCGCAGAAATCAATGCCAGCGGCGGAAAGGTAACTGTTCACCCCTGCAATGTCGCTGATCAGGCAGGAGTTATAGACATATTCAATAAAATCGAGAAAATAGATATCCTTGTTAATAATGCTGGTATCGCACATGTTGGGAGGGCTGATAATACTTCGGCTGAAGATTTTGACCGTGTTTATAATGTAAACGTCAAAGGGGCATATAACTGCTTATATGCAGTAATTCCCATCATGAAGAAAAATGGAGGCGGAGTAATTCTTAATTTGGCTTCTATAGCGGCCAGTGTGGGATTATCAGATCGGTTTGCATACTCGATGAGTAAGGGTGCTATATACGCAATGACATTGTCAGTAGCCAAGGACTATGTGGGTGATAACATACGATGCAACTGTATATCCCCGGCCCGGGTCCACACACCTTTTGTAGACGGCTTTATTGCTAAAAATTATCCTGGAAAGGAAGCGGAGATGTTTGAAAAATTATCGAAAAGCCAACCTATAGGTCGTATGGGTAAGCCGGAGGAAATTGCATCTATGGCTTTATACCTTTGTTCGGATGAAGCCGGATTTTTAACAGGCTGCGACTATCCTGTGGATGGAGGATTTATGAAACTAAATACATAACAAAAAGCATAATAAATATGAAATTAATTAGATGGGGAAAACCCGGAAATGAAAAGACAGGAGTTATTGTTGATGATATCCGATACGATACGTCTGGATTCGGAGAAGATTACGACGAGCAATTTTTTTCAAGTGATGGACTCAAACGTTTGGGCGAATTTTTAAAACTGAATCGTGATCTTCCTGTGGTACCCGCAAGTGAGCGGCTGGGTGCTCCATTTGGCAGACCCTCAAAAATACTATGCATTGGACTCAATTATGCCAAGCATGCTCATGAATCCAAAATGGATATTCCAAAGGAACCCATTCTTTTTATGAAGTCTACAACCTCATTAAACGGACCTGATGATAATATCATAATTCCGAAAGGCTCTGTAAAAACAGACTGGGAGGTAGAATTGGCTGTGGTGATCGGAAAGAAGGCATCGTATGTTTCTGAAAGTAATGCTCTGGATTACGTGGCAGGATATTGCCTTCATAATGATGTGTCTGAACGCGAGTGGCAGCTGGAGCGCGGGGGCACTTGGGATAAAGGTAAAGGCTGCGATACATTTGCACCGATGGGGCCGTTTCTGGCTACATCTGACGAGATTAAGGATGTGCATAATTTACGGCTATGGCTGAAATTAAATGGCGAGATTATGCAGGATAGCAATACAGATGACCTCGTATTTAACGTGCCGTTTTTAATATCATACCTCAGCCAGTTTATGACGTTGCTGCCTGGAGATGTCGTATCTACAGGAACACCAGCTGGCGTTGGTTTGGGTTTTTCGCCTCCGAAATATTTGAAAGCTGGAGATATCGTGGAATCAGGTATCGATGGGTTGGGGGAAGCTAAGCAAACGATTGTGGCTTATTCAGCATAATAAGTTTATCTGTAAACCACTTGCAGGATTTTGATAAAAATAAAAAGTCCTCTCCGTGAAAGCAGAGAGGACTTTTTATTTACATTCAGATATCTATATAATTTTGGAATGACTATTATAAAGCAACCCACAAAGGTTGTTTAATAGTAAGTCTGGAGACAATCACAAACCGATAGTGTGTTTCGAAATTAAGCCATCGCTAAGCTGGCTCGCAGAAGCCTTATCTAAATACAGCCTGCAGTCAGGATGCATTTGTAAAATTGAAGAAGGGTAATCATTGCCAACTGGTTGTTCAAGGCTATCTTTAACTGCTCTAGCCTTGCGACTGTCGGGCACTGAACAGATAATATGTTCAGCCTTCATGATTTGTCTGATCGACATGGATATCGCCTGCTTAGGAACATCTTCAATAGTTTCAAACCATCCCTCGCCAAGTTGCTGCATACGGCAGGGTTCGTCAAGATTCACAACCAAAAACGGTTTATCTGTCTCGAAATCTGCGGGAGGATCATTAAATGCCAGGTGGCCGTTTTCACCTATACCAACCAATGCGACGTCGATAGGATTTTTGGATATGATATCACCTAATCGTGAACATTCCTCTTCGGGCGATCCTTCTCCATTTACGAGGTTTACCGACTCTAAGGCCGGAACCTTGGATAAAAATCGATCTTTAAGGTATTTTCTGAAGCTTGCTGGAGATGATTCAGGCAGGCCTATATATTCGTCCAGGTGGAACATTGTAATTTTACTCCAGTCGATATCTTCTTTTATAAGTTGTTCCAGCGTTTCAAACTGACTTGATCCGGTTGCGAGGATGATGTTTGCCTTCCCTTTTCCAGCGAGCGCTTTTCTGATCAAATCCGCGGCAGCTTTTCCGGCAGCAACTCCTAATTCCTTTGGAGTATTGGTAATATGAAGTTTCATGTATTGGATTATTTTTATCTTAAGTTACATAATTGTAGAGGCCAGCGGCATTTTAGTCGCAGGTACTCCTGTTAATCAAACCATCCCCGTTGTGCCTCCTTTTGACAGAGAAAGATCTATCGGGGAATTTTTAGTCCATGAACCACCTGTGAAGTCGGGAACTTTAATTGAGTTTGAGTTGTTGTTAACTGACCATTCACTAAGCGGCAATATCGAACTCCAAAGCGCTGCATCATATACATCCTGATCAAGGGGCAGACCATTACGCAGGCAGTCAATCGTCCGCCAATCCATTATAAAATCACTTCCCCCGTGACCTCCAACTTGCTTCGCCATTTCGCCGACTTTTTTCACAATTTTAGGAGTGTATTTTTCCTCAATTGCCCGCATTTCTGGTTCTGAAAGCCAGCCTGTATGACTTGTAGCAATTCGCGGCGGATCTGGGTATTTCTGAGCAACCCCTTTCGTCCCGCTTATCAGATGGATTCGCGAATACGGTCTCGGCGAGCTCACGTCATGCTGAAGCATAATGGTTTTACCCTTGTGGGTTTTTACTATTGTAGTGTTCATGTTCCCCCTATATGCCTGATCAACATATGGTTTATAGAAGGGGTCCTGGTCAGCAAGTTCTTTTGCTTTCTGATTCATCATAAAATCACTGCCCGAAACGGATACAAGGAAACTCATTTGATCACCGCGGTTTATATTCATTGCCTGGCTTACCGGACCCAGTCCATGCGTAGGATATAAATTTCCTTTTCTTTTGATATTTTCTTTCAACCGCCACTGTTCGTAATTTTTTGTTTTTGAGAAATTGCCTTCCAGAATGTCATGAATATAGGCTCCTTCGCAATGGATGATCTCTCCAAAAAAGCCCTGTTGGGCCATGTTTAAGGTAAGCAGCTCGAAAAAATCGTAGCATGTGTTTTCAAGCATCATGCAATGTTTTTTTGTTCTTTCAGAAGTTCTAACCAGTTGCCAGCATTCTTCGATCGTAGTGGCTGCGGGTACTTCCGTGCAAACGTGTTTGCCGTGATCCATAGCGTAAACTGCCATTGGCGTATGTAGGACCCAGGGTGTGGCGATGTAAATCAAATCTATGTCATCACGTTCACAAAGCTTTTTCCAGGCATCTTCTGTAGTATTATAAATCTCTGGTTTATGCGCCGTGTTTTTTAAGGCCGCTAAAGAAGCTGTGGTTTTTTCTTTTCGGATATCGCACAATCCGTTAATGCTAACGCCTTTAATTCGGGCCAATCTTGTTACAGCGGCCGAACCGCGATTACCCAGGCCTATTAACCCGATGCGCACTGTATCAAGCTTTGGTGCGGCATATCCGCTCATGTTGAATTGCTGTTTTTGCTGTAGTGAAGCCAGGCGTGGTAAGTCATTTCGATATGAAAGATCGTCTCCTGCAAAGGCTGAAAAAGCCCCGGAAGCAGCAACGCTCAGCCCCGCCAGGCCAGTCATTTTCATAAAGTTTCTTCTGTTATTATTCATGTTTTGCAAATTAAATTCATGGGTTAATAAACGCTGATACAGAGATAAAGAATTTGAATATAATATGAATGTAGTTGACAACATAATATAATTAATGTAGCAGATAGTATCATGTTGAATCAGGGATGATGGGTAGCTTTGAAAATCACCTTCAATGTACGATCAAAAGCTCAATTTTTAATTGTAATTAAGGAGAAAATGTTGGTATCAACATGCCGGATTTCATGGAGTGCCATGGGCATTGTCGTTAAACTAACTTAATGCATATTGAGTATCCTGAACGTTTTAGAAGGATTTAAAGACGGTTTACCAGATATATTTGGGTTAATGGCTATAGAAGCTAAAAAGATTTCAGTCGGTGTTGTAGGATTAAATGTAATGGGCTGCCGGATCATCGCCTGCCTGCTCATGGCTGGGCATAAAGTAGTAGCTGTTGCTTCGGTTCCTAATCAAATGATTTTCGCAGAGTCGCGAATTGTTGAATATTTTTTGCTGGCAAAGCAGGCGAATCATAATCCTGTTCCTGAACACTATTTGAAAAATCTGCTCATCACTGAAAATTATTCAATATTGAAATCCTGCAGGATAGTGATAGAATGTAACGCGGACAGACCTGAAGTGAAAACGGCAGTTTATTCAAAAATTGAATCTGAAATTAAAGATGATACAATTCTGGTTACAAACACGCCAGTACTTGTAATAGATGATCTTCAAAAGCTTTCCAGGCGCCCTGATCGGTTTTTTGGATTGTTCTGGATTGAGCCTTTGTATATGAAAGGGCCACCAAAGGTAGTTCGCGGGCTGAAAAGCAATTTAGAAATGGGTAACTACTTAACAGTCGTTTCGCGATTGTGGGGCAAAAGCAGTGCGGATAGAGCAAATCAGCAATCGAAATATGCAGCCTACCGCGAGCATTTAATTTTTTTAAAATCACACCAACATCCCCGGTAAAAGATTTTGGAATTTATCAGGTTATGCAGAGAGCGGCTCTAACTTTATCGTACCATATACATGAAAAAGACTTTGTAAAATGCTGTACATGCTTACGCCCAAAAATGTTGCTTTGTAAGTCCTGTACTTTAGATAAATTTTACTTATAATAGTCAAAGCTTAGAAAAGCGTCGCCTCCCGAACTTTAGCACGGTGGCGGGGCAAGCGGTAAATAATCACAGAAATGAATAGAAGAGAAGCGGTTAAAAGGGTTACTTTTTTATTGGGAGGAGCACTAACCATTTCAGGCTCAGGAGCTCTTGCCGAAGTTGTATTTCCGGTCCGCAAAGGTAATAAAGAAATTAAATCGATAGAATCTCAGGAAGCCCTGATTGCTGCAATTGCCGATACGATAATTCCTGATACAAAGGGAGTGCCGGGCGCAAAGGCTGCCGGCCTTGGACCTTTCATTGTCATGATGCTTCAGGATTGTTATACGGCAGATGTCCAAAAAAACTTTGCTGAGGGCTTAATGAAAGTGGACGAAGTTTCACAACGCACCTTTAAAAAACCGTTTATTGCTTTAACACTTAAAGAACGTGAAGATATATTTAAAGTGTTCAAGGCTGAAGCGAAAGCGAAATCGGGTACCGATACTTCGGCCTTCTTCACGTTAATATATGAACTGACCTGTCTTGGTTATTTCACCTCAGAAATTGGAGCAACTCAAGCCTTGAGATATGTTCACATACCCGGCAGATATGATGCGTGTGTTCCATTGCAGCCGGGGCAAAAAGCATGGGCAACGTAAGTAATTGTTGGCGTTAATAGTTTAATACAGATGAACATTAATATAAAAGCAGCACAGCAGAACACCTACGATGCAATTGTAGTTGGTTCAGGGATAAGCGGTGGCTGGGCAGCAAAGGAGCTTACCGAAAAAGGACTGAAAGTACTCATGCTGGAACGTGGTCGCAATGTGGAGCACGTGAAGGACTATGACACTGCCTTAATGAAACCATGGGAGTTTAAACACCGCGGCAAGATTACCCCAGAAGAACGCAGCAGGCACCTGGTGCAAACCCGGGCAGGCCAGTACAGTGAATTTAATGCAAAGTTCTGGGTTGACGATGTCGACTGCCCTTATACTGAAGTAAAACGTTTCGACTGGTATCGGGGGTATCATGTGGGAGGCAGATCCCTTACGTGGGGGCGAGGCTGCCTGCGTTTGAGTGAGATGGATTTTTCAGCTAATGCAAAAGATGGCTATGGTGTTGATTGGCCTGTGCGTTATAAGGACATTTCTCCATGGTATGATTACGTGGAGCGATTTGCAGGTATTAGCGGTCAGAAAGAAGGCCTTGCTCAATTACCTGATGGTATATTTCTTCCTCCGTTTGAGATGAATTGTGTCGAGAAGGCTGTTAAGGAGCGGATAGAAAAGCACTATAACAAAGAGCGGATGATGACGGTCTACCGAATGGCCAACCTGACGGTTCCTCACAATGGCAGAGGAAGCTGCCTGAACAGAAGCCTTTGTAACAGGGGTTGCCCGTTTGGAGCTTATTTTAGTACTCAGTCGGCCACTCTGCCTGCGGCAGTAGCAACTGGCAACCTTACACTCCGTCCTTTTTCTATCGTCAGCGAAGTGCTCTACGACAAGGAAACCAGGAAAGCCAAAGGAGTGATGGTGATCGATTCAGAGACTAATGAACATATTGAATATTCTGCGAAGGTGATCTTCATGAATGCTTCAACTTTGGGAACTACACAAATACTTTTGAATTCAACTTCTGATACGTTCCCCGATGGGCTTGGAAATAGCAGCGGTCATCTGGGGCATAATCTGATGGACCACCATTTCCAGATCGGTGCCTCAGGAAGAGCGGAAGGATTTGATGACAAATACTATTACGGACGACGCCCGATTGGTATTTATATTCCGCGTTACCGTAACCTCGGTGATAAGCCTGAGCGTGATTACTTACGTGGTTTCCACTACGGCGGCGGCGCCAGCCGGACGGGATGGTCCCGGGCGATTCCGGAAATGGGACATGGCCAGGAATTCAAGGACGATATGTCTGAGCCAGGACCATGGGTTATGGGTCTTGGGTCGTTCGGTGAGCATTTGCCTGAGTTCAAAAATCATGCTTTCCTTGATAAGACAAAGAAAGATAAGTGGGGAATTCCCTTGCTGGCAGTAGATTGTGAATTCGGGGAGAACGAACGCAAAATGCGCATTGATATGAGGAACGATGCCGCGGAGATTCTCGAAGCTGCAGGAATTAAAGATGTTCAGTCGTTCGACAGGCCCGCAGTACCGGGTATGGCAATTCACGAAATGGGTACTGCGAGAATGGGTCACGATCCGAAAACTTCAGTCCTTAATAAATGGAATCAAATGCATGACGTGAAGAACGTTTTCGTAACGGATGGTGCCTTCATGACTTCAAATGCATGCCAGAATCCGTCTCTTACTTATATGGCATTCACAGCACGGGCCTGTGATCACGCCGTCAGTGAATTGAAAAAAGGCAATTTGTAATCGAGTAACATCAATTGCAGCTTGTAAAAGTTTAAAAATTTAAGCCCTTGCTGAGGGCCATCACATTAATTAATACGCTGGAATAGTTCCGGTTTTTCTTTCAAGTCCCGAAAAGGGTTTAGTAAATTATATTCTATGTCAAATCAAATTAAACCAATAAGAGTCCTTGTGTTGGGCTGCGGCAATATGGGTGCTTCTCACGTCATGGCTTATCATACTAATGACGGATTCGAGATCGTTGGCCTGGTATCACGGGGAAAATCTAAAGAAGTCTTAAATGCCAAAATGGGTAATAAATATCCTCTATTTGATGATATGGACCATGCGA
Source organism: Bacteroidota bacterium (assembly GCA_040384965.1). Classification (GTDB taxonomy): domain Bacteria; phylum Bacteroidota; class Bacteroidia; order Sphingobacteriales; family Sphingobacteriaceae; genus Daejeonella. The sequence continues at coordinate 69,057 of JAZKIH010000077.1, read as the reverse complement.
TGAAAACCACCAGCCCAGATGCTGTTTGTATTTCTACATATCCGGATACTCATGAAAAGTATGCCGTTATGGCTTTCGAGGCTGGCTGCCACGTATTTATTGAGAAACCAGTAGCCGATTCTGTAGAAGGTTCTGAGCGGGTGGTTGCAGCCGCTAAAAAAGCCAACAGGAAACTTGTAGTAGGTTATATTCTTCGCCACCACCCGTCCTGGGAGAAGTTTATTGAATTAACCGCAGAATTAGGTAAGCCGCTTGTAATGAGAATGAACCTTAATCAGCAGAGTGATGGGGCAATGTGGACGCTTCACCGTAATCTGATGAACGCGTTGAGCCCAATTGTGGACTGCGGTGTTCATTATATAGATGTGATGTGCCAGATGACCCGTTCAAAGCCAGTACAAGTTTATGCGATCGGTGCGAGATTGACCGAAGATATTCCTGCTGGAAACTACAATTACGGGCAACTGCAAATACGCTTCGAGGACGGCTCAGTTGGTTGGTATGAAGCGGGGTGGGGACCAATGATGAGTGAAACCGCATTTTTTGTGAAAGATGTTGTGGGTCCAAAGGGTTCAGTTTCTATTGTCGCCAAAGATGCCGGAGGTGCCGGAAAATCCTCGTCTATCGAGGCTCATACGAAAACTGAATCCATACGTTTTCATCATGCTGACCTGGATAAAGATGAAATGTTCTCCAAAGAAGATACCTGGATCAATTTGCAGGATGAGCCTGACCATCAGGAGCTCTGTAACCGCGAGCAAGCATTTTTCCTGAAAGCTATTCGGGAAGATGTTGACTTGACCGACCATGGCGATGATGCTGTGAATAGTCTTCGTATTGCTTTCGCCTGTGATGAATCAGTGAGAACTGGCCAGGTGGTAAAGCTTTAACAAAGTTCAAAATGATTATCCGGGCTTTAATTGATCTGACATAAAATAGATAGAAATGCCAATCCAAACGAGTGAAATTCCAATAGGTGTTATCGGACTGGGCCTGATGGGCTGCAGTATAACGACATGTCTGCTAATGGCAGGTCATCCGGTGATAGCCGTTGCCCCGATCAGTGTAGATATGACTACCGCCGAATCGCGAATACGTAAACATTTTATTAAAGCCAAAGAGGAAGGCATGGTTTCCGAAGACCCTGACTTCTATTTTAAAAATTTGATTATAACGGAAGATTATAGTGAACTGAAGCCTTGTAAACTTGCTATCGAATGTACTATAGAAAGTGAGGAGATAAAAAAATCAGTTTATGGTAAAATAGAAGCTGTGATTGCGGACGATGCATTAATGACCAGCAATACGTCAGCCATTCCCATCAGTATTCTCCAGAAGATGACCAAACATCCTGATCGTTTTTTTGGATTGCATTGGGCAGAGCCCTCACATACCACTCGGTTCCTAGAGGTGATATGCGGTGAGCAAAGCGATATTGCCAAGGGTGAGTACCTGCATGAGCTTTCAAATTATTGGAATAAGGAAGCGACTCTGGTTAGAAAGGATATACGTGGATTCATTACCAACCGCCTGATGTACGCAATGTACCGTGAAGCATTTTATCTCGTTGAAAATGGATATGCTACGGTGGAAGATGTGGACAGGGCATGCCGGAATAATACCGGATACTGGATGACGCTTGTTGGGGTGTTTGGATGGATGGATCTGACTGGTGTACCAGCCTATCATAATGTGATGAAGGACCTCAATCCAACCTTATGCAATGATACACATGTTCCTAAACTTATCGATGATATTGTAAAAGCTGGCGGAAATGGAGTTGCAAATGGTAATGGTTTCTACCAATATACGCCTGAAGAATCCAAAATGTGGGAAGAAACATTTGCTGATTTTAATTACGACATCAGAAAACTGGCGATGAAATATCCTTTCGACATCGTTAAGAGGAAACTGGCGAAATTAAAAGAAGAAAAAGATAGTTAGAATATATGCCCTCAGGGATAATCAATAAAAAATCAATATAAAAATGGAAAAGATAGAAATACAACATCCTGATAAGGCAGATAAGACCTTTAGTACTGGCGCATATTCAGCAGGGGTACAGGCCGCAAATGATTGGCTGTTTGTGAGCGGCCAGGCTGCTTTAGATTTTAAAACGAGCTCGTTTATTTTAGGGACGATTGAAGAAGAAACGCATCTTACGCTCCACAATGTAAAGCGAATCTGCGAAGCAGCCGGCTTTACGTTAGATGACATTGTGAAATGCACAGTACACCTGAGCGATATTAAAGATTTCGATCGTTACAACGTGGTTTATGCCAGCTATTTTACTAAGATCAAACCAGCAAGAACTACAGTTCAATCGGTCTTAGGCCATGGGATCAAAGTGGAGATCGATGCGATCGCATTTCGTCATAATAAAAAGTAAGCAGTTCTGATGGCTTCAGAACCAATATTTATTTTCGATTGTCATCTCGATTTGTCGATGAATGCGATAGAATGGAACCGGGATCTCAAGAGATCGGTTTATGAAATTCGCGAGAGGGAACAGGGGATGACCGATAAATTAGATCGTGGCCTGGGAACGGTAGCATTGCCTGAACTCCGTAAAGGTAATATCGGCCTTGTTGTTGCGACCCAGATAGCACGCTATGTGGAAGCCGGCAGTGTTATTCCCGGCTGGAACTCACCCGAAATTGCCTGGGGAATTTCTCAGGCCCAACTTGCCTGGTATCGGGCAATGGAAGACTGCGGAGAGATGGTTCAGATCACTAACCTCACGCAATTGGAAAAACATTTGCTGCTTTGGTTTGATAAAACTATACCGGATGAAGGTAAACCCGTGGGGTATATTCTTAGTCTGGAAGGGGCTGATTCGCTGATCAATATTTCTTACCTGGAAAAGGCGTATAATTATGGCCTTCGCGCTTGTGGACCAGCTCATTATGGTCCGGGGAGATATGCGGCAGGTACTGGGCGAACAGAAGGTTTGACCGCAGCCGGCAGGGAATTGGTTGCGGAAATGGATCGCCTGAATATGATTCTCGATGTTACGCATCTAACCGATAAAGGCTTCGGGGAAGCAACATCAATGTTTAAGGGACCGATATGGGCGAGCCATCATAATTGCCGTAAACTGGTAGATCATCAGCGACAGTTAACCGATGACCAGATCAGGGTGTTAATTGAGCGAGGTGCAGTTATTGGTGGGGTCTTAGACACGTGGATGCTCACCGACAATTGGGTACGGGGTACAGATGATCCTAAACAAAGGGGGGTACATCTGGAGCTTGTAGTCGATCATTTTGATCACATTTGTCAGCTCGCAGGGAACAGTCTCAACGTCGCAATCGGCAGCGATCTGGACGGAGCTTATGGGAAGGAACAATCTCCTTATGATCTGGACGATATTTCAGACCTGCAGAACCTGAATGGAATGCTACAAAACAGAGGTTATTCCGCGGAAGATATTGAGAACATATTTCATAAAAACTGGCTTAGGTTTCTCAGAAAAGCCTGGGCCTGATTAATTGTTTAGGATGGAATGGTATAAGATCAACGATGTAGAAAATATTGATTCTCCAGCTCTTGTGGTCTACAAAGACCGGGTTGAAGATAATATCCGCAAAGTTTTAACGGTGATCAAAGATCCCGGCCAGCTTCGTCCGCATGTTAAGACGCATAAATTGACTGAGGTATGCCGGATGATGCTCGATTCCGGAATCAGAAAGTTTAAAGCAGCAAGTATTGCCGAGGCGGAAATGCTGGGTATGGCCGGTGCCGATGATGTGATATTGGCTTATCAACCCGGGAAGGCGAAGTTTCTCCGTCTGCTGAATCTGATAAGCCGATATCCGGGTACCAAATACTCTTGTTTGGTTGATAATATCCAATCTGCTCAGATGTTCTCAGCATGCATTTCGGATGCAGCTTCCGAGCAATCGTTATCTAGTATGCCGGTCTTCATTGATCTGAATGTGGGTATGAACAGAACCGGGATAAAACCTGCTGCAGCTTTTGATTTGTACATCGCTTTGCAAAGTCTGGAGTTGATAGAGTTTAAAGGATTCCACGCATATGATGGTCATATACGAGACTACGACTTGACTGAGCGAACAGCACATTGCGCGATAGATTTCAAAGAGACTGAAGAATTACGAACTAAAATAAAAGCAGAGCTTTATGAGCTTCCACTGCTCGTGGCTGGCGGGTCGCCAACATTTGTTATTCATTCCGCCAAAGAGAATACCGAATGTTGCCCGGGGACATTTATTTTCTGGGATAAGGGATACCATGACGCACTGCCCGAACAGGAGTTTGACTATGCGGCATTGGTTATCACCAGAGTTGTTTCCCTACCTGATACAAACAAAATATGCATCGACCTCGGACACAAGTCCGTGGCTTCGGAGAATAATCTTCAAAACCGCGTTTATTTCTTGAACTTCCCATCTTTGAACCCTTCCGGACACAGTGAGGAACACATGGTTATTAATGTTGAGGAGGGGCACAGCTTTAAGATAGGAGACGTTTTATATGCTCTGCCTATTCATATTTGTCCGACTGTTGCTCTTTTTGATCGTGCACTGGTTATTGAAAATGCTTTAGTAGCCGATACCTGGAAGGTAATAGCACGGGACAGGATAATTAGCTGCTAAAAGGGCTCGCCTTATTTCGGCCCCTGTATCTTTTAGCATCTTTATTACTGATCAGAAATAACTTATGGAAAAGCCCGTACACTTTGTTTTGAATACAAAATTTGACCTGATCAGGCATACCTTAACGGTTGTATTTATACTTTCTATTCAAGCTGTCATTGCACAACCCACCCGTCAATGGTTGCAGTTTATGCCTCCTACGGAACTGGCGAACGGAAAGCACATCGTTCTTATTAGTGGAGATGAGGAATATAGGTCTGAAGAATCTCTGCCAATGCTTGCCAAAATACTGACCGAGCGCCATGGCTTTCGTACCTCAGTTCTATTCGCGATAAATCCCGAGACCCACCTTATTGATCCAAATTATAGTCAGAATATTCCCGGGCTTGAATCTTTGGAGTCGGCTGACCTGATGATTATTTCAACAAGATTCAGAGAGTTGCCGGATGTTCAGATGGAGTATATTCATAATTACTTGTTTGCAGGAAAACCTGTAATCGGATTGAGAACTGCGACCCACGCATTCCACTATAGCCGAAATCCTGGGAATAAGTACGCGAAGTATGGGTATAAGAGTGTTGTTAAAGGTTGGGAGGGTGGATTTGGGAAGCGTATTTTAGGAGAGAATTGGGTAAACCATCATGGCTCGCATGGCAGGGAAGGCACCAGGGTGCTAGTCAATGGGCTTGAAATAGCCGGGGGTAACAAAATATTAGGCGGGATTAATGATATATGGGTTGCTTCGGATGTGTATGGTATCACAAGCCTGCCTTCTAATTCCAAAATATTGCTTTGGGGGCAGGTGACAGCGAGCATGAATTCTGCCAGCCAGGGCCTGTGGACTAAATCCCTCATGCCTGTTGCCTGGACCAGGACTTACGAAAGTGAATCTGGTAAAACGGGCAGAGTTTTCACGACGACAATGGGAGCTGCCATTGATTTCATCAGCGAAGATATGCGACGACTGGTCGTCAACGCTTCTTACTGGGCTGTAGGACTCGAGAAGAATATGCCGGAAAAAACTAATGTAGATTTCGTCGGGACCTATGAACCTTCAATGTTCGGAATGGACAAATTCAAGAAAGGTAAAAAGCCGCTGGATTAAGCTTTTTTCAACTACTTTTTCTCCGGATAAAATTCGTATCCGCAATAAACCTGTGAATCACACACTCAACAGGATATATAAAAAATAGTATTACTAATGTGAAAGGAAGTATCAGATTATGCTGTTAATGCAGATTAAATTTGAGTCATAAGTTCCTTTAAGTGTGTTTTTGCAGATCACTTCGGCTCTAATACTCAGTTTGATTTCGGACACGCAATTACCCAGGTAATAAGTCCAGCTACGTTAGATTAACATTAGATTTTACAAACTTCATTAAAATTAATAGTCGTGCATACTAGTGATGAAAAAGAGCTTTTAGTAAAACTTCGTGACGGAAGCGGGCAGGCTCTTGACTATTTCTATCATCAGTATAGTCTGAAGATATATAAAAAACTTCTTAAAATGGTGAGAGTAGACGTGATTGCTCAAGAATTGATGCAAGACGTTTTTGTCCGGGTTTGGGATAAACGTCATGGTATTGATCCGGACCAGTCATTCAAATCTTACCTATACACCATTGCACAGAATCTTGTTTACGATCTTTACCGTAAAGTAGCCAGAGAAGAAAAGCTGCAGGGCATAATCAAATCAGCGAACTCCGAATTATATCTACATGTTGAAGAAGATATCTTTCTGAAGGAAACGAGTGAAATACTCGACAAAGCCATAAATAATCTGCCATCTCAGCAGAAACTTGTCTTTACATTATGCAAACTGGAAGGGAAAAGCTACGAAGACGCAAGTCTGGCGTTGGGAATTTCCACTTCCACTATAAACGGACATATTGTTAAAGCGACCAGAAACATTAAAGGGTTCATGTTCAGAGAACAGAATACTGCCTTTTTATGGATCTTTTCTTTGATTCTGATTAAGTTATAGATTTCTATATTTTTTTTCTTGTGAGAGTAGATGAGACACTAGTCTCAGGCGTAATAGCAATAAAGAAAATTATTGTTTTGCAGACTAGAGAAAATATATCATCGTTGTATTCCAAATTCCTGAAAGGAGACTGCACGGATGCAGAACTGGATTTATTATTCCATCATTTTGAAACTACCAATAAAGAAGAATTAAATAATTTAATTAGAGCGGAGCTGGATTTTCCTGATGATAATAGAGAGGCCACGTTTGAAGAATTCACCATGCTTTCCAAAGTGCATGAGAAGATCAGATCAAAAATTTATTCTGACGAAAATGGAAATGACCTTGCTGGATTAAAATCACACACGTGGTTCGGACTTATGGCTGCTGCTGCAGTGCTTATATTCACAACGCTTGGTATCCTGCTATACTCAAAAAATCAAGAAAAGGCGCCAGCTCAACTTGTTGACACCGAATTTCAGCAAGATATTGCCCCTGGGACTAACAAAGCGTTCCTCACTCTGGCAAATGGTACTAAGTTATCGTTAACGGATGCAAATGATGGCGAACTGGCTAAGCAAGCAGGAATAAGTATTGTTAAAACCGAAGATGGGCAATTAGTTTACAATATCAGGGGTGGAGTTACAGGGAATCACGAAGCTCCTTTATTCAATACAATTGAAACACCCCGGGGCGGGCAATATCAAATAAACTTGCCCGATGGGTCAAGAATCTGGCTAAATGCTGCCTCTTCATTACGTTATCCTGTAGTCTTTGCGGGAACTGAACGAAAAGTGGAACTGAAAGGGGAGGCTTATTTTGAAATTGCTGCCGACAAAACTAAACCCTTTAAAGTTGTAAGCAACAACCAGGTAGTTGAAGTGTTAGGTACCCACTTCAATATTAATTCTTACCAGGAAGAGGGAGCTATTAAAACCAGTTTGATAGAAGGTCGCGTTAAAATTCGTTCAGGAAATAATTCAGTGACGTTAAAACCCGGGCAGCAGGCTCTCGTAAACCACACTATTCTAGTAGCCGAAGCTGATGTTTCTGAATCAGTAGCATGGAAGAATGGAAAGACTCAATTTTCTAACGCCGATATAAGAACTATAATGCGCATGCTTTCACGCTGGTATGATGTAGAAGTCGAATACCAAGGTGAGATGATCGTAACCGGGTTCGGTGGATCAGTATCTAGATCCAAGAATATTTCTGAAATCTTAAAATTATTAGAATTAACCGGAGACGTTCATTTTAAAATCGAAGGAAGGAGGGTTACGGTTATGCCTTAAGCTTTACGATCGTTAGGCAAAACCAAAAAAAACCGGAAGTGGTGGTACACTCCCGGCTAATTAAGGGTTTATGCCTTTTAAAATTGATTTGACACAAGATTTGTTAACTAAAACCCAAAACAAAGGTATGAAATTTTATGATTTTGGCCTAGCCCGGGATTCCCGGAGGATAGATAGGACCATGTTTAACTTAGACAACGATGTGCCGTTTTTTACCTTGGCACTTAAACGCAAAATTATTATGAGGATTAATATTGTCCTGATCTTAATGGCAACAGCTTTACTTCAGGTTAGTGCGTCAACGTACGCTCAGAAAATTACCCTGGCTAAAACTAATAGTTCAATTGTAGACATCTTCAAAGCGATACAGGCTCAAAGCGACTACGATTTTATTTACTCAAACAGACTGATCGCAAAAGCAGGGAAGGTTGATATCGATGTTTCTGGCGCCTCCCTTTCAGATGTGTTAGAGATGTGCTTTAAAAACCAGCCTTTCACTTATTCAATAAATAATAAAACTATAGTTATAAAAGAAAAGGAGCGCCCTGTCCAAAAACAAGTCGCGCCGGATGCCAGCCTGTGGGTTGATATCACAGGCAAGGTTATAGACAATAAAGGTCTGCCTGTACCGGGTGTTAGCGTAAAGTTTAAAGGGAGCAGTACCGGTGTGGCTACAGATATAAATGGGAATTATAAAATCAATACACCCGATAGTGACGGAACCCTAGTGTTTTCATCTATTGGTTATGTCGCGCAGGAGGTGTCAATCAGAAACAGAGCTAACATAGATGTTGTGCTGGTGGAGGATCTTCAAGGTCTGGCGGAAGTGTTGGTTGTGGGTTATGGCACCCAGAAAAAAGTGAACTTAACCGGAGCTGTTAGTCAGATCACATCAGAGCGGTTGGAGAAGAGAACGGTAACAAACATCGATCAGGCGTTGCAGGGAGTGGCTCCAGGCTTAAACATTACAACCAATGCCAGTCTCGGGGGCGAAGCAAATGCAAACATGGGAATCAATATCCGGGGAATTGGTTCACTTTCCGGAGGTTCGCCATACATCCTGGTAGACAATGCTCCTATGGATCTCAACAGCGTCAATCCAAATGATGTCGAGTCGATTTCTGTGTTAAAAGACGCAGCTTCTACCGCTATATATGGTTCCAGGGCTGCTTATGGTGTCATACTTATTACGACAAAATCAGGAAAGTTAGATGAGAAAATGAAAGCAAGCTATAATAATAGCTTAGCCATGGCTCAACCCACCTACTTACCTGGTTTTGTAAATTCCTTAACATTCGCGAACAGTATAAATGAGGCGGCAACTAATTCGGGACAAAACAGGATTTTCAACGATGAAACCCTTGCCAGAATCGTTAAATACCAGGCAGATCCAGTTAATACACCATCTATGGTGAAAAACCCAAGTGACCCGAATGGGTGGGGATACTGGAACCTGGGAAATGCGAATACAGACTGGTACGATGTCCTCTACAAAGACTGGGCTTTATCTCAAAGACATAATGCAGGAATCAGCGGTGGTTCGAAGAACACAAATTACTACGTTGGGCTCGGATGGCTAAGTGAGCCTGGAAAACTGAATTTTGCAGACGAAAAATTTCAGCGATATAACCTTACTTCTAATATCTCGATGAAAGTTAATGAGAGGTTTACCGTATCGATGAAAGCTAAACTTAACCGGAGCTATCAGAAGTATTTCCAATCCCAAATTGCGGGCGACAGACAAAGCTTTTTTTCAAGTATGGGAATTTCATGGCCAACAGATCCGGTTTACACTCCAAACGGAGATTATGCAATGGATAAAAATCAGCCGCCCGTTTTGGCGAACGGTGGTAGCGACAAACAGTATATCACAGACTTATGGTTAAATCCTTCGTTTGAGCTAACATTAGCCAAAGACTGGAAAGTTAATGGTGATGTCAGTTTTAACACGAATAGCTATAGAAGGAGTGATCACAGAAAAGTTATTTGGGGTTTGGCTACTGATGGAGTAACGCCTATTAAGCATTACAGCCAGAATTGGAACAGGATGAATCAGGAATTATCATACAATGAGTATTTCACTTCCAACGTATTTACTGAATATTCGAAGTATGTCAAAAAACATGCATTTAGTGTTTTATTAGGCGGACAGGCAGAACTGTCAAATGATTTAGTCCTCAGTGGATGGCGCAGAGATCTGATCAGTGAACTCGTTCCTGCTATCAGTACAGCAATAGGTGACAAGGAAGTTGATGAGAACATGTCTCATTGGTCAACTCTAGGCACATTTATGAGATTTTCATACAATTTCAACGAAAAATATCTGCTTGAGCTAAATGGCAGATATGATGGATCTTCAAGATTTCAGAGTGGCAGAAGATGGGGTTTCTTCCCATCCGCTTCTGTAGGCTACAATGTGTGGAAAGAGAAATTCTGGGAGCCAATAGCCGATGTGGTGAATGTGCTGAAATTGCGTGCTTCTTACGGTTCTCTGGGAAACCAGAACGTTGCCAACTACCTTCATGTTGAGACTATTCCTGTTCAAACTAATTTGCCCTGGATAGTAGATGGTAAACGACCTGTTTATACCACTGTTCCTTCTAACAGGAGCCTTGGCCTCACATGGGAAACATCTAAGACCCTTAACTTCGGCATAGATGCAGAAGCTTTCAATAACCGTTTAGGTTTTACTTTAGATTGGTACAACCGGAAAACCGAAAACATGTTCGGTCCGGGCGAGTCGGTCCCTTCATTATACGGTACGAGTGTACCGCTTAACAACAATGCAACACTTCAGACAAAGGGAATCGAGCTGTCTATTAACTGGAAACAAGCCGTCAATAATAACCTGAACTATAACATCGGCGTTGTTCTTTCGGATAACAACACAGTGATTACCAAGTATAATAACCCTACCAATTTTATCGGAAACTTCTATAAAGGGCAAAACTATGGTGAAGTATGGGGTTATGAAACCGCGGGACTATTCCAAACTGATCAGGAAACTACAAACTGGGCAAATCAGTCAAGTCTGTTCAGCAGATGGGGTGCGGGTGATGTGAAGTATCAGGATCTTAATGGAGACGGAAAAATTACCAATGGAAACCAGACACTTGGCGATCCTGGAGACATGCAGGTGATTGGAAATACTTCTCCAAGGTATCTGTTTGGTATAAACGGCAGTTTAACGTTTAAACTCTTTGACTTCACAATGTTTTTGCAGGGTGTAGGAAAAAGAGACTTGTGGATGTCCAGCCAATTTTTCTACGGGTTTGGAGGATCATGGACAAGTACAATAATTCCCGAGCATGCCTTAAACTACTGGAATTCCTCAAATACCGATTCGTATTTCGCCAGACCATATCTGACTGCAGAAAATTTCAAAAACCAGCAGGTTCAATCCAGATACTTACAAAATGCTGCTTATATGCGATTGAAAAATCTGCAGGTTGGATTTTCTTTACCTAAGGCATTGTCACAAAAGATGAGAATTGAGCGTGCAAGGTTTTATGTAGGAGGGGAAAATGTATTTACTTTTTCAAAAATGATGGAATCATTTGACCCTGAGACGAATGTTAGGTCTGCGGCAGGTACACCTGTATATCCGCTGTCGCGCGCATTTGTTGGTGGTCTAAACATTACATTTTAAATTTTACAGATATGAAACTTATTAATATATATACCATCCTGTTTGTTCTTGTTCTGAGTTCGTGTAATGATGAATTCTTAGACAGAGAACCTTTAGATGCTGTTTCTGGCGAAGCTTATTGGAAAACGCCTGCGGATCTGGAAATGTATGTCAATCAATACTATACAGTTTTTCCTAATGAAACCAGAAACGATATGAATTTGCTGGATGGGAATAGCGACAATTTAATACTGGTGGGATTTAATCCAACCTTAGGGGGAACACGGATCGTACCTGCATCGGGCGGAGCCTGGGCTGGCGCGTGGACCAATATAAGGAGCGTGAATTATTTCCTTCAGAATTACAAAAAAGTCTCGGCGCCCGCGGCTTCAATTAATCAATTTATAGGAGAGGCGTATTTTTTCAGAGCCTATTTCTATTTTGCTTTAGTGCGGGATTATGGTGATGTGCCATGGGTAAATAAACCTCTGGATCAAAATTCAAGTGAGTTGCAGATGCCGCGTACGGCACGCAATACTGTAATGGATTCAGTTATCGCAGATCTTGATAAAGCGGTACTCTTGATGAAGGGCAAAGGGCAGGGGTCTGCGTCACGGCTGAATAGCCAGGTTGCCAGATTGTTTAAATCGAGGGTAGCACTTTTTGAAGGAACCTGGGAAAAATATCATGTCGGCAGCGCCTTCGGAGTAACGGGTGGAGATGGTCGTAAATATCTGACCTTAGCCCGCGATGCCGCTAAGCAGCTTATAGATGATGGAGCCTACAGCGTATATAGTTCAGGGAGTCCAAAGACCAGTTATGCGTACCTGTTCGGACAAAATGATTACAGCAGTAACCCGGAAGTGATGCTCTGGAAGAAATGGGATGCAAGTCTTGGGCTTGTTCGCTGGGCTCCAAGTGTTTGGGGAATGGGAATGGGTGTTACCAAGGGAATGGTAGATAGTTATTTATCCATAGACGGTTTACCCATTTCCAGAAGCCCGCTTTATTCGGGTGATGCTAATTTGACTAATGTCGTCAAAAACAGGGACCCGCGTCTGGCACAAAGTATATGGATCCCCGGCGATCCTGTCAATATAGTTGGGGTCAGTGATACAACGTTTTTTAAGAGAGCTGACCTTCATCAGACAGGTTCTTATCTGAATGTAACTGGATATCAGTTGAAGAAACATTCAAATGCCTGGGGTGATCATTTAAAGGAAAACTATTACCAATCGCAAATCGGTTCAATAATTTTCAGGTATGCTGAAGCCCTGCTCAACTATGCTGAAGCAAGAGCTGAACTGGGAGAAATTACTCAGGCAGATGCTGACTTAACTATCAACAAGTTGAGAGACAGAGTCGGAATGGCCAGGTTACAGATAGCCAGTATCACTCCTGATCCGCAATGGGATTACCCTACACTATCCGCAGTTATTAATGAGGTTAGGAGAGAGAGACGGGTTGAACTGGCATTCGAAGGCTTAAGACTGCATGATTTCCTTAGATGGCGGGCACATAGTCTGATTACGGGTAAAAGATCGCTGGGCGCCAAATTCGTTCAGGCAGATTTTCCTGAAATGAAGCCAGGCACAAACATTTACCTTGATGCCAATGGATATATTGATCCTTACTTGAAAGCTCTTCCTGCTGGATACGGCTTCAAATCCGATCGGGACTATTTGAATCCTTTGGCCTCGTTGGAGCTGACATTAAACAAGAATTATAAACAAAACCCAGGCTGGTAGAACTTGACAGTCAGGCTAGAAATTTTAACATCGGGACGGATAACGGCATGGTGGACTTTAAATCCGCTATGCTTTATCAAAGCTTAAATACCATTTGATATCTCAATTATAACAAATGACTATAATTAAAAATGTATGAAAAAATTACCTCTATTTCTCTGTATTGCATTAGTGCTGGCCTTGGGAATGTTTGCCTTTACCAGCCAGCTCGACGATAAAGAAGACTGGCCCGCATACCTTGGCGGATCAGATATGAATCACTATTCGTCACTTGATCAGATAAATAGATCCAATGTCAACAAACTTGAAGTTGCGTGGAAATACAATACGCTTGATTCTGGTGTTTTTCAATGCAACCCGATAATTATTAAGGGCGTCCTTTATGGGATCTCGGCTGCGGGTAATGCATTCGCATTGAATGGCGCAACTGGGAAGGAGCGGTGGCGTTTCAATCCCGATACGGTAAAAAGATTTCTTGTCAACAGGGGAGTAACCTATTGGGAGGACGGCGATGATAAACGTATACTCTTTAGTTATGACCAATGGTTATATGCGCTTGACGCTAAGACGGGGAAACCTGTTGCTGAGTTCGGTAAAAACGGTCGGGTAAGCTTGAAGTCCGGACTTGGCAAGCCTGAAGCACTCGATAAGAAATACCTGATGTCGAGAACACCTGGTACGATATACAAAGATCTGCTTATCATGCCCACAGTAATGATGGAAAGTGCTGGAGCTGCACCGGGTTTTATTCAGGCATTTAATGTAAGGACCGGAAAGATAGCCTGGATTTTCCATACCATACCTCTCCCAGGTGAGTTTGGCCATGATACGTGGCCGGCAGATGTGCATGATAAAGGTATAGTGGGTGGTGCAAATAATTGGACAGGAATGGCCATCGATGAGAAACGCGGAATAGTATATGCCCCGACAGGATCAGCAGCTCCCGACTTTTTTGGCGGAAGCAGAAAGGGTAAAAACTTATTTGCGAGCACCTTACTTGCTCTTGACGTTAATACCGGGAAAAGGATATGGCATTACCAGTTCGTGAGACATGATATTTGGGATAGAGATATTCCTTCTCCTCCGAATTTGATGACCATTAAAAGGAATGGTAAGAGTATTGACGTAGTAGCCCAGTTCACTAAATCTGGTCACGTTTTTGTTTTCGACAGAGCAACCGGCAAGCCTGTTTTTCCGATCAAGGAAGTACCTGTACCGAAGTCACCTGTGGCAGAAGAGGAGGCTTGGCCTACACAGCCTTTGCCGACCATTCCGGCGTCAGTTTCAAGGAATTTAATTGCTGAATCAGATCTTCATAGAGCTTCTCCGGATTATGATTCGCTTCTGCAAGTTTACAGAGGAACTATGAGGGGCATATTTCATCCTTTGAGTGATAAACCCACTTTGGTAGTTCCGGGATTAAACGGAGGCGCTGAATGGGGTGGTGCAGCGGCCGACAAGGATGGAGTATTGTATGTTAACTCAAATGAAGTTCCGTGGATCGTTACGATTAAACCTACTTCAGGCATGGGACAAATGAGTCGTGGGCAGGCTATGTATGTGCAAAATTGTAGCCCTTGTCATGGTGTCGACAAGTTCGGAAATCCTGCAAGCGGTTTCCCTGCCTTGCATAGAATCAAAGACAAGCTTAAACATAATGATGTTCAGGAGATTATTGCAGCAGGAAAGGGAAAGATGCCCGGATTTCCGCAAATCTCAGGTGATGACAGAAATGCAATCATAAACTATTTATTCGGTGAGGAAAGTGAAAAGGATAAAGTAGCATCGGCAAAGGACGTATTTGGCACTGTTGAGCCCTGGGATTTGAAAGGTTACAGTAAATTTCTTGACAGCAATGGTGACCCGGGAATAAAACCGCCATGGGGAATCCTAACCGCCGTGGATCTTAATACCGGGTTACACAAATGGAAGGTTCCATTGGGAGATGTTAAAAAATATAAAGATAAAGGACTTCCATCTACAGGCACTGAAAATTATGGAGGACCTGTAGTAACCGCGAGTGGTTTGATATTTATCGCTGCATCGAAGGACGGGAAGTTCAGAGTATTTGATAAAGCCAACGGCAAGCTGTTATGGGAAACTGACCTTCCAACAGCCGGATATGCCACTCCAAGTACCTATATGATTGACGGAGTACAATATGTTGTCGTAGCATGCGGGGGTAACAGGCTGGGCGCTATAAAGGGAGATCAGGTAATTGCGTTCCGATTGGGTAAATAGTAACAACAATAGAATAAGCTCATAATGATCCTAAAACATATATAAATTAAACTCAGAATGAATAGTAAAACAAATCCTTTATTTAACAGAAGTTCAAGGTTAATTAAATATGCCTTTTCGGCCTTGCTGATATTAAGTGCGCAATTAGTTCATGCACAAAAGACCGGACCCTGGCTGCAGTTTTCTCCGCCCCCGGGACAAGCGAATGGTAAGCATATCGTTCTTGTTGGCGGCGACGAAGCATACCGGTCTGAGGAATCTTTACCTATGCTTGCTCAAATTTTATCTGAACGCCATGGCTTCCGTACTACAGTGCTTTTTTCAATTAACCCGGAAACCCAGTTTGTGGACCCAAATTACCATCAAAATATTCCCGGACTTGAATTCTTATCGACTGCCGATCTGATGATTATAGCGACTCGTTTCCGCGAATTGCCGGACGATCAGATGGAGCATATTCATAAATACTTTGTAGCCGGTAAACCGGTTATTGGACTGAGGACAGCTACACATGCTTTTTATTACAGCAGAAATCCGAACAGTAAGTATGCAAAATATGGATTCAAAAGTAGTCAGGCAGGTTGGGAAGGTGGATTCGGAAAGCGCATTTTGGGCGAGAATTGGGTTAATCACCACGGAGCTAATGCAAAGGAAGGTACCCGGGCCTTGATAAACGGACTTGAAGTGGCTGAGGCTAACCCAATCTTAAAAGGTGTTAATGATATTTGGACTACAACGGAAGTATACGGTATTAAAAGCCTTCCAGTCAATTCGAAAGTGTTGCTATGGGGGCAAGGGACAGAGGGTATGACGCCCACAAGCACAGGTATTTGGACCAGATCCATTATGCCGGTTGCCTGGACCAGAAGCTATCAAAGCGAATCCGGGAAAAGCGGTAGAGTTTTTACAACCACAATGGGTGCAGCAATTGATTTCCTGAGCGAAGACCTTAGACGTCTGATTGTTAATGCCTCGTACTGGACTGTAGGTCTGGAGAAAAACATACCGGTCAAAAGCAATGTTGATTTCGTCGGAACTTATAAACCCACAATGTTTGGTATGGAAGGGTTTCAAAAAGGTAAAAAACCCGAGGATTTTAAATGATGCATTTTAGTCAAGTAATCGGTTTGATACCCAAACTTTAACTACAAGGATTAGCTGCATTCAATACGCATACTAATCGCGCTATAGTTTCTTCTCAATTTTTCTGACGAGTTAGAAGGTGCATATGTGCAACTAATACTATTATATCAATTATCGGTAAAATCACATCATTTTAACGGAAATACAGTATTAAAATCCCTGTTCCGGAGATTAGATTCGTAGACGAAAATGCCTTTCATTGCTTAGAATGGGCTATTTTTCTAGCCACGTGTTTCTCAATCCCCATTTGTTAGAATATAGTATTATTAATGTACACATAAGTACTGGATTGAGGTTTAGGCGGAAGTTAAATTTGATTTCACCTTAAACAATAATTAATTATGAGAAGTATTTTACTACTATTTTTCCTGTTGTTTAGTATATCCTACTACACAAGTGGACAAGACCGAACCATCTCTGGTGTTGTGTCTGACACCAAGGGAGAGACTCTTCCCGGCGTGAGTATAAAAGTAAAAGGAACAACATTAGGCACCTCAACAAATGTTGACGGAAGATACTCCTTAGTTGTTTCTCCAAATGCAACATTGGTTATTGCATATATTGGTTATACAACCAAGGAAGTTGAAGTCAACAGCCAAACGCAACTCAATATTACATTAGAGTCATCGTCGACATCGTTGAACGAAGTTGTTGTAACGGCGTTAGGTATCGAACGGGAAAAGAAATCCCTGACATATACTGTACAGACTGTCGATACAGAGTCAATTTCAAAAGCTCGTGAATTTAACGTAGCCAATTCACTGGCTGGTAAAGTTGCCGGACTTAATTTTCAGACATCCACACAGGGTGTGGGCGGTGCGTCCAGGATAATCCTGAGAGGTAACCGGTCTATCAGTGGAAGCAGCGAGCCGCTGTACATTGTTGATGGAGTTCCCGGCAGTTTCACAAACATCAATCCAGATGACGTAGAAAGTATTACCGTTCTTAAAGGCCCAAATGCTGCTGCTTTATATGGTTCAACTGCTAGTAATGGTGCGGTTGTTATTACCACTAAAAAAGGAGCTGACGGTTTTAAAGTTAGTTTTAATCAGTCTTACACAGCCGACCTCCCAAATATTCTGATTGAGTATCAGGATGAATATGGGCAAGGAACAAATGGTCTTTATGCTAAACAATCAGCGCGTAACTGGGGACCGAAAATGGATGGCAGAATGGTAGACCATTGGTCAAACGATCCAAACTGGGCAGGCCCTAAACAATATTCTTTCCTTCCTCAACCTGATAATGTTAAAGATTTCTTTCAGACAGGAAAATTATCTGCATCTAACCTTGCGATATCAACTGGAAATGAAAAGCACCAGACTTATTTCTCATACACCTTTACTAAGGGTAACGGCGTAGTTCGCAATAACGATATCAACCAGCATAACGCGAATTTGCGGTTAAATAACAAACTCGGAAATAAGCTGACACTGGATTCAAAACTTGCTTATGTAAAGAAAAATATTTTAAATCCTATTCCAGCTTTCATTAATTATGAGAACCAAATGTGGAATGGATATCAGATCCTGCGTAACCTGCGTACGGAAGATATCCGCCAATATGAGTTCACAGATGCCGTTACCGGCTATCCAACCAGACACTATTGGAACGTAGCGGATTTGGATCCGGGAAATGCGTACGGTATTGTTGAAAAAATCAAGAATAATACTTTTGAAGATCAGGTAAGTGCGTTCTCTACACTTAAATATGACTTCACCAAGAATTTATCTGCGCATATCAGATCATCATTAGTACGGTCATTTGGTAGTTCAGAAAAAACACTTCAAGGTGGGCTTGTAAATTTATTACCAGTTACAGGTTTATACTCAGTAGGGGCGAGCAATGCTACGCGCTGGGATAATGATCTTTTAGTATCCTATAAAGGAACATTTAAAAAGAATTTTGAATATAACGCAAACGTCGGTGGTAGTACACGTTTAAACCGAAACTCATCCAGTAGTTCTTCTACCGGAGTCGGTTTGACAGTGCCGAACTTCTATGCTTTGTCAAACACACAACAAGTTGTTTCGTCTTACAGTGTTGGGAGTCCACGGGATATGAGTTCTGTATACGGATTTGGTCAGATCGGTTATAAAGGGTTATTATACCTGGACGTAACAGCACGTAATGACTGGAGTTCAACACTTCCGCGCGATAACTGGTCTTATTTTTACCCTTCGGTCGGTTTAACCACTATCGTGTCAGATATTGTGAATATGCCATCTTTTGTAAGCTTCGCTAAATTGAAAGCTTCGTATGCAGAAGTAGGTAGCGATACTTCGCCATTCCAATTAGATCGTACAGCAAGTATAGCTGCAGGTGGTTATAATGGATTCCTTACTTTAAGTGGAACATTACCTAACTCTAACCTGAAACCAGAGCGTACAAAAGGACTGGAATTGGGTGCCGATGTTCGTTTTTTTAACGGACGATTTGGAGTGGATTTAACCTATTATAAAACCAATACTTATAATCAGCTATTCTCAATCTCATTGCCCCCAGCTTCCGGAGCTTCAAGTTTCTTTACTAACGGCGGAGATGTGCAAAATAAAGGAGTAGAATTAATGCTGACTGGTAGTCCGATCTCTTCACAGAATGGGCTGAATTGGGATATATCAGTTAACTTCTCAAGAAACGTTGGTATGGTTCAAAAAATCCATGACACACGTTCTACAATAATTCTTCAAGCCGGTGACCTTCGGGAAATACGAGTTGAGGCTGGAAAGCGCTGGGGTGAATTATATGTGAGAGGTTTTGAGAGGAATGCGGCTGGAAAAATTGTAGTAGATAATAGTGGACAGCCACGATATACTCCAGGTAA
Organism: Bacteroidota bacterium; assembly: GCA_040384965.1. Taxonomy (GTDB): domain Bacteria; phylum Bacteroidota; class Bacteroidia; order Sphingobacteriales; family Sphingobacteriaceae; genus Daejeonella. The sequence goes on along the minus strand of JAZKIH010000077.1, from coordinate 49,596 downwards.
AACGGTTTACGCAGGTAACTCTGAACCAGATTGGCTAGGTGGGGTTCAAAATTCACTTTCCTACAAGAAATTCAATTTTAGTTTCTTAATTGACGTACGCCAGGGTGGAGAAATAGTTTCATTTACGAATTCTCAATTAGCAGCTGCAGGGCTTACGAAAGAGACGGCTGCAGGTAGAGAAGGAAATCTGGTGTTTGGTAAAGACTTTTACACAAGCGATGGTGCAGTTAGATTAGACGGAAGCCCAAATAATCTTCCTATCAACGTGCAGGGGTTCTGGGAAACGACAGGTGGAAGATCTGCTGGTTTAGTTGGAGAAATCCATACGTCTTCAGCGTCAAATGCACGCCTTCGCGAAGTAACCCTGGGTTATTCATTCCCAAAGAAAACGATTGGCGTTCCGCTGTATCTGGGTCTGACGGGTAGAAATGTATTCTTCCTGTATAACAAGGCACAATATATCGATCCTGATATGGTTGTCGGAACAGGGGCAGCGAGTCAGGGTGACAGTAGTTTCGGTCCTCCTACTACCAGATCATTGGGAGTTAATCTAAGAGTGGACTTTTAATTAAACATTAAAATACAGAATCATGAAATCAAATAGATTATCGGTTATATACATGATAACCCTTTTCTTAACAGCCATTTCACTCAACAGCTGTACAAAGGATTACGAAAAAATAAATACCCAACCAGATGCGATTATTGCTGATCAACTGGGTTCGGCACAAATAGGGCAAGTGTTCGCCCGTGTTCAGTACACTACGATGACTTCCAGTTTTGAAGTTACGCAAAACCTGTTTGCTGATATGTTTTCTCAATATTATGCACTTACACGTCAAAGTTTTAACTCTGACAGATATGTAAATGTAGCGAGTTGGGCGAGCGGGGCTTTTTCAGCGTTTTACAGCGGTGTTGGTAAAGACTTATCGTTTATAGAAAGTCTGTCTGAAAAAAATCAACTGCCACTTCAGAATGCTGTAATTAAGGTTTGGAAGGCAAACGCATATCACAGAATTACTGATTACTGGGGCCCGGTTCCATACAGTGAGGTTGGTTCAGGTAAGGTTTCGATAAAATATGATACTCAAGAATCTATCTACACCGATTTATTCAAAATTTTAGATGAAGCCATAGTAGTATTAAAAGCAAATCAAGGTAAAACAGTATTTGCCGCTGATGACTTGCTTTATAAAGGTGATGTAAACAAATGGCTTGCTTTTGCAAATTCATTGAAATTACGTTTAGCATTGAGAATTAAGTACGCTAATCCAGCGTTGGCTAAGACTCATGCGGAGAAAGCAGTTGCTGATGGTGTAATGCTCGCCAACAGCGGAAATGCCTTTGTGTTCACTTCCATCAATAACCTGGATCCCCTTGGTAATATTTCCAACTTTGACAACTGGAGAATGAGTACATCGATGGAGAGCATTATGGTGGGGTATGATGACCCAAGAATTTCGCAATACTGGGAGCCAGTTGTAGTAGATCTTCGTAAAGACGGTCGTCAATATCACGGACTTAGAAATGGTCAGAAGGTTGAAGATATGAGTGGTGGTCCGCAAAACGAATCGCACTCCAAAATCGACATCAAATGGTGGCAACCAGCGCGTGGGGGATCTAATCCACCACTGTTGGTAATGAATGCGGCGGAAGTTTATTTCTTAAGGGCGGAAGGTGCACTTGCCGGATGGAGCATGGGCGGTACAGCTCAGGCTTTGTATGAAAAAGGTATCGAAACATCTATCCAGCAAACCACCACCGCTTCTGCTGGGGTAATTGCCAGCTACATCAGCAGCACTAAAATCCCGGTTGCTATCAACGATGTTTATAAAACTCCTGCGGTTAGTAACATACCTGTAGCATACGGATCGACTGGTACTGCCGAAAGGCAATTGGAGCAAATCATTACTCAAAAGTGGATTGCAATGTTCCCTAACGGCTGGGAAGCGTGGACAGAAGCAAGAAGAACTGGTTATCCTAAGTATTTACCAAGATTGAATTCTGATAATCCTGATGTGCCCAAAGATGTGATGATCAGAAGAATTAACTATTCTGAAGGTGAGGTTACAAGTAATCCTGACGGCCTTAAAGCTGCACAAGCTCTGCCTGAACTGGCAAGCCGTGGGGGTGATAAGAATAGCACCAGACTTTGGTGGGATAAAAAGCCTTAACCGAATTTGATTAACAATAAATTCCCTGTGCACTTCACACAGTGTGCAGGGAATTTACAAATGCTCGTTAGTGCCTGAAAAAATTACATCTTGCTTAAGTGGTTATCCATCAGTAAGTTTAGAAGTATAAATAAATTATAGTCATTAGTATGAAAAAAACTCTACAACGTCGTGATTTTCTAAAAGCCGCAGCAATTACCGGTATTGGTATGGGGTTAACAAGTATTTCTCCTTTGCTGCTTGCCAACAGCACGCCTCAGAAAAAGGTTCGGGTTGGAATAATCGGATTATCGGTTCACACCGAAGCTTTTTCGGAAATGCTGAATGCGGATAATAACAACCCGGATATTAGTGGTTTTACAGTAGTGGGCATTTACCACCCTAAAGGTGCTGAAGATGTAGAATTTGCAGCTGAGTCGCTGGCAACATGGACCGAGAATTCAAAAAAGCGTGGGATACAGATTGTTAATTCTGTAGACAAGCTCATTTCGATGTCGGATGTTGTGATGCTCGAAACCAACGATGGACGGCCACATCTTGAACAGTTAATGCCTGTTTTTAAAGCTAAGAAGCCAGTATTTATCGACAAGCCTATCGCTGCCAATTTAAAGGATGTGATAACCATTTTAGATGAAGCGAAAAAACATAATGTGCCAATATTTTCTTCTTCGGGTCTTCGATATGTAAGCAGCGCGCAGGAAATACGGAATGGCAAAGTGGGCCGGGTATTGGGTGCAGATGCATATAGTCCCGCCGCATTGCAGCCCGACCATACGGACATGTATTGGTACGGTATCCACGGCATTGAATCACTTTATACTATTATGGGTGGTGTGGGTTGCCAGCAAGTAACTCGTACCCATACAGAAGGGGCTGATGTTATTGTGGGAACATGGGAGGGCGGAAGAATTGGTGTGTCCAGGGGTATCAGAAATGGTGCTAAAGGTTACGGCGGAACTGCTTTCGGAGATAAAGGTATCGCGACGGTTGGCACATTCGAAGGGTATCGCCCCCTGTTGGTCGCTATAATAGATTTTTTCCGTACGGGGAAGGCACCCGTCAGTATAGAAGAAACCCTGGAGATCTATGCGTTTATGGAAGCAGCAGACGAAAGTAAAAGGCTGGGCGGAGTACCTGTGACATTAGCGAGTGTCATGGCAAAAGCTAAATAATCGCGAGTGGAAGCTTTTAATTATTTCTAAACACAAAATTAAATAAAACAACAATTTCTAATTTTTAAACAATAAGCATTTATGAAAAAGTATAATGTAGGTATAATTGGTTATAGCTGGGTAGCTACAGCACATATCACGGCGATTAATAAAAGTCCTAATGCTCAGGTTACAGCTATTTTCTCATCACGCCCACACGATGATGCAGCAGAAGGTGAAAAATGGGGGACTCCAATTAAAACCTATACTGATTTAGACGCTATGCTGTCTGATAAGAGTATCGACGCAGTGTCGATCACTAGTTATTCAGATCAACATGCTGCGCAAGCGGTTGCAGCGGCTAGAGCAGGGAAACACATCATTCTGGAAAAGCCGATGGCACTTTCCTGGGAAGACTGTTTACTGATCGAATCTGAAGTTAAAAAGGCTGGAGTGAAAGTCTGTATCTGTTTTGAGTGTCGTTATTCTAATCAATTTATGGTCACTAAGGCACTTGTAGATACTGGATTGATTGGAGATATTCATTATGCTGAGGTCGATTACCTCCACGGACTTGGACCCTGGTATGGCCAGTACCATTGGAATATTAAAAAAGACAAGGGTGGAAGCTCTATTCTTACAGCCGGTTGCCATGCTTTGGATGCTATGCTTTTATTCATGGGTACCGACGTTGAGGAAGTGACCAGCTACGAAACAAAATCTAAAAATCCAATTTTCCAGGCTTATGAGTATACTACTAGTCGGGTGAGTATTTTCAAATTCAAAGACGGACGTGTTGGTAAATCTTCAGCTATCATTGATTGTATCCAGCCTTATTATTTCCATACTCATCTTTTTGGCAGTGAAGGAAGCTTATTGGATGATAAGTTTCACTCTGAGAAACTTGGAACTGACCATCACTTGTGGAGTTCATTAGCCATGAAAATGCTGGATACAGGAGACGTTGCAGATCACCCTTATCAGGCGCAATTTGACAAGTTCTTTGAATGTCTGCTCGAAGGAGTTGATATGCCGCTGACAAGTCTGAAAGATGGAATTAAAACACATGAGATCATATTTGCTGCTGATAAATCCGCAGCGACAGGTAAACCAGTGAGATTGTAATATTTCAGGAGGGTAGAGATGAAGACAGCACTTGCAGTAGCGGCACATCCTGATGATATTGAGTTTTTGATGGCTGGAACATTAATCTTGTTAAAAAATCAAGGCTATGAAATCCACTACATGAATCTTTCAACAGGTAATTGCGGAAGTATAGAACATGACTCGTTAACGACCATAAACACAAGGATGAAGGAAGCTCAAATTTCCGCGAAGATTTTGGGTGCACGGTTCCACGATCCGATTTGTAATGATTTTGAGATTTTTTATGGGCCTGAATTGCTGAGGAAGCTGACAGGAGTGATTCGGATGGTAAAGCCATCGGTGATACTGACGCACTCTCCGTCAGATTATATGGAAGATCATATGAACACAAGTCGATTAGCAGTTACGGCGGCTTTCATCCGGGGCGTTCCGAATTACTCGGCTGATTATGCTGCAACGAACAATTACGATTGCGCAATTTATCACGCTTTGCCCCATTCGCTTTTAGATCCGTTAAGACGAAAAGTGATTCCTGAGATCTTTATTGATACCGGTTCTGTTCACACTGTTAAGCAAGACGCACTTGCAGCTCATGAAAGCCAGCAGAATTGGTTGGAAGACAGTCAGAAAATGAACTCTTACATGCAGTCAATGGAAAACTTCTCCTTAACTGTAGGCACCATGTCTAACAGGTTTAAGCACGCTGAAGGGTGGAGAAGACACTTACATGTTGGCTATTCCGAGGAAGGATTCGATCCTTTAAAAGAACTGGGAAGCAACTATTTAGCTAATGCGGATTATAAGTTTGAATAAATCGACCACAACATAAACAACAATAAATTATAAAATTTTAAAAAAATATTATGCGTAAGAAAAGTTCGATAGCTCCGGGTTGGTGGGATTATACCACCTTGGATTTGGGTCAGGAAGTAACAGATAAAATTGCAAGTTTGACACCTGAGGATATGATAGCAATGTCAAGACCAGGGTTCAAAGTTGTGTTCTATGATACTTTAGAAGAGTTTTATTTAGCCGAAGCTCTTGAATTTATAACTGTTTGGCAGTCTGCCACTGCTGAAAACCCTGTCGGCATATGTGGACCCATTGGACCCACTGAGCAATTGCCGTTAGTGGCAAGGCTTGTGAATGAATTAGGTATATCTCTGAAGCATGCACATTTCTGGTGCATGGATGAATGGGTAATTGATGGTAAGGAAGTACCCGAGACGCATCCTCTATCATTCAAAAGAGCCTTCAAATCATTATGCCTGAACAGGATCCGCAAGGATTTGGTTATGCCGGATGAAAATGTGCATTTCGCAAAGGCAGATACTGCAGAGTATATAAACAGCTGGACAAAAGCTAAATGTGCCATAATGCAAGGTGGACAGGGTGACGTCAAGCATTGGGCATTCAATGAGCCGCCAATGCGTGAAGGAAAATATATCGACAATCCTCCTACAATTGAAGAATACAAACAACTTAGTACTCGTGTTCTAGATCTGCACCCGATCACGATTGCACAAAATTCGAGATTACATTGCGGAGGTAATGCCCCGACTATCCCAACCCAGGCGGTAACAGTTGGTCCTAAAGAAACCTGGCAGTCGGAAAAAGTTTCGATCTGGCACGCTGGTGCTCACGATAATCCTTTTGGCCAAAGACTGACAACTTATATGATTTCAAATAATATACCGGACGTATCGGTGCCGATGTCTGTTTTAGCGGATCATCCGAATGTACAGTTTAACTTTTTGAGATCAGGATTAGGCACATGTTCAGTAGAAATGCATTAATTAGAGCATATTTTGCTGAACCTAATTATTAATAATAAGAATATGAATCAATTCAAAGAAGTTAAAAATTTACCGGCACGACCTGTTCATCGTAAAAACAGTCAGTTATTAAAAGTGGCTGCTCTAGCCCTCTTAGTTCCATTGATTATTTTCTTTGCGAGCTGGGTGCAGAGTCCAAAATTTGAGCTAAGGCCAAATGACAAAATTGCAATAATCGGCAATTCTCTGGCTGATCGTATGCAACACGATGGATGGTTGGAGACGTATCTCCAATCCGCTTACCCTACAGGCAAATTAGTTTTCAGAAACCTTGGGTATACGGGCGACCAGGTTCATTACCGCCCACGTGCCCATGAGGGCTTTGGCGACAGTGACACGCATTTAACAAATGTAGGTGCTAGCGTAGTTTTTGCCTTTTTTGGGTATAACGAGTCTTTTGAAGATAAGCCTGCGGAGTTTAAAAAGCAATTAGTTGCTTTTATAGATCATACCCGTAAACAAAAGTATGATAAAAAGGCAGCTCCACGTCTCGTGTTATTTTCGCCGATAGCTCATGAAAATCTGGAATCTAAAAACCTGCCAGATGGTAAAGAGAATAATCGTCGATTAGCTGCTTATTCTATTGCTATGTCTCAGGTTGCAAAAGAGAAAGGTGTTGTTTTCCTGGATCTTTTTAACGCAACTCAAAAGATGTACGATACAACAAAGGAACCATTAACAATTAATGGAATTCACCTGAACAATGAAGGAAACAGACGGGTAGCGCTTTACATCACCGAGAGCCTCTTTGGTAAGAAAGTGACAATGGCTAAGGTTGGGCTCGATTCATTACGAAGTGCCGTTGTAGACAAAAACTGGCATTGGTTTAATCGTTATCGCTCGACGAGTGGAAACGATGTATGGGGTACAAGAACCATACAGGATGGAAATCACATTACCCTGCAAAACGAGTTGAAGATGTTCGAAGCTATGACGGCCAATCGCGATAAGCGCATTTGGGTGAGGGCTCAGGGTAAGGATGTTAAAGTAGATGACAGTAATGTGCCGCCGCCTTATGTCGTTGGTACACACATCACGCGTGACGTACAATACCTGAATGCTGAAGAAGCGATAAGTAAAATGACGATTCCGCCGGGGATGAAAGTTAATGTGTTCGCTTCTGAAGACAGATTTCCAGAGATTGCGAATCCCGTGGCCATGCAGGTAGACACCAAGGGCCGGATGTGGGTTGCTGCATGGGCTGATTATCCTAAATGGGAGCCCATGAAGCCAATGAATGACCGTATTGTTACCTTAACTGATGAGAATTCGGATGGAGTTGCTGACAAGGCTACAACCTTTGCTTTCGTCTCAAACCCGACAGGATTTGAATTATGGAATGGTGGTGTAATTGTAATTTCTGCACCTGATATATTGTTCCTTAAAGATACAGACGGCGATGGTGTAGCAGATGTACGCTATCGCATGCTGGGCGGATTAGGTTCTGATGATACTCATCATACTGCAAATAACCTAATTTACGGTCCTGACGGTAATATTTACTACCAACGTGGCATTTTTATCCTCGAAAATATTGAAACTCCATGGCGTAAAAGCGCTGAGTCTGGTGAATCTGGCTTATATCGCTTTAATCCACGCACATTTGATTTCTCTTTGGTAGTGGACAACAGCCCTAATCCGCATGGAATTAGCTTTGATAAATGGGGCAATCAGTTTATTACTGATGGAACTACCGGAAAGGCCTTTCAGGTGTATTTCAAGCGTACTGTTACATCTACTACCGATAAAGGTGATTTTGAGAAACGCCCTTTGTTCAAGCAAACTATCAGGCCGTATACTTCCAGTCAGATTCTGTCCAGCGGAAATTTTCCGCCAGAATATGAGAATAACTTGCTGGTATACAATGTTATTGGATTCCAAGGCATAAAAAGATATAAGCTGAACTATCTTGATGAAGGCGTTATCGAAGGTGAAGAAGTAGGTAATTTGATTTTTACAGGAAAAAGTCCTGAGTTTGCTCCAAGTTCTGAAGCTACTCCGCGTGTAATACCAAAAGACTATACTGGTGATCCAAACTTCCGCCCGAGCGACGGTGTAGTTGGAATGGATGGCGCTTTATACTTTGCAGATTGGCATCAGGCAGTTATCACCCACTCTCCATACAATTTGAGAGATATAAGTCGTGATCATTTACACGGACGGATTTATCGGATGGTAGCAGCCGACAGACCATTGCAAAAGGCCGTCGCTATTGACGGTGAGCCGATAGAAAATCTGCTGGAACTATACAGACATCCTGTTGATGGTATCCGTCATTTAGTTCGTGTTGAACTCAGTGAAAGAAATACCGATGAAGTAATTCAGAAGGCACAGCAATGGGCTGCTAAGTTAGATCCGAAGAAAAAAGAAGATGCGATGCCAATGCTGGAGGTTCTTTGGTTACATCAGCAGCATAATGTGATCAACAGGGAATTATTGGTAAAAGTTCTTAGTTCACCAGAATATCAGGCAAGGCTGGCGGCGCAAAAAGTTGCTTTCTTTTGGAGCGGCAAGGATACATTTAAGCCGGCTAAGTCAGATACAGCCGTTACGGGTATGTTAAACCGGACTAGCTTTGAAAAATTTTGGAAAGTTCCGGTTAAGACTGTTGTAAACACCAGCCATCAGAACCATACGGCTGCACCAGCTCCAATGGCCGCAGCTCCTGCCGCTGTGAGTAAAGGACCTGAATTTCAGAATGATCAGACTGCTGTCATTACGATAGAAGCTACTGATGAATTGCGTTTTAAGTTTAAGGGACAGATATTGTCTCAATTTAGCGTCAAAGCATCCCAGCCGGTAGAAATGACAGTTGAGAATCAGGGATTAATGCCTCATAATCTTCTTGTTACAAAGCCGGGAGCAATTGAGGACGTTTCGCAGAAGGCTCTTGCCTTAGGCGATAGCGGTGCAGCGAAAAATTATAATCCCGGGACGGACAACGTCCTTTATGCTACCAGACTTTTAAACGGAGGCAGCAAAGAAACCATAAAATTTACTGCTCCTGCGGCACCGGGTGACTACCCGTTTGTCTGCACCTTTCCAGGGCATTCGTTTACGATGCGGGGTATTATGAAAGTGGTAAAATAATTTACTGAAGTTAAATTTAACTAGCAAAGAAGGCGCACCATGAAGTTAAATAAAGCTGTGATAGGTAGAGGTGGTAACGGTCATCAGACTCCAGCCACGGCTAATACTAATGCCCAGAAAGAAATTAGGGTTGGTGTTATCGGCCTGTCAGTTCACAGTGCCGCGTATGCCGAAATTATTAATTCTGGTGCCGCCACTCCTGAATTCAGTGGGTGCAAAGTTGTTGCTATTTTTCATCCGCCCGGTAATCCGGATGTAGAATTTTCTGTTGCACAGCTTCAGGGATTTACGGATACGCTTAGGAGCTTGGATGTTGAATTTGTTGGTTCTATCAAGGAGTTGGTGGATAAAGTTGACGCAGTCATGTTATTAACCAATGATGGACGACCGCATTTAAAAGAGATTATGCCGGTGCTAAAGGCTGGAAAACCCGTTTATGTGGATAAACCACTTGCGGCTACCTTGTCTGATGTGCTGGCACTCTTTAAAACTGCCAGAAAATATGGGGTTCCCATGTTTTCCTGTTCCCCGCTTCGTTATGTGCAGGAAGCGCTCGACATCCGTGAGGGTAAAGTGGTTGGGAAGGTTTTAGGGGCGAATACCTATGGCCCGGCGCCGATACAAAAAGCGCATGTTGATCTTTTTTGGGACGGAATTCATGCAGTAGAATCACTCTACACAGTCATGGGCGGGATAGGATGTAAGACTGTTACGCGAACGTTTACAGAGGATGCGGACGTGGTTTCCGGAACCTGGGAAGGAGATCGAATCGGCATTTTTCGTGGGATCAGAAAAGGTAGGAGTGGATTCGGAGGTACTGTTTTTGGAGTAGGCGGAATTGCTCCCATAGGGGCATTCAATGGGTATCGGCCCTTAGTCGTAGCAATTGTCGAGTTTTTTCGTACTCGACAGCCACCGGTAAGTGATGATGAAACCATAGAAATTTATGCCTTTATGGAGGCTGCAGACGAGAGCAAGAGACAGGACGGTATTCCGATAAATTTGCCTGATGTACTATCACGCGTTAACAAGAAAATGAATAATTAAAGTGATTTCCATATCGGTCTCACTTATAGAATTTCGTGCAGAGACTTTCACCGTTCTCTGATTACTATTAGATATTGGCTCAATTTAATCCACTGGACAGGTGGCCGGCTATTGTATTTTTTATTCTGAACCGGAAGAATGCTATAAGACCCCATCAATTGGAGATGGGAAACGATTAAGACTTAAAATAAAATATTTGTAAAATAAATAAAATAAGAAAAGATGAAAAAGAGTAGACTTAACAGATTGTTCAACGAGAAATCAGGTAAATGTTTTGATGTGGCTATCGACCACGGTTTTTTTAATGAACTAACATTTTTGGGTGGAATAGAGAATATTGAAAAGTCTGTTAAAATTCTAATTGATGCAGATCCTGATGCCATACAATTAACTGTAGGACAGGCGCATCATTTACAATCGGTGCCGGGTAAAAAGAAACCTTCTTTAGTTCTAAGGACTGATGTGGCTAATGTGTATGGTCTAGAGCTGCAATCAGTATTATACAGCAGAATGATAGAAGAACCTGTATTGCAGGCACTTCGCCTTGATGCGACTTGTGTAGTCGTCAATTTATTTAGGATACCGGGTGCTCCAGAGGTGACAGATCAATGTATACAGAATATTTTGAAGCTAAAGCCAATGTGTGATCACTATTCTATGCCTTTAATGATCGAGCCTTTGGTTTTCCGTCCTAACAGCGAGGCTGGGGGTTATATGGTAGATGGTAATATCGATATTATCTTGCCCCTTGTTAGACAGGCCGTGGAATTAGGTGCGGATATAATTAAGGCTGACCCTTGCGAGAATGTAGAGGATTATCACAAAGTTGTTGAAGTTGCAGGGTCTGTTCCGATTCTTGTTAGAGGCGGCGGACGTGCTGATGACGAGGAATTGCTGGACCGTACATATAAGTTAATGAAGCAAGGTGTGAAAGGGATAGTGTATGGCAGAAATGTAGTGCAGCACCGCAATTCCGGGGGCATGACGCGTGCATTAATGGCAATAGTACACGACAATGCGAAGCCTGAAGACGTAATCAGCTGGGTTAAGGGAGATAAATAAGGTATTTTGAAACCTGCATGAGCTTGCCTTTCGCTCGACGAAAATATAAAGTTCATGCAAGTTTCATTTTCATTCAAAAACAAGTCTATACAAAATGAAAGTTGTAAATGTTGGCATTATTGGTGGCGGCTTAATGGGTAAGGAAGTGGCTGGCGCATTCGGTCGCTGGTTCTCTTTAAATAATTACCCTGTTAAAGTTGAGTTGAAAGCGGTTTGCGATCTGGATGCAAATACCTTGAAATGGTACGAGCAAATTCCATCTGTGGAACTATTGACTACAGACTATAAAGAGCTGTTGGCGTCGTCTAAAGTAGATGTAGTGTATGTAGCGCTGCCACATTTTCTTCATGAGCAATATTATCTGGCAGTAATCGATTCCGGGAAAGATCTTTTAGCCGAAAAGCCATTCGGCATGGATCTGAATGCGGCGCGAAGGATTAAGGAAAGAATCGCTCAATCCAAATCTTTTGTAAGGTGCTGTTCAGAAATGCCTTTCTTGCCTGGTCCTCAACGTGTTATCAGCGAGGCGCTTTCGGGCAGGATCGGAGAAATTATTGAGATTAACGCAGGATTCTGCCATTCTAGCGACATGGATCCGTTTAAGCCCATTAACTGGAAAAGACAGTCTAAGTTCTGCGGCGAAATTGGTGTGATGGGCGATTTAGGGATGCACGTTATGCATATCCCTATCCGGTTGGGCTGGATTCCTGAAAAAGTTTACGCCCATCTCCAAAAGATTATCACTACAAGACCCGATGGCAAAGGCGGGTGGAGTGAAAGTGATACGTGGAATAACGCAACCTTATCTACATCAGTTAAAATCGAAAATAACGACATCCCGATGTCCCTTGAAATGAAGCGTTTGAAGCCCGGAGAAACTAATTCCTGGTATATCGAAATTTTGGGAACCGAGGGAGGTGTAAGATACAATACAAAGGATACGAAGGCCCTGTGGACCTTCAAGCGAGAGAAGGAACAATTGTGGCAAAGAGTTGACCTTGGATTTCAGGTACCTTTTCCTACTAGTACAGGATCGATATTTGAACCGGGCTTTTCTGATTGCTTTCTGCAAATGCTTGCTGCATTTTTTGCAGAACGGGAGGGACTTCTGGATGGGCGGTTCGGATGTGTTACGCCGGACGAAGCTCTTATGAGTCACCGCTTATTTGATGCTGCATTAAAATCGCATAACACTAAGTCGGTCGTCGACGTAGTTTGAGATTAATTTAAAAGTTATAAACTAAATATAGCTATTGAGACCTTGTATTGAGGTAATGTATTCGTTATGAAAGATAATACAGGAACAGGGATTTTAGCAGGTGGGAACTGGATCATTGACAATGTTAAGATCGTCGATGTTTATCCAAAGGAAGAGAAGCTATCAAATATTCTCAATGAGAGTACCAGCAATGGTGGAGCCCCGTACAATGTTTTGAAAGCCATTAGCAAAATGGGGTTTGAGTTTCCGCTTATGGGGATAGGTGCGATAGGGAATGATGAAAGAGGAGACTTTATTTTGAATGAATGCGGAGAACTTCGGATTGATACTACTCTCCTTAAAAAAGTCGCTAATACAAACACTTCTTACACAGATGTAATGACCGTTGATGGAACTGGAAGACGTACTTTTTTCCATTCCAGAGGTGCAAATTCATTCTTGGATGAATCTTACTTTAATTTTAAGACCACTAGCGCAAAAATATTTCATTTAGGTTACCTGCTGCTGCTTGATAAACTTGATGCCATCGGTGAAGATGGCTTGACCGGGGCCGCCAAGGTGCTGAAAAATGCCAGACAGGCTGGGATGATTACATCCGCAGATTTAGTAAGTGAGCAATCGGATCGATTCAGGAACATAATTCCACTATCACTTCAATTTATTGACATTCTGTTTGTAAACGAATTCGAAGCAAAGATGCTGACCGATATTGAAATGTGCGATGAGTGTGGAGAGTGTTCTCTGTCATTGGCGTACCAGGCAGCCGCAGCAATTTTGAATATGGGAGTTCAAATTTGGGCGATTATTCATTTTCCGAAGGGTGCAATAGCGCTGAACAAAAATGGAGATAAATTATACCAGCCTTGTATTAAAGTTCCAGTTGAAAAAATCAAAGGATCTGTCGGTGCAGGTGACGCTTTTGCGGCGGGTGTTCTAGCCGGGATACACGAAGACTGGACGATGGCTCAAAGCCTCCTCTTGGGCGTTAGTGTTGCCGCTTCGAGTTTGATGGATGCGAGCTCATCAGAAAGCATTGTTTCCTGGCAGGAATGCTTGAAATTGGGTGAAGTTTCCGGATATGATGAAAATTAATTTAGACTAGTACTGTTGCCGGCCGATTCATGAAAGTAGGTTTATTTATACCGTGTTACGTAGATCAATTTTATCCTGGCGTGGCTATCGCTACATTTCAGCTGCTCAGGAAATTGGGTTGTGACGTTGAATATCCAATGAATCAGACCTGCTGCGGACAACCGATGGCTAACAGCGGATTTTCAGATCTGACGAAGGGCTGCGATATAAATTTTGTAAAAAATTTTCAAGGTTTTGACTATATCGTAGCTCCCTCGGGTAGCTGCGTGCTTCATGTTAAAGAACATCTGAAAGCCGGGGGGAGCGCGTCTGAGCTTGAAAAAATTCGTAACACTGTGTATGAGCTCTCCGAATTTTTGATCGATGTTCTTAAAATTACTAGTTTGAAAGCATCTTTCCCTTATAAAGTGGGGATGCATGTAAGTTGTCATGGACAACGAGGTTTACACTTGTCTTCAATGAGTGAACTTGTATCTGATGAATTTTCAAAATCGGAGCAGTTGCTGCAAATGGTAGAAGGCTTACAGCTTCTAAATACCGAACGGCGAGATGAATGCTGCGGATTCGGAGGGACATTTTGCGTTTTTGAGGAGGCCGTCAGCGTCAAGATGGGTAAAGACAGGATTAAAGAGCATCTGGTTAATGATGTCGAATTTATTACAGGTGGTGATACCAGCTGCCTGATGCATTTAGAAGGAATATTGAAAAGGCAGGGTAACGCGACTAAAACTATTCATCTGGCCGAAATACTCAATAGTGAAATATGAATAGTAAATCGCATTCGGAAGCTGCGCAGAATTTTATTGAGGATGAGCCACGTACAGACTGGCATGATGAAACGCTTTGGATGGTCAGGAGTAAAAGAGACAAGGCTGTTAAAGTCCTTCCAGAGTGGGAAATACTGCGGGAGTGGGCCTCCGGTATAAAAGATCATACTCTTTCAAACCTTGACCACTACTTAACGAGTTTTGAAAAAAATGCGGTCGCAAATGGTATCAAGATTCACTGGGCTTCAAGCGCTGAAGAACATAATGAAATCATTTTTAAAATCATTGCGGATAATGATGTAAAAAAGATTGTCAAAAGCAAAAGTATGCTTACGGAGGAATGCCATTTGAATGAGTATTTGCAGCGTAAGGGGATAAACATACTGGATACTGATTTGGGCGAATACATAGTACAGTTAAGGCAAGAAGCTCCCAGCCACATTGTACTACCTGCAATTCACCTCAAGCGTCAGGATGTCAGTGAAACTTTTCACGAACACTTGAACACAGAGCAGGGCAACTACGACCCTCAATACCTTGCCGGGGCTGCGCGGAACCATTTAAGGGAACGTTTTATCGAAGCTGACCTGGCCATTACAGGAGTGAATTTCGCAATAGCGGAATCCGGATCATTCGTTGTTTGCACTAACGAGGGTAATGCTGACATGGGAGCCCATTCGGCTAATATCCATATTGCTTGCATGGGAATTGAAAAATTAATCCCAAAAACCGCTCATCTCGGCGTGTTTCTCCGTCTCCTTGCCCGAAGCGCAACCGGACAACCTATCACTACTTATTCGAGCCATTTCAACAAACCCCGCCAGGGTCAGCAGGTTCATGTAGTAATTGTAGATAATGGACGGAGCAGGCAACTGGGACGTCCTGACTTCAAAAATTCGTTGAAATGCATACGTTGTGCCGCTTGTTTTAATACTTGTCCCGTTTACAGGCGCAGCGGCGGGCACAGCTATCATTCAACTGTAGCAGGTCCGATTGGATCGATCCTTAATCCGAACCTCGATATGAAGGCAAATGCGGATTTGCCCTTTGCTTCAACCTTATGCGGATCTTGCACCAACGTCTGCCCTGTGAAAATTGACATTCACAGTCAGCTGTGGAAATGGCGCCAGGTTGTTGTAGCCAATGGATATGTTGAAAAAAGTAAAAAAATAGGAATGTATGGCATGGCGTGGGTGCTCTCTAATGCTGTGGTATACCGCATTGCTGGAAAAGTCGGCCGCTGGGCAATAAACACGTTCCCTTTCGTGGTGAATAACAAACTAAATATCTGGTACAAACAACGCGAAATGCCTGATGCGCCGGTTAAGAGCTTTCGGGATTGGTTTAAAGAACAACAGTAATTATGGGTGCTCGGGAAACAATTTTAAACGCCGTAACCGCTAATAAGCCAGCGCTGATTGATCTGCCAGATATCGATATTTCTGTAAGTGTCCGATATCAAGACGTTGTCGGGAAATTTACTTCGATGGTTGATGCTGCCGGTGGTAAAGCGTTTTATCAGCACAGTACTGATACTGTGCGAAAGGATATCACTCGTGAAGACTTGCCCGAAAACTTCGTGATTAATCTTCTGGACCAGCCGGATTCAAGAGACTGGGCGAGTTTGCGGGCGGCTGACCTTTCGACATTAGATACCTGCTACCTTCAAGCCCAGTTGGGTGTTGCAGAAAACGGGGCGATGTGGGTATCCGAAGCACAAATGTCTAACAGACTTCTACCATTCATTTGCCAGCACCTCGTAATCGTAGTAAATTCATCAAATATTGTTAATAATATGCACGAGGCATATCAGAAAATAAATACTTTGTCCGACGGTTTTGGAGTATTTATAGCGGGCCCCTCAAAAACTGCAGACATTGAACAGAATCTTGTAATCGGAGCCCACGGAGCAAGAACCCTTCGCGTTTATCTGATCGATGATAAAATATTCAATGAGACATAAAAACTAATTAAAAGCAAACATTATGGAAAACAGATGCAGTTTACGGCTATTGACCTTGATTTTCTATTTCTTCTTTTCTGGATGTTTTTTGCTTCCTTCTTTTGCTCAGGAGCGCCTCTTTCGGGCAGGCGCCTCTACAGCAAATGTTACTCCTTCCCTGGGTGAAGGCATTGCCGGCGGATGGATGCCTCTTCCTTTAGCTACATACATCCATGATCAGTTGCACGTCCGTAGCCTTGTTCTTGATGACGGAAGCAGAAAATTGGTGTTTGCAGTTGTTGATAATGTGGAGATTCCCCGCGAGGTTTTTGACGAAGCTAAACGGATGATTACGGAAGAAACGGGAATACCGAAAGAGCAAATTTTAATGTCCTCTACACATACACATTCTTCAACCTGGGCCGGACATGAAATTAACCCCCCTGAGCCATCTTTGAGTATTCGCGGTAATTCGAACACGATATACCCCAAGCCCCTGGATGCATATCAGCAATTTGTTTCGCGACGTATAGCAGACGGGGTGAGGATAGCAATTAATAACTTAAAACCTGCACAGATAGGATGGGGTGCCGGTTCTGTACCTCAGCATGTTTTTAATCGCCGCTGGAAAATCAAAACACCGGTAATCAATCCTTTCGGCGTAAGTGAGAAGGTCCAAATGAATCCGGGTATTGGCAATACTAATATTCAGGAACCTGCCGGACCTACAGACCCTCAGGTATCATTTCTTTCAGTTCAATCTTTACAAGGACAGCCGATCGCGTTATTTGCTAATTATTCTCTTCATTATGTGGGAGGTGTACCACAAGGACATATTTCCGCTGATTATTTCGGGATGTTTGCTGACCGGCTTAAGGAGTTGTTAAAAGCGGACCGGCAGGATATTCCTTTTGTAGGCATCATGTCAAACGGCACAGAAGGTGATATAAATAATATTGATTTTCGGGGTCCTGCGAAAACTCACCCACCTTATGCGAAGATGAAAATAGTGGCCGACGATGTCGCTCAGGAGGTTTTTAAAGTTTACCAGCAGATAGAATACAAAAAATGGGTTCCACTTTCCGCAGCGCAAATGGAGCTTACCCTCGATGTGAGGAGGCCCGATAGAACAGCCCTCGAACGGGCGGAAAAAGCGATGCTTACTGATAAGCCCAATTATCCGATGGAGAAGCTTTTCGCGGAACGCACGATACAAATGAAAGCCTGGCCTGAAAAAATCGATGTCATACTTCAAACCTTCAAAATAGGAGAACTCGGGATAGCAGCAATTCCATTTGAAGTGTTTGCTGAAACAGGTCTCGAAATAAAATCAAGAAGCCCTTTCAAACAATCTTTTACTATAGGCCTGGCCAATGGAGGCTATGGATATCTCCCAACTCCCGAACAGCACGAGCTTGGTGGATACGAGACGTGGATGAGTGTAAATAAAGTAGAAAAAACATCTTCTCGTAAGATAGTGGTGGAGATACTAAAGCTTTTCGACCAGCTGAAATAACAATCTAAAATAACTCAATTCACTTTACCTATGCCTTGAGTAGAAATACAGATTTTTTATTACGGATACTTCTTGCCTGAACCAATGGTTTGCTGAATCGTCAAGTCAAATAATATAGTATTGGTATTGGCGAAATATGTATTGGTTGGAGTCTTATTTGAAACCTAGATTTGGTTTAAACAAAACATTTTGTCGGGGCTATGTGCGTAAAAGGCGTGTTTTAATAAAGAAGATCATTAGCTTAGGGTAATAGTCTTAAGCAACTTACTTAACTAGCTGCAAGAACAAATTATATGGAGAGAACAATCAAAGTTTCCCGGTTTAGCAATGCCCGCAATTTCAGAAGTTTAATTCTTGCAGCCCTATTTATACTTTACTTTAACCCCGTTATTTATGCACAGAACCCTGCTTTTCAGGCGGGAGCATCGACAGCTAACATTACTCCACCCTTAGGCTCTGGGCTCGTTGGTAATTTTGGAGTTCCGCCCCCAGCCAAATACGTCCATGATGAACTGCATGCCCGCAGTCTTGTGCTCGACGATGGAAAAACAAAGCTTGTGTTTGTAGTGGTAGACAATGTTGGTGTTATACGTGAAGTATTCGATGAAGCCAAGCGCTTGATTTTTGAAGAAACAAAAATTCCCGCAACTCATATCCTTATATCCTCAGATCACACCCATTCGGCAAGCAGTGCCAGCGGTGTGGGGGACTTGAGAGGTGGTTGGCAAGCAGGTAAACCCCTGGACGAATATCAGAGTTTCCTCGTTCGGCGAATCGCCGATGGCGTGCGCATAGCACTTAATAACCTGGAACCGGCGAGGATAGGGTGGGGTGTTGGGAATGTACCGCAACACCTTTTTAACCGGCGCTGGAAAATGAAAAATCCGGTGACCAATCCATTTGGGGGTAAAGACCAGGTTTTAATGAATCCGGGGATCGCTAATCCCGACTTGCTGGAACCAGCTGGGTCAACAGACCCTCAGGTTTCTTTTATTTCTGTGCAATCTCTAAAAGGTCGCCCAATTGGAGTTCTCGCAAATTATTCGCTGCATTATGTAGGAGGAGTACCTAAAGATCATATCTCGGCAGATTATTTTGCAGTTTTTGCAGATCGTCTTCAGGAGCTTTTAAAAGCTGATCGGCAGGATCCGGCTTTCGTGGGTATCATGTCAAATGGAACGTCGGGAGATGTGAATAATATCAACTTTCGTGGACCGGTGGAAAAACATGAGCCTTACGCCAAGATGCGTATCGTAGCTAATGATGTTGCTGCGGAAGTGATGCGAGTGTATGAAACTATACAGCACAAAGACTGGGTTTCTTTAAGCGCTGCACAATCGGAGCTGAATTTAAAAGTTCGTAAGCCTACTTCAGAAATGCTGGCGTATGCTAAGAAGGTTTTGGCAAAATCCGAAACGGAAACGCCTGTACACAGGCTCGAAAAGACTTATGCAGAACGGGCTATGCAACTTAACGGATGGCCAGAGAATATTAATGTTGTCATGCAGGCTTTTCGCATCGGAGATCTGGGTGTTGCTGCCATTCCATTCGAGGTTTTTACAGAGATTGGCCTTGAAATTAAGGCACGCAGTCCTTTTAAGCCATCTTTCACAATTGAACTAGCAAACGGAAGCTATGGCTATC
Organism: Bacteroidota bacterium; assembly: GCA_040384965.1. GTDB lineage: Bacteria > Bacteroidota > Bacteroidia > Sphingobacteriales > Sphingobacteriaceae > Daejeonella. The sequence goes on along the minus strand of JAZKIH010000077.1, from coordinate 29,950 downwards.
TTCCCTCACCCGAACAGCATAAAGTCGGAGGGTATGAAACCTGGCTCGGGACAAATAAGGTGGAAACCGACGCTTCCAGAAAAATAGTAACAGAGATTCTTAAACTTTTCAACCAGGTAAAATAATGAAGAAGGTTCTAACACTAATAATCACCTGCCTGATCGCCTCATTGGCCCTGGCTTCAGATAGGCCTCAGGCGGGACCAATTTTTAAAGCAGGTTTTGCTGAAAGGGATATTACACCAGACATCGGCATGGAGTCCCCCGGTAATTACGGAAAAGCTTACCATAAAACTTTTCACGATCCCTGTAAAGTACGTGCTGTAGTTTTTGACGATGGAAAAAAACGAGTCGCCCTTGTGGGTATAGATCTGCTTTTTGTAACCCGTCACCTTGTTCAGGAAGTACGTGCTGAAATTCAGAAACAATGTGGCATTCAAGCTGATGCGATTATGATAGGCGCGTCTCATTCTCATTCATCGGGCCCAATCGGTATGGGAGAGCCTGGAGACTTTGACAAGGCTTCACCACTGGTAAAGGATTTGGTCAATAACCATTCTATTGTATCCGACCCTGGATATAATCAGGTTCTGAAGAAGCAGATCGTGGACGCAGTTGTAAGGGCGAACGAGAATCGAACAGATGCAAAACTCGCTGTTGGAAATGGGCATGAAGATAAAGTTTCCTTTAATCGGCGCTTGCGGATGAAGAACGGATTAAGTTATTCGCATCCAGGAGCAGGGAACCCTGATATCATTGATTATGCCGGCCCAATCGATCCGCAGGTAGGCACTGTTGGAGTATGGGATCTTAAAGATAATTTGCTTGGTACAGTAGTGAATTTTTCATGTCACGCCACTACAAGTCCCGGAGGTATCTCATCAAGTTGGATTGGTTCTATGGAGAAAACTATCCGCGGGGCCACGGGAAATGCTGCATTACCGGTAGTATTTATGCAGGGAGCCTGTGGTGATATCACCCAGGTTGATAATCTGACCAAATTTCAGAATCCAGATCCGGAAGATTGGTGGCAGATAGTCGGCGGCCGTGTCGGTGCTGAAGCGTTCAAAACCTTATTGCTCATTCGACGGGGTGCAGGGAGTGATATTCCAGTGGATTCGAGGCAGCGCGTTTGGACAGTTAAACGTCGGATTCCATCACCTGAGAAAGTTAAGAAAGCCTTGGAACTTGTTAATGCCGGACCTGAGAAGTCGGGTACCACGGAATGGACTTTTGCAAAAGAAATTCTAGTATTAGATGCAATCATACAGGCCCGCCCATTAGTTGAAGTAGAAGTGCAGGCGATCCAGGTCGGACCGATGGTTTTTGTGTCAAATCCCGCAGAATATTTTGTTCAGTATGGGCTTGATATAAAGGCCGGAAGCAAATTTCCCTTTACATACGTGGTTGAACTTGCTAATGGTATCACCGGATATGTGCCAACTGAGGAGGCTATGGGCCCGAAGGGTGGTGGGTATGAAACCCGGCTAACTTCGTACAGTAATCTCGAGGTGTCTGCCGGCCGTCAATTTGCAAATACAGGAATAGATTTGGCCAATCAAATGACTCCAGGTAAAGTACCCCTGCCGCCACCTCCGCCACCTTTTAAGGCGCCATGGGCGTACGGTAATCTGCCGCCCGAGTTGAAATAAATTAAATTGTATATTCCTGATCAGATAACTCACCTGTTTACACATGACTAAATCTCGTCTTTCTCGGTTTTGTATTCCCATTGTACTTTTCGGAAGCCTGCTGGGGCATCCTGAGAATGGATTTGCACAGTCAGTCAAAGTATTCCGGGCTGGTGCTGCTACGAGTAACATTACTCCTAAAATAGGCACATCGATAAACGGGAATATGAAAGATGGGACCGTTACACAAATTCATGACGATACTCATGCGCGATGTATCGTAATGGATGATGGTCAGACGCGGCTGGCAATTCTTACAGTTGATTTGTGCATGATCTATAAAGAGGACGTGGACGAAGCCAAGCGCAGAGCTCATCAAATTACAGGAATTCCTGTTGAGAATATGATGATTTCAGCGACTCACACCCATTCTGGTGGAACAGCTTGTTCCGTATTTCAAAGTGATCCGGACAAAGATTATCTAAAATTCTTACAGGAAAGGATTGCTGACGCAGTAGTGCGAGCTTATAAAAATCTGGCGCCCGCACGTATAGGCTGGGGCGTTGGAAACGAACCGAGCCAGGTCTTTAATAGGCGCTGGAAGATGAAGCCTGGCAAACCCCTGGTGAACCCTTTCGGTAAAGTGGACCAGGTAAAAATGAACCCTGGTATAGGCAACCCGGACCGCCTGGAAGTTTCAGGCCCAACAGATCCCGGCCTTCCCATTATCTCCCTTCAAAGTTTAGATGGAAGACCAATAGCCCTTTTAGCGAACTATTCTCTGCATTATGTCGGCGGGACAGGTGCCGGCGAAATATCAGCAGATTACTATGGTATGTTCGCCGCTCGCATGAAGCAGCTGCTTGAGCCGGTTAGTGGCCAGCATCCGCCATTTGTGGCTATGTTATCAAACGGAACAAGCGGTAATATTAATAATGTTAACTGGGCGGCTGATCAGCCACCTCCGCCAGCGCCACTCTATAGCCGTATGAAGGAAGTGGGGGATATTGTAGCAGCAGAAGCGTTCAAAACTTATCAGAATGTAAAATATTACAATTGGGTTTCGCTGGGCTCTGCGCAAAAGGAAATCGAACTTGGAGTACGCCTGCCGGATATAAATGAAATTAACAAGGCTAAAGAAGTAATGGCAAAAGCAAATAGTCCTGTTATGAACACCATGGAGGAAATTTATGCCCGCGAAACCATGCTGATCAAAGATTTTCCTGCGAAGGTGTCGCTAATTTTGCAGGCTTTCCGTGTAGGAGATTTGGCAATAGCAGCAGCTCCCTGCGAAATATTTGTTGAAATTGGATTGGACATTAAATCGAAAAGTCCTTTCAATACAACCTTTACAACTTCTCTAGCCAATGGTTATAATGGCTATTTGCCAACCCCCGAGCACCATAAGTTGGGAGGTTATGAGACATGGCGCGCTCGCTCCAGCTATCTTGAAGTAGATGCTTCAACTAAGGTTAGCCGTGTGATTTTTGAACTTTTGAATAAGCTAAAAAGTGAACAGCATTGATATCAGTAATTTTTTTTTTAAGATTCTCCCTTCATCTCATATGAACAAATATAACAGCAGACGATACCGCATTTTAGGAGTGTTATTGATAGTATTTGCATTGTCAATAGCCGCGCTGCAACCGGATTCCAGGGCAGTTCGTTTAAAGAAAGCATTAGACAGTTTTCAGATTGAGCCCGGTATGCGTATTGATCTGATTGCAGCAGAACCGCTGGTTATTGATCCGGTCGCAATTGCTTTTGATGCCGACCGTCAAATGTATGTAGTTGAAGATCGTGGATATCCGGATCCTGCCGAGGGTGGTTTACCAACTAAATTAGGTCGTATAGCACTACTGAAGGATACAAATGGTGATGGAGTGTATGATAAGCGAAGTGATTTTGCTACAGGCCTAACTTACCCTAATGGAATAATGCCCTGGAAAGGGGGTGTCTTCGTAACCTGCTCTCCCGACATTTATTATTTTAAAGATACCGATAATGATGGTGTAGCTGACGTTAAAAAGGTGGTGCTTACCGGTTTTTTTGCGACACAAACAGCACAAATCAGGATGAGTCATCCCACCCTGGGTTTAGATGGCTGGATATATGTTACTGCCGGACTTAATGGTGGGAATGTAACATCGCCGGAGCATCCGGATCGTGCGCCAGTTTCTTTTAAACAAACGGATGGACGGTTTAATCCTGAAACTCTTGAGTTTCAGGTAACGGGGGGTAAAAGCCAGTTTGGTTTGACCTTCGACGCTTACGGAAGACGATTTGGTTGTTCAAACAGGCACCCTATTATGCACTCGGCCATTGAACCATGGTACCTCCGCAGAAACCCTAACTTATTGTTTAATGAGACTGTTCAGAATGTTTCAAAGGTTGAAGCGGAAGCGACTGTTTATCCTGTCAGCAGATCAGTTACCAGTGCCGATTTTATTCCAAAGTTAATAGGGCGCTCACATGCTGGTACTTTCACTGCAGCCAGCGGATTGATGGTTTTCAACGGAAACGGACTTACAGCTGCTCATCGTGGAAATATTTTTATTTGTGAATCAGCTCAGAATCTGATTCAAAGACAAATCGTCCAGCCCGATGGAGTTTCATTCACCTCGAAAACAGCGTACGAAGGCAGAGAATTCCTGTCATCGACAGATGAATGGTTCCGCCCCGTATCTGTTCAGCATGGCCCCGACGGAGGCCTTTACCTGGCTGATATGCACAGAAAAGTCATAGATCATCCGGCGTATGTGCCTGAAGAAGCAAGAGGAGGTTTAGACTGGGAAGCAGGAAAGAATGATGGAAGAATTTACAGGATCGTACGTAAAGATTTTGTCCAAAAGAAGTATGATGCTGCGTCCGGACTGAGTTCAGCTTCCTCGGCGATTAACCTTGTTAAATATTTAGGTTCGGCTGAAGAATGGGAGCGTAATACTGCTCATAGATTATTGCTCGAGCGCAATGATAAGGCGTCTGTCGCATCAATAAGAAAAATTGCTTCCGAGTCGCTGATCCCGGAAAGCCGTGTTCGAGCCGTTTGGCTGCTTAATTCCCTTGGATCTCTTGACTTGGCGACCCTTAGGAAAGCCCTGAGCGATAAAGTATCTGGTGTACGTGAACAGGCTGTTTTATTAGCTGCTGATAAATATAAAGAGAATCCGGAACTCTTGCAGGCGGTCGTTTCTGCCTCCAGCGATGATGCTATACGCGTTCGTTATAACAGCGCACTTGTGTTAGGATCTATGGACGGAACTCAAGCGGTTCAGGCACTGGCAAAATTAGCTGCCCGGGATGGTGGTGATAAATGGTTTCGCGCTGCAATATTGAGTGGTATTGATAATCGGATGCCTGAGTTTCTTGCCAGTCTAAGGGCACAGCAGAAGCCAGAACCTGTGGCTTTTGCCTCAGTAATGAAAGATTTGGGCCGACTGTTTGGTAACGGCGGTTCGGCAAATGACGGTCGTGTGCTTTTGCAGGAAGTTCTGTCGGCAAAAGGCGACCTGGAATGGCGGATTTCTACTGTGCTCGGATTAGCAGAAGGAATTAGTGGCAGGGCAACAGAATTCACATCCTCACCCAAAGGTTTGCTATATGCAATGCAAGGAGACGGGGCAACAAGTGCTGATGTTGCAAGTTTGGATAACTTTATAATTAACGTACGTGATGTCGCAGGTAACGAAGCTGAAAAGACCAGGCTTAGAATATTAGCGACAGCTCTTCTGGGCTATACAGACTTCGCGAAGAGTAATGCAATCCTGAAGAAAATGATAGTTCCAGCAACTCCGCCGGAACTATTGTTAGAAGCAATATCATCATTCACACGCTTGGACGATTCACGAGGTGCAGAGATATTATTAGATAAAGAAGCATGGAAGGCATATACACCAAGGATAAAATCGGCAGTAGTCGCTGCGGTCGTTTCAAAACCAGCTTTTATTAGCGAATTATTCACAGCGATTGAAAAGGGAGGAATAACAGGGGCTGAATTATCATCAGCCGACCGGTTAAGATTGATGTCCGACAAAAATGCACAAATTGGTGACCGCGCGAAGCAGCTCTTTAAAGAGTTGGAGGGCGGTGACCGAATGAAAATTTATCAGGATTATAAAACGGCGATTTCGACTTCTGTCGATGCGAGCCAGGGAAAGGCTGTTTTTAAGAAGGCTTGTTCAGCATGCCATACGTACAAGAACGAAGGGGGCAAAGTTGGACCTGATCTGACAGGGGTAAAAAACCAGCCTGCAGATGCACTGCTGCTTCACATACTTGTTCCTAATTACGAAGTTTTGCCAGCATATCAGTCAATATCGGTCCGCACGACCGACGGCCGCTCATTGTCGGGCTGGCTAGTTTCTGAAACTGAAAACAGCCTGACGCTGAGAACAACCTTTGGAACAGATGAGGCGATTCTCAGGCGAAATATTTCTTCTCTAAGTAATTCAGGCCTTTCATTGATGCCGGATGGGCTTGAGCAAATGATTACTAAAGATGAGATGTCGAAATTGATTGCCTACCTTAAAGCAGGTGTATAGACCTTGAGCCCCAAGGATTTATTTTTTTGAAATGATAGAATGAAGAAAAAGATATCCCGACGCAAATTATTAGTTGATGCCGCGCAAGCTGGCTTAGCAGCGACTCTTTTACCCTTATCAGCTTTTGCTGATGATAACGGGAAGAAGAATAATGCGATTACGGCAGAGAACAAAAAAAATGGTACGACAGACTGGCAATTGACTTATGTTAAGTCAGAACAGCATCGTTCCAGGCTCATTGAAGGTTACTGTTCAAAAACAAGTGTTCGCGCCGGTGACTCATTGGATATTTTTTTAAATGCAGCCTCTTTAACAGACATCACTATCGATATCTACCGGATGGGTTATTATGGGGGAAAGGGCGGAAGATTTATAAAGAAGTTGGGACCATTCCCCGTGAGCCCTCAAACTGTACCACCGATTGCAGAGAACCGTTTGCGTCAGTGCGATTGGAAACCGGCAGTCTCCTTATCGATACCCAAGGAATGGCTTAGCGGTATTTATCTTGGGAAACTTTACTGCTCTGCACATCGTTATGAGAGTTATATCATTTTCATAGTTCGTGACGACAGGAAAGCTGATATAATGTTTCAAACAAGCGATAACACCTGGCAGGCATATAATAAATGGCCTGATACATATTCACTTTATGACAGCGACCCCCCTCTGCAACCGCTCAGCTCCAGAACATGGGTGAGTTTCGATCGCCCTTACGGCAAGTATCCTCAGGTAGTGGATCAACCCTTGTCGCAGGGTTCAGGTGAGTTTTTGTTGTGGGAATATCCGCTCTGTTACTGGCTCGAGCAGGAAGGTTATGATGTTACCTATTGCTCCAATATTGATACTCACTCGGATCCCTCGGGTCTTAATCGCGTGAAATGCTTTCTTTCTGTCGGCCATGACGAATATTGGACTTTGCAGATGTTCGATAATGTAAAGAACGCTGTGGCAAGAGGTTTAAGTGCAGCATTTTTGTCTGGAAATTCGTTGATGTGGGTGGTTGACCTTGGACCTCAAGTTGCGGTTGATGCAACAGATGTGGACGTGCCGTCCGGACTGAGCAAAGCCGCAGGCGGCCGCGTGCCAATCAAATCCAGGACATCGGGAGACCCAAATCGGATAATTCATCGAATTGGGCGCTTCGGCGGATTTAGTGAGGCGGAGAAAGGACTTGGAATAATGGGCCCGTTCGCTAAAGATGATTGGCCAAATGAAAATACGCTGATCGGAGCCCGCACGATGTATCCTTTCAACGGATCAGCAGACTGGATCGTTAGCCAGCCAGATCACTGGATTTTTGAAGGGACGGGAATGAAAAAAGGGGATCGAGTTTCAGGCCTTGTAGGTTGGGAACATCATGGGGATCCTGCCGATATCCCCGGCCTCGAAGTAGTTGCCGAAGGAACGACAATAAATAGCAGCGAACAGCAATCACATTATACCGCAACGGTGTATCCAGGACCAAAAGGGAATTGGGTTTTTAATGCTGCTACGATATATTGGTCATTTGGGTTGGCTGTCCCGCCTGGTGTGATAACTCCAAATTCACATTTTGGTCGTCCGCACGGAAAAGATGAGCGAATTCAACGAATTACAAGTAACTTTTTAAAGAAATGCGGAATTTGACACCTTCTCACAAAGCTTACGTATGAAATATTTTCGGATGATCTGCACAGCGGCATATGGAAAAGCTTTAAGCCTTATTGTAATTTGCTTTACGTTGTTGTTTTTTGCCAGCAGTAAGGAGAAACAAAATATTCCGCAAGAATTGGACGGATTGAGAGTTCCTGAGGGGTTTTCTATCGAACAAGCAGTTGATCCTTCAATGCTTTCTTATCCGATGTTTGCCTCATTTGATAACCAGGGACGCCTATTTGTTTTCGAGTCAGACGGCAGTTCCCCGGTATCCAGTCAGGCTATGATTGAAAATCCACCTTATCACATTCGCCTGTTGGAAGACACTGATGGAGATGGCATCTTTGACAAAAACCGCATTTTTGCCGATTCTCTTACCTATCCTAAGGGAGGCGTATTTTACAATGGGAGTCTGTATGTCAGTTCATCCCCGGATCTTTTGCGTCTCACAGACACTGATGGAGATGGTGTAGCAGATAAAAGAGAGGTGATTCTAACGGGTTGGGTTTTGAACTCGAATGGCGCTTTGTTGGGCGGGCCGTTTATGGGCCCTGACGGATGGTTCTATTTGACTGATGCCCGACGTGGATTTGATATCACTACTAAAGAAGGCCAGAACATGAAGGGTGGCTCAGCACGGATCTGGAGATGTAAACCCGATGGCTCACGTTTGGAATCGATGTCAGGAGGGGGGTTTGATAATTCAATCGAAATCGCATTTATGCCATCCGGGGAAACTATTGGCACAATGACGTATTTTGTGAATCCGGAAGGCGGAATGAGAGATGCGCTTATGCACTGGGTTGAAGGAGGAGTATTCCCTAAGGCAGGACCGGTTATCGAAAAGGATAAACTAAAGATGACAGGCAACCTTATGCCAGTCATGACAAAAATGGCACGTGTAGCTCCGTCGGGACTAATGCGTTACCGTGAATCCGCCTTCGGACAAGAATACAAAAACAATATTTTCAGCGCCGAGTTCAATACAGGGCGTATCATGCGCCATAAGATTAGTGCAGAAGGCGCATCTTATAAAACGGTAGAAGAACCGTTCATAGTTTCTACAAAACAGGATATTCATCTTACTGATGTCCTTGGAGATGCCGACGGCAGTATGCTGGTTCTTAATACTGGCGGATGGTTTATTTTGGGCTGTCCTTTGTCCCGCGTAGCGAAGATGGATATTAAAGGAGGGATATACAGGATCAGGAAGAATGGTGCACCAAAGGTGACAGACCCCTGGGGCAAAAAGATGAACTTTCTATCCATGACGGTTCATGATCTTGCTGAATCCGTCAAGGATTCTCGTTCGGCAGTTCGCGACAGGGCTATAGAAATTCTCATTCAAAAAGGAGAGTCGGCCGTTTTGCCAATCAAAAACAGAGTGCTTGCTGTAGATAATGAGGAAATCCGGGCTTCTGGCATCTTTGCGCTTTACAGGATCGGGACATCAAATGCTATTAAAGAAGCACGCTCAGGCCTGTACGACAGCAGTTTAATAGTAAGAACTGCCGCCGCCCGGGTTATGGGACTTGCTGGAGATAAAACTTCAGTAGATAAGCTGATTGGCATGGTGCAATACGACAAGCCATCCGCGCGTCGGCAGGCAGCAACGGCTTTAGGGCAAATTGGAGATAAGCGAGCAGTAGCTGCCCTATTAGCGGCGGCAGGAACAAATAAAGATCGTTTTGTAGATCATTCGATAATCTATTCACTCATCACCCTAAAAAATACTGTAACGTTGATAGCAGCATTAAAAAATCCTGTGCCAGCTGTGAGGAGGTCTGCTCTTTTTGCTCTCGACCAAATGGATGGTTCTGTTCTAACTCGTGATAATTTGGTTCCATTTCTGAGCAGCAAGGATGCTGAATCTCGAAATGCCGGAATATGGGTAGCCTCTCATCATCCGGAATGGGCAGACGTCGTGATCACTTTCTTGAAAAATCAGCTGACTGCTCAGAATATTTCTTCAGCTGACATGACTGCGATGCGTGACCTGATGATCACTTTCAGCGAAAGCATACCCTTGCAGCAATTTTTAGGCGATCAGCTTGGAAATCCCACAGCTACGGCAGCCAGGCAGGCGTTACTGATTGACATTATTACTCATTCGCCCGTCAAAAGTATTCCGGCGGTCTGGATAGAACAACTCTCGCGTCTGCTTGAAACCGGTAGCGTTGAAATTAAATCTCAAATATTGGGTCTCATTGAATCTAGAGGGATCAAGGCCTTGAATACTAACCTTGACCAGATTATTACAGATCCGTCTACCTCTCCCGATTTCCGGATTAAGGCGCTTAGTTCAAAGATTTTGTCTCAGCCAAATCTTTCCGATAATGAATTTCGCATGGTTCTAAGCTATCTCGATAAAAAGCATGAATCTCCGATAAGACAGATGGCGGCAAGGCTGGTCGCGAAAGCGAAACTAAATGATGCACAGCTCATTGAACTCGCCAGAACCCAGGTAGCGAAAACCGATGTCTTTGTTTTGCCCAGCCTGGTAGGAGCTTTCGGAGGAAATAATAATCCTGGAGTCGGCGAAGCATTTGTTGCGGCACTTGGCACCTCGCCTGACAGGCTGGACAACCTTTCAGAACAAGATCTGCAGACACTGCTAAACAGATATCCTCAAAACATCCGGGATTCAGCCGACCCACTTAACGCAAAGTTAAGAGATAGAAATGCAGCCCGTTTGTCAGAACTTACGGCAACTGAAGCCCGGCTTTTACGTGGAGATGTGGGGCAGGGCGCAAAGCTCTTTTTCGGAAAGGCGATCTGCTCCACTTGCCATGCCGTAGTAAATAAAGGCGGGACATTCGGCCCAGATCTTACAAACATTGGTCAGATTCGCTCACCGCATGATATACTGGAAGCTATTATGTATCCGGGTGCGAGCTTTGCCAGGGAATATGAAAGCAGTAAAGTCATCACAAAAGGCACAACTTATATTGGTGTAATTAAGGATCAGTTTCCTGAGGTTTTAACGATTGAAATAGGTCCCGGGGTGGTGATACGTATTCAGCGCTCGGATATCACGGGGATTGAACCATTAAATGTATCCATGATGCCACCGGGACTGGACAAACAACTAACTACCCAAGAATTATCAGACTTGATGGCCTACCTTAATTCCCTGCCGGATGGACTGGGAGGTGTGAGAGCTAAGAATTAATAAATTAACAAATAAGTAAAAACACATGAAAAAATTTTTTTTAGCTGTCGCGCTCGTTTTGAGCCTGGTGGTCATTGAAAGCTGCAGTACTGTAAAAACAACTCCAAATGGAACCAGTCTTTCAACATCTAAATCCGTTAGCCTGTTTAATGGAAAAGACCTTTCCGGGTGGTATACGTTCGTAAAAGACCGCGGAACAGGAATTGACCCCAAGCAGGTATTTACAGTTCAGGATGGTCTGATTAAGATCTCAGGAGAGGAATATGGATGTATAACAACTAATGAAGAATTTAGTAACTATAAGCTGACAGTTGAGTTTAAATGGGGTGCAAAAACTTTTGCTCCACGTGTAGACAGGGCTCGCGATAACGGTATTCTTCTTCATTCCACAGGAGCAGACGGCGGTTATTCCGGGACGTGGATGTATTCGATAGAATGCCAGATCATTGAAGGCGGAACCGGAGATTTTCTTGTAGTCGGTGATGGAACCGACAAATTTGCTCTGACCAGCAACGTTGCGCCAAAAAAACCGGGTGGTGGAAATGTATTTATGCCCGGGGGGGAGCCGTTGACTATTAATAAAGGGCGAATAGACTGGTTTGCCCGCGACCCTAACTGGAAAGACGTGCTGAATTTTAGAGGCGACAAAGATGTGGAAAAGGAAGTAGGGAAATGGAACAAAATAGAATGTATTGCTGATGGAGATAACCTTACGGTATACCTTAATGGTGTGCTTGTAAATCAGGCTTACCGGGTAACGCCAAGCCGTGGAAAAATCCAGATTCAGTCTGAAGGAGCAGAGATGTTCGTCCGGAAAGTTGAAATGCAGCCATTAGCTTCTAAGTAGTAATTTGCTTTTGAACTTTAGCGTTGGCTGGTCATGGAATTAACAATTAACTCAAAACGATAAAATGAATTTCGCAAATAAATTAAGAGCCTTGTTACTGGGAGCTATGCTACTGCCGGTCTTGGTGTCATCGAGGGAACTTGTCAAACCTGGTGACAATAGTCAGGTAGCGCCACAGAAAGCCGGTTTTGTCGCCCTTTTCAACGGGAAGGACCTCAAAGGCTGGAAAGGTCTGGTTGGAGATCCGCTGAAACGTTCTAAAATGACTGCTGCGGAGTTAGCAGAAGCACAAAAAAAGGCTGACATCGAAATGCGCGATAGCTGGAAAGTGGTTAACGGCGAACTTCAGTTCACTGGGCATGGAAATAATATTACCACAATAAAGAAATATCGTGATTTTGAAATGTTCGTTGACTGGAAGATCATCAATAATAACACTCTGGACGGCGATGCAGGTATTTATCTGCGTGGTACTCCACAGGTGCAGATTTGGGATAATGCCAATTTAAAAGTTGGGGCACAGGTTGGGTCGGGGGGACTTTATAATAATAAGGAAAATCAAAGTAAGCCCCTTAAAGTCGCCGACAATAAGTTGGGTGAGTGGAATACTTTTCGAATTATTATGAAAGGCGACCGGGTGACAGTTTATCTGAACGGTGAACTGGTAACTGATAACGTGATCCTCGAGAACTACTGGGACAGAAGCCTTCCTATCTTTCCAGAGGAACAAATAGAACTTCAGGCACATGGGTCACCTATTTCTTACAGAAATATTTACATCAAAGAACTACCGCCCGTTAAAGCTTTTCAGCTAAGTACACTGGAGAAGAAAGATGGTTTTAAGGTATTGTTTGATGGCACAAGTATGCATCAATGGACTGGTAACACGCACGAATATGTCACCGAAGATGGTAACATGGTAATAAATCCGAAGCCCAATCAAGGTTCGGGTGGTAATCTTTTCACTAAAGAAGAGTTTAGCGATTTCATCTTCAGATTCGAATTCCAACTAACACCAGGAGCAAATAACGGACTAGGTATTCGCTCGCCTATAACAAACGATGCAGCTTATGAAGGGATGGAACTGCAAATTCTTGACAATGACGCACCTGTTTACAAAGATTTGCATGTTTATCAATATCATGGGTCGATCTATGGGACTATACCTGCTAAACGAGGTTTTCTAAAACCTACCGGGCAATGGAATTATCAGGAGGTTGTTGTGCAGGGTCCTAAAATTAAAGTAATCCTAAACGGTACAGTAATATTGGATGCAGATATCACAGATGCGCGCAAGAACGGTGCAGTTGATGGTAAAGCACATCCGGGCTTGTTACGCGACAGTGGACATATTGGATTTCTCGGTCATGGTTCACCCCTTAAATTCAGGAACATCAGGATTAAAGATTTGAGTAAAAAATAATCGGTTCTATCGCAAGAATGCACATATGGGGTCACAATTATTGTACATAAAATTATGGAACACCACTCCAACCGACGAGAATTTATAAGAAAAACAGGTATAGCCGGTATTGGCGTGCTTATGTTTCCGGCCTTAATAAAAAAAGTTGCAGCCAGCGATCGTATACGAGTTGCACACATCGGTTTGGGAGGAATGGGAAATGCCCACATGCGATGGTTTGCAGCGATTCCAGAAGTTGATATTGTTGCTTTATGCGATGTGGATCAAGTGCATCTGGATGCAACTATGAAAACGTTAGAAACTCTTCGTCCAGGGAATAAAGCTCAGGCTTACAAAGATTTTCGGCATATTCTTGATCGGAAAGATATTGATGCTATAACCTGTGCCACTCCCGACCATTGGCATAGTCAGATCGCAACGCTTGCTTTTAAGGCTGGTAAGGATGTCTATGGAGAAAAGCCCTTGTCTCATGATTTTAAAGGCGGACAGGAGATGCTCAAGAATCTTAATCGGTATGATCGCGTTTTCCAGCTTGGTACCCAAATCCATGCTGGCGACAATTACCACCGTGTTGTTGAATTAGTCCGTTCAGGGATTCTTGGTAAGATACATACTGTACGTATATGGAAGACAGGTTTTCCGCCTGATCTGGGACCAGCTACCTATCAGCAAGCGCCGCCGAATCTTGATTGGGATATGTGGCTGGGGCCTGCGCCGGTGTCGGAATATGCGCCGCAGCGGTGTCATTTCAACTGGCGATATTTTTCAGATTATGGGGGAGGGGTTTTCGGTGATTTTTGGTCTCATATTGCCGATGTTGTTTATTGGTCTTTGCAGCCAAAAGGATTAAAAAGTGTCAGTGCGCGTGGTGAGAAAACCGGGGGAATTACTGATGTAGCGAAATGGATGAATGTTGATTATGAATATGACGGGCTAAATATTTTCTGGACCAGCGAAGCACCGAATGTTCCAGGCGCGGCCGGATTGGGCATTGGAGCTTATTTCGAAGGGGAAAATGGCACCTTGCTTTGTGACTACAATACTCATGAAGTTAGAATGGGTGGAGAACTTGTTCCTGATTTAACCAAAGTTCCAATAACTGTCGAACGATCGCCCGGGCATCAGCAGAATTTCGTGAACGCTGTAAAGTCGCGTAAGCAACCGGAGTCTAACCTGGAATATGCACGCGAATTGACGTTGCCGATGCAATTGGGTCTGATCTCTTACAAATTAGGCAGAAAGTTGGACTGGAACGATAAAAGAGAAAAATTCATTCAGGATAGGGAAGCAACAGAGCTATTGTCCGCCGAAAGGCGAAAAAAATGGGATTTGACCTAATGAAGTAATTTTGTAAAAGTTTAGATTTATAAACTAACCCACTTTTTACTTTCCGAGCTTTTAAATATAGCTTCTATTACAAGCATGTTGTTCAGGGCGTCTTCGATAGGTGTTGGGACATCGGTGTTATCCAGGATGGCTTTTGAGATAAGGTCTCCCTGGATCGTATATTGATCGCAAATATCGAAAGTGATTTCCTCAGTTTCCCGGAGAGTACGCAGCCATAATTTTGTCGGTTGGTCAGGGGGCGCATTAAAAGGAATCTCAATTTCTATGCTTCCGGTGTCTCCGAAAATACTAACCCGCTGCGATGGGGATAGTTGTGTGGAACAGGTAAATGTTGATGTACCGGTAGAAAAATCAAGTATGGCCGATGCCATTCTGTCGGTTTGAAACACCGGGTCAAACTCTACCACCCCATTCGCTCTTACCGGCTCATGGCCAAAAATATAACGTGACAAGGATATACAATAGCAGCCAATATCCATTAACCCACCGCCTCCGAATTGTGGGTTGTGCCTGATATTATCCGGGTCAATGTTGTAGTAAGAGAAAAACGTTTGGATTGATTTAAGCCGTCCAATGCGTCCGTTTTCCACCAGTTTTTTGGCTTTTTGCCACTGTGGATGATGACGGTACATAAACGCTTCCATTATTTTTATCCGGGGATGTCCCTTTGAAGACTTTATAAGTTTTCGTGCTTCGGCACTGGAAAGACCAACCGGCTTTTCCAGCAGTACATGCTTTCCAGCCTTCATCGACCTTATAGCCCATTCGACATGCAAATGATTGGGGAGCGGAATATATACTGCATCTATCTCAGGATCGGATACAAGCTCTTCATAAGACCCATATGCTTTTGGTATATCAAGTAATGCTGATGCTTTTTTTGCCTGACTAAAATCACGTGAAGCGATAGCAGTTACATTGCTGTATTTTCCTTGCTGCATAGCAGGTATCACTTTCTCAACCCCGATTTTTGCGGTACTGAGTACACCCCAACGAACTCTGCTCATAAATAATGTGCTGATAATTTCCACTTGATATGCAGTATTAAAGTAAGGCGAAAACGAAGAGCTGGTAAGTTAAGCCTGTTGTGATTTGCGGTTACCAGTTCTTCGTCTGTATAGATAGTATAAATCTTATTTACTGATATCAGTTTTACTAGTTTTTTTAGGTTCACGAAAGAATATAATAAATGCTACAAGTACTGCAACAGATCCCCATGCAGGATAGATCCAGATATTATACCAGTTATGAGCTATCGTGCCGATTGGTTCCGCGAGAGTATTAGCCGCCTGGGAACTGCCAGCAAGGTGTGTCCCGACAAATGCACCTACTCCCCAAAGGATAAAGGCGATTAATCCCTGTGCTGCTCCACGCATCCTCTCATTGGCTTCATCATCAACATACAGCTGGCCGGCAATGAAAAGAAAGTCGTAACATACGCCATGCAGAAGAATCGCACCAAATACCATTGCCGTTTGCATGGACACGGAATCTACGCTTCCTGCTAATAGGAAGTATCTTATTGCCCAGGCTAAAATGCCGATGAAGATAGTTTTCTTATAGCCTAGTCTGCTTAGCATTATCGGCAGGAGAATAAGGAAGGCTACATCCGAAACCTGCGCTAAAGACATTTTAGCTGCACTAAATTCCCACCCTAGTTCGGTTACATACAGGTTCATGTTAACGAAGTAGAAATAAAGTGGAATACAGATAAGAAACATACAGACTATAAAAATGGCGAACGATGGTTTTCTTAATAGTGCCAGCGCATCAAGTCCTAAAATCTCACCCATGCTAACATCTTTTCCTGTTTTCATTGGCGGAGTATGAGGCAGCGTGAGTGAAAAAAGTCCAAATAAAATAGAAACAACTCCGGCAACATAAAACTGTACAGCCGACTGCTCACCCTTGAAGACAACGCTGAGCGTGATTCCAGCAGCGATCCAGCCTATTGACGAGAGCGTTTTAACCAGTGGGAAATCTCTTTTTTGATTATCCAGGTGACGTAGAGAAAGTGAATTACCTAGCGCGAGGGTCGGTACAAACGTGCAGCAATATAATATTAGCATAAGGTAAAATGAGCCGAATGTTGTTATCATAGGGAGCACAAATAACATTAACCCTCCAATTATACCCAGAAAAGCCAGAAGTTTCTCAGAGGCAAAATATCTGTCGGCAAGCAATCCAACCAGAAATGGGGCAATCATCGCACCAATAGCAAAGGCGCCATACGCAAGCCCAATCTGTCCACCGTCAAACTGCAGAGTCTTACTTAAGTAAGTTCCCATACTGACGTACCAGGAGCCCCATATAAAATACTGGAGGAACATAAAGAGTGCAAGTTTAGTCTTGAGTTGTGTTTGCATGTGAGTTAGGTTTACGTTTTTAAGTCTAGAAGTAATTAAATTTTCCTTAGAAGAAATTCTTCCGGGATTATTATTTGATTGACTAAAATATGGTTTATGTTTTAACTTGAGGTTATTAGCTGCACTCGATAAAGCAATAATTATTTCATAATAAATTGAATAACAGACTTTTTGTAATCGACTACTTATAGTAAAAAAGTATTGATTGTGGGACTGTTAATCAAAACTATCGCACATCAGGGCATTTTTCTGCTACTTTTATTTACAATTGTGATACTATTTTCTAAAAATTCATTTTGTGTTGATTTTATAGTTTAAATTTAGTTTAGGTCATTAATCGATTTTATATGAAAGCTTTACAGTATCACATCCCTCTGGAGTTGAATAAATCGTTTATCATATTCAAAGAGGAAGGTCAATTTTTTCCATGTCCATGGCACTACCATTCTGAATATGAAATGGTGCTTATCAACAAGAGCACTGGCGTACGTCAGGTTGGTGACCATATAGGACATTTTCAGGAAGGCGATCTGGTGTTTATGGGACCCTCAATCCCACATCTTTGGACAAATGATCCCCAATATTTCAAAGGGACGCCGAATTTAACTGCCGAGGCAACAGTAATTCATTTTGTCGAAAATTTCCTTGGTGCTGATTTTTTCAACCTCCCCGAGATCGAGCCAATTAAGAACCTCCTTCGACTATCTAAACACGGAATGGTTATCAAGGGGAAGACACGCAACAAAATTGCGGATTTGATGGAAGAAATGCATGATATGAGCGGGATCAAACGGCTGGCTTCCATGGTGACCATTTTTGACATTCTTTGCGCAAGTAATGAATTTGAGCTATTGGCCAGTCCGGGTTACCTTAAACATGGTCTGTTAGATTGTTCAGATAAGTTCAGCAAGGTGAATGCCTATATACTGAGAAATTTTGATCGCGACATCACACTTAATGAGGTATCGTCTTCGGCTAATATGGCCGTTAGCACTTTTTGTAATTATTTTAAAGAGCATTACCGGGTTACATTCGTGGAGTATTTAAATAAGGTACGCGTGGGTCATGCGTGCAAATTATTGGGAGAGCTCGAAGAAAATGTAGTTGAGATAGCTTATAAGTGCGGATTTAACAATCTCGCAAATTTCAACAGGCAGTTCCGGAAAATAAAAAATATGACCCCTAGCGAGTATCGCCGAACCGCTAATGTGAACGTTCCTCAAGTGGGAAGCACAGGAAGATGGCTGGTGGTTTCAAACCGGGCGTCAGCCGAGTGTGCGTAGTAGTTAAAAGACTCCGCTGAAGATTATAACAATTTCGGTCCTTAAAAATGATCTCATTGCCGTCGCGGGAATTTGCAAAAATTCCAGCGATGGTTCATTATCACTTCTTCTTAGTGTAGCGGTTATTGTCGTCAAGCACAAATGTGGCTTGCGAATTTAGCGTGTCTGAAGATTACGCTTTCCCCGATGCAGTAATTGGACTTATGGCCGCCGTGCGCACCAAAGACATTGACTTTAGACCTTTCTCTGCCCAACCTTTCCTACCTACCTCCGTCCGTCGTTTTCATTTTTTATATCAGAGCCCTAATATGATCAATTGAAAAAAAAACAAACCCTTTCGTAAGAACCGGTGTTGAAAAAATATACACTACCAAATTGTAAACTTAAAAAAACAAACTACCATGGAAAACAATGCAGCAAATAACAACCGAATGATGACGGGAATGTTTAGAGACAGAGAGAGTGCTGAAAACGCTTATAATTCATTACACGCACGTGGTTACACTCAGGATGATATCAATTTAATGATGTCAGATGATACGCGGAGAAGACACTTTGAGAATGCGGAAGTAGAGACTGAGTTGGGAAATAAAGCATTAGAGGGTGCTGGAACCGGGTCCGCCATCGGTGGAACGGCTGGAGCAATTATTGGTGCTATTGCCGCTATCGGAACCGCCGTAGCTCTACCTGGACTAGGCCTTGTTGTGGCCGGACCATTAGCTGCCGGCCTGGCAGGAGCTGGTGCCGGAGGCTTAACGGGGGGTATTGTAGGAGCTCTTGTGGGCTCAGGAATACCTGAAGAGCGCGCAGTTGAGTATGAGTCTGGAGTTAAAGATGGCGGTATCGTCATGGGAGTAACTCCGCGTACGAAAGAAGATGCCGACTATTTTGAAAGCGACTGGAAAAATAATAGAGGCGAATATATTCATCGCTAATTATTAAAACGCATGAACGAACACCGAAACCCTCGGTGTTCGTTACTACCTTAATTCAGAATATCTAATTCACAACTTGTTATGAAACACTCATTTAAATTATTATTCTTATTTCTAGGGATCAGCTTGATCGCGGCTTCGTGTAATAACACTACCGAAACAAATACCGATTCAGATACTACAAACGGAGTAATAGATTCTATGCCGGAAGACAATAGTGCTTCTGGCGATACGGCTGTAGTAATTGATTCGGTTCGTTAAAACAGTACGGATTACGAAATACCAGAATGAAAAAAGGATCGCAAATCACGCGATCCTTTTTTCATTATAAATCTTATCGAAACTATTTGTGCAAAGTGATCAGCACGTCTATAACCATGCGATGGCGGAAAGGCCTGTAATCCTTTTTTGAATCAGTGGAACTGCCAATATGTTTAAGTCTTTTTTTATAATTTTCTTTTTTATCCAGGGATAGGCGAGATATGTGAATTTCGTGGAAGCAATCCCAACACCGGCGCCGGCAAGAACATCGCTAAACCAGTGCTTATTATTCATCATTCGTAGCGCGCCCGTCGCTCCTGCCAGAGAATAGCCGACATAGCCATAAATTGGTGATTTCTCTTTGAATTCCTGGCGCATAAATTCAGCAGCGACAAAGGCTGTGGCAGTGTGCCCGGATGGAAAAGACCTTCGATCACTTCCGGAGGGCCGAAGCTTCGAAGTATTGTCTTTCAGGAAATTTACCGTTGCGCCCATCAGCGAATTTGAAATGAGATACATTGCCGTGCGATCAAATAAGTCATTTTTACCTTTAATACCTATCGCGCCCAAGGTATAGACAAGTGCCACAGGTGCATACTGAAGCTTGTCATCAATATTAGTTGAAAACCCGGGGATCTCTTCCAGTAGTTCATGATTGAGTTCTTTGTCAGTACGCCATGCCACACCTTTATTAAGCGAAGTGAATCCATATCCAACCAGAGCTAATGGGATTACGTATTTTGACGCTTTCTGATAGGAGTTATTCGACTGATTTTTTGTATTTGGATTCGGATCAAGGAGAACGCTGAGCGTGTCGGCTTGATTTGAAAAGCATATTATGCTTAGCATGCTAAATAATACAGTGAGAGCTGTTTTCTTCATTTTATTCTTTCATCGAGTAATAATGAACTTCTAAAATGAAGTTAACATGAAAATTTAAGTAAATCCAGATGTGGATAAAATTTTTGGAGGCCCTTAATTAAAGATTAGAATCAATTTCAATTTATGTAGCAAGGGTTAAAGATTTGTCAACGGTAAAATGTTTTTAACTAATTTTACCGTAACACTAAACCATAATCATAATGAAAAAGTTAACTCTTCTATTTACCATGCTGGTTATTACTGGCACTGCTGTGTTTGCACAGATCACTAAGGAACAAAATATTGCTGAATGGACCCGCGCAAAGGCGTACACCAAAGTTTATCTCGAAGCTATGCCAGAGGATGGATTTGTATTTAAGGCAACACCAGAGGTACGTACATTTGCGCAGCAGATGCTCCATCTAGCTGGAGCAAATTATATGTTCTCATCAAGCGCGGCAGGTAAAACTCCGCCAGCCGAGGCAAATGCTGAAAAAGCGGTTGCGCCAACTAAAACAGATGTGACTAAAGCGGTAATGGACAGTTACGATTACGCCATCGCCATACTTCAATCAATTCCCGCTGATCAAATGGGACAGGAGATTACTCTGTTTAACATGAAAACCACAAAAGGCCTTGCATTTGCGAAAGCTTTTGAACATCAGACACATCACCGCGGTCAGACGACGCCCTACCTTCGTTTAAAAGGAATTAAACCCCCTAATGAAATGCTGTTTTAAGATATTCTTGTCAGCCCCGTTCCAAAAGAACGGGGCTTTTTATTTTTAGTCAGTTTAGCAATTCTTATCAATAAAATCGTGAAGAAATAAATGAAAGATAATTTTGGTCGCTACAGGTGATCTTACATAATATTTTTTGATATTTATTTAAACATATATTAACATATGCTGAGCATCATAAACAATTAATTAACATCAGATGACAAAAACAGACCTCTCAGAAGGCAAAGCGCAAAAATCTAACAGACTTATGTCTGTCGACGCTCTCCGCGGATTTGATATGTTTTTTATAACTGGTGGCGGTACCTTTCTCGTTTTAATGGAGGGAAAAACTGGCCAGCCCTGGGTTGATACCATCGCGGCTCAGTTGGAACATCCTAAATGGATAGGTTTTACTTTTTATGATTTCATATTTCCACTCTTTCTGTTTATTTCTGGTGTCTCTCTCGCTTTTTCGCTGAGCCGGGATATCAAGAACAAGGTGGAGAAGTCGGTAATCTACCGGAAAGCCTTCTGGCGTATGATTATTCTTATAGTCCTCGGTATTATGGATAAAAATATTCCATTTCCATACTTCGAGCCCTCTGAAATTCGTGTTGCGAGTGTTCTGGGACGAATTGGGATTGCTGGTTTTGTTACAACACTTTTATATATGAATTTTTCATGGAAAGGGTTGATTGCTTGGGTAGGAGGCATATTGCTTGCGTATTATGCAATTATATTTCTCGTTCCCGTGCCCGGATTGGGTGCCGTAGATTTAACTTTTGAAGGTAATCTAGTGGGATGGATAGATCGTAATTTTTTACCTGGCAGACTTCTTCAAAAAACATACGATGAGCTGGGCTTAATGACACAGTTCCCGGCTTTATGCTTAACGGTGCTAGGGGCTCTGGCCGGAAATGTTCTAAGATCGGATAAAAATGAGAATAGAAAAATGCAAATCATGCTGCTTGCAGGTGTTATTTGCATCGGTATAGCACTGCTTTGGAGCCTTCATTTTCCCATCAGCAAACGTTTCTGGACCAGTTCGTTTATCCTCCTTACTGGGGGTATGGCATTTATTGCGATGACTTTGTTTTACTGGATCATTGATGTGCTTAAATTTCAAAAATGGGCATTTTTTTTCCAGGTCATCGGGTTGAACTCCCTGACAGTATATCTGGCGTGTGCATTTATCAACTTTAAAGACACTTCAGGCCGCTTGTTTGCCGGCCTGTATGCCCCGGCTCCGGAAGAATGGCATGAAGTTTTTCAAGCTTTTGGAGCAGTAATTGTAGTGTGGCTGTTCCTTTACTTTTTGTACAGGAACAAGATCTTTGTAAAGATATAATCGAACGCGGTTGAATTATCTAACCAAATACAGATCTATTCTAATTTACGGATTATCGCTTGCAGCGGCTTTGTTTCTAATGAAATGGCTCGAATGGCGGTTCCTGATTCTCAACCACGCCTTTGAAATATATGCAGGGATTATTGCGCTGCTCTTTACAGGCTTAGGCATTTGGCTTGCGATGAAGCTCAGTACACCAAAAATAAAGATTATAACAATTGAAAAGGAATTGGCTGCTGAAAAGACCTTTGTCTTAAACAATAAGGCGCTAAACGAAACGGGTGTAAGTGCGCGCGAACTGGAAGTGCTTGAATTGATGGCCGATGGGTTGAGCAATCAGGAGATCGCTGAACGTCTATTCGTTTCATTAAGTACCATTAAAACTCATTCCTCCAATTTGTTTTTCAAACTCGAAGTACAGCGACGCACGCAGGCCATTGAGAAAGCGAAGAGAATGGAGCTAATTGCGTAGTACTTTAGTCGTAAAATGAGCCTTTGTTCCTAAAATCAAACTAAAGTATGAGAGGCTGGAAAGATTAACTGATCATTTTTGAGCATACAAAATTTAAAAAGATGAAAAGAACAGTATTAGTATTTGGATCCATCTCAGGAGTCTTGATTGGTGTGTGGACAGTAGCATCAATAGCTTATTGTTACAGCACAGGTAAGTTTGAAGGTAGTATGGTGCTAGGCTATGCAGCAATGCTTCTAGCCTTTTCGCTTGTATACGTGGGTGTGAAAAATTATAGGGATACGCAGAACGCCGGCATAATCACGTTCGGCAAGGCTTTTCAGGTTGGACTGGCCATTTCACTCGTTGCCTCTACAATTTATGTAGTCATCTGGGTAATCGACTATTACCTTTTTGTGCCAGATTTTATGGAGAAGTTCAGTTCGCATTTGTTACAGCAGGTAAAGGCTAGCGGCGCATCTGCGATTGAGATCAGCGCTAAAACTGCTGAGGTAAATTCGATGAAAGAGCTTTATAAAAGCCCGGTTATGGTGGTGTTGTTTACTTATCTTGAAATCCTGCCTGTTGCTTTAGTGGTACCCTTTGTTAGTGCCTTGCTTTTGAAAAGGAATAAGCCAGTCCAACAGGTTCTCTCTTAAAGCTTTTATTACTAAATCCCACGGAATACTTTTTACGTAATTACACAGCAATAGCCAGTCACGGTGCTTCCGGACTGGCTATTTATTGTGCCCATAAGTAATGCAATGAAGCTAGTTTTCGTTATAATTGCTATTAACAAAATCATGTCGGTTGAATTTCCCGGCAAAACACGAAGCTTATGAATCCAGAACTTATCAAGAAACATAAAATCTCGATCGAGGGAAACACTGACGCCGAACAAACAATAGTATTTGCTCATGGCTTTGGTACAGATCAAACTGCCTGGGATGATGTGAAAAAGGCATTTGCTTCTGATTATAAATTGTTGCTTTACGACAACGTGGGTGGTGGCTCATCAGATATGGCCGCTTTTAGCCCTATAAAATATAACACCATTTCGACATATGCCGATGATCTTTTGGCGATTGCTGATGCTTTTCAGCTGAAAAATGCAATCATCGTTGCACATTCAGTGAGCGGTATGATTGCAATGCTTGCTGCGGTCAAAGCGCCACAACACTTTTCTAAGATGATATTCATTGGAGCATCTCCAAGATACCTTAATGATGAAGGGTATGTTGGCGGATTCACTCAGGAGGCCCTTGACTCGATGTATGAAACCATGCGAACAAATTATTATGCCTGGGTAAGTGGATTTTCCGCTGCCGCAATGGGTAATCCCGGCAAACCTGAACTCGGAGAAGGTTTTGCGATAACACTTGGCGCCATTCGGCCGGATATAGCGCTTTCTGTCGCGAAGGTTATTTTTGAATCGGATGTACGACACCATCTCAGGGAGATTGATAAAAAAATATTACTGGTACATGCGCATAAGGACATCGCGGTTCCTACCGAAGTTGCCGAGTATCTCAACAAAAATATTGCTGGAAGCAAATTGGTGTTTGTGGATGCCGAAGGTCACTTTCCGCATATCAGTGCTCCCGATGAAATTATTTCAGCAATAAAGAATTTCATTGAGTGACCAGCAACTCGCCACCGATAAACTGGGCTAAGCGTGCACTCGAATTTATAGCGGGTCTGAGTGAGGTTGAAAAATACAGCAACTGGCCTGTTATCATGGCCGAAAGCATGGCGAACCTTAAGCGCCTGTCCGGTGCTTCAACTGTGTTGGTAGTCAAGCAGGATGATGAGCTTACTGCGCGGGTACTTCTGGGTGATAATACTTATCCGAGTCTGATCGAACCTTCCATTCTTCGTCCCTTTGCAGACATAAAACAACCCATTTTTCTCGAACCGCCCTTTGATGAAATTGATGTTGGGCTAAAGGTTTTAATAAAAGAATGTAAGTCGGCTGCTGTTTTGCCCGTCAGTGAGGATGCTATAAAAGGCATTATTATGATGTGCTGGGATGAGTCATTTGAATTTAGTGAGGATTTTAAAGAATTTATCAAAGCAGCCCTCATACGTGTTCGCGAAACTTGTCGTCTGGCCAGCCTCTTTTATTCTATGGATGAGCTTACAGTCCGGTTTAATACAATATTAAAAACTGTACCTCAGGGAATAGCATTTACAGATAATTCCGGTAACAATGGGTGGGTAAATCACAAGGCGGCAGAGTTGTTCAACATCCCCCAGGGACATGTTTCTCCAGTAATTTTATCTGAAGCAATGCGCGATCTGCGTGGAAAGGCGGATAATAAAGAAGAAATATTAGCAAGAGGTAACGAACTTTTCAAATCAAAAGATAAAACAATAGACAATTGGCAGTGGATTTACTCACACCCCGAAACGATTGTTTTAAGCGTGTCATCCCGGGCCACGGTAACTGAGTACAGCAGTGGAATGCTTTGGATTTTTGATGACATCACGACGAATTATTTAGCGGAGCAACGCCTTAAGGAGCTAAATATAGAGCTTGAAGAAAAAACTAAGCTTGCAGAAGAACGTAACCTTGCAAAATCTCAGTTTCTTGCGAATATGAGCCACGAGATACGCACGCCGATGAATGGGGTGATCGGAATGACCAGCCTGTTGTCACGAACACAACTGGATCCCGACCAGTTTGACTACGTCGAATCGGTAAGGATCAGCGCTGAATCATTACTGGAAATAATTAATGAAATTCTTGACTTCTCAAAAATCGAATCAGGGAAGTTAGATCTGGAGGAGCACCCATTCCTTATCGGTCGCGTTATTGAAGAAACATACGATTTGTTATCTACCAAAGCCCATGAGAAAAATCTTGATTTACTTTACATCATAGAGCCTGAAGTTCCCCAGGAAGTGATCGGTGATATTACCCGGATCCGGCAAATTGTTGTGAATCTGGTTGGAAATGCCATAAAGTTCACTGATCACGGTGAAATCCTGACAAGTATAAAAGTTGCAGAGAAGAAGGAAAATCTCTATACCCTGGAATTTTCGGTCAGGGATAGTGGTATTGGAATACCGGAAGATAAGATGGATCGGTTATTCAATTCGTTTTCGCAAGTTGACGCATCGACCACACGAAAGTATGGCGGGACAGGCTTGGGACTTGCCATCAGCAGTAAACTAATTGAGCGAATGAACGGTCGGGTTTGGGTTGACAGTGTTGAGGGTGTAGGAACAACTTTCAGCTTTACAATCGAGGTTCAGGCAGCGGCTCGCATAAAGCAGTTTAAGCGGGAAACTGCTTTGAAAGATCTTTCCGGAAAGGCAATTTTAATTGTTGACGATAACCTGACTAATCTTCGTGTCCTAAGTAAAACCTGCGAACAGTGGGGGATGCGCCCGGTTACTTTTGAAAGCGGCATTGATGCTCTCAAGGAATTGCCGGCAAAACGCTATGACATAGCTGTTCTGGATATGCTCATGCCTGACATGGACGGTATTGAACTAGCCCATGAAATAAAAAAGGTTAACAAGGAAATGCCACTAATACTATTCAGTTCTGCAGGCCAGTTTCCGGATGATAAAAAGAATGACCGAAATCTGTTTGCGGGGATGATAGAGAAGCCGATTAAAAATACTTATCTCCAGAAGATATTAATCGAAACACTTTCTGAACAAAAGACTGAAAAAAAACCAGTGCTCGAAAAAAATATTCTTCCTCAGGCTACTAAAACCATCCACTCTTCGGATTTGAGTATACTGGTGGCAGAAGATAACCTTATCAATCAGAAGATCATAACGCGTACTATTAACAATTTAGGTTACAGCTGCGATGTTGTTTCAAATGGCCATGAGGTATTAGCATCCCTGGAGCGACAACGGTATGATATGATCTTTATGGATATCCAGATGCCTGAGATGGACGGTATCGAAGCGACAAAGCGTATTAGGAATGAGTTTAAAGGTGCTCAGCCTCTTATTATTGCCATGACTGCCGCTGCCTATGACGACGACAGGGTGTCAGCCATAAACGCAGGAATGGATGACTACATGACTAAACCATTCAATTTTGATGAGTTCAGCCGAAAGTTTGCAGTTTGGGTAGGGTAGAGAATAGATTGTATTGAAAAGCCCCGCAGTAATGCGGGGCTTTTTATTTATAAGTCAATTCACAATGCGTATCGAAGGGTTAATCCGTAAGTTTTTGGATCCCCAAGTACCCCGGCGTAATGGCCGGCATTTCCGCCTGCGGGTAATAGTTGTTCAAAATAATCTTTATTAAATAGGTTGCGGCCCCAAATATAAGCTGAGAAGCCTGATGTTGCCTTGAAACCTATTCGTCCATTCACCAGAGTATAGCCATCAATATTCAGATATTTTGACGGTGACGGACTGGAAGAGAAATCTGAACGATAGTATCCATCAATCGCTGTGAAGAATTTTGCCTCCTTGTTAAGGAATTTAGCAGGAGTGGCAAATTCGCCGCCTATTGATCCTGCCCATTTCGAGATACCGGGCAGTTGACCTCCGGAAATATCTTTGAATGCTACCTGCACACCATTGAGTGTCTGCCCGGTTTCTTCAAGCGGAAGAGGTGCATTAGTAAAGCGATTATATGTAGCATCAGTGTATGCAGCTGCTCCGTAGAAAGAGAAATTTGTATTTGCCCTGAGGCTGGCGTCGATTTCCAAACCTTTTACACTTACCTTCTCTGCATTAGCAATATACCCACGGTTAACCCCTAATTCAGGCGATTGGACGTTTGTCTGATAATCTTTAATGTCCGATCTGTGCAGCGTTAAGTTCAGTGTGAAATTATCGGCTGGCGAGGATTTTAGTCCTAGCTCAAAATGCTTAGTGTCCTCAGGTTTTATAACTGCCAGATTGGTTGCTGCACCACCCCCAGCTGCTGTAGGAAGTCCAGCAACGTTAACACCCACCGGCTTAAAACTGGTAGAATATGTGGCGAAGGTATTCAAACGCCGGTTAGGCCTGTAAGATGCTGTCAGCGAATAAGTAAAATTTTTCTCGTCCGCGTCTGCGATGTATGCCTGGCTGCTGTAAACACCGTTCTTCAAAGCAAGCAGAGCAGGGTCAGTCGTTTGCAAGCCACCCCGCGCAACCCGGTTATAGTTTACATCTTTTTCATCGTAATTGAAGCGGATGCCGGGTAGGATGTGAAAACCGCTAACTATCTCCCAATCAATACTGGCGAATGCTGCGGCACTCTTAGATATAATTGAGGCTGTGGTATATATCCCATAACCTTCGAAAAGGCCTGGAGTTCGCCATAAGTTGCTTGTTGAGCTTTGAGAAAAGCGCCATTGTGCTGATCCTGACTCTTCGGTGCCATTAATATTTACTTCCTGATCGATATAGAACAATCCCACAACGCCGCTCAGCCTTTCTGAAATCTGACCAGCGTACCTTACTTCCTGTGACCAGTTGCGATGTTCAGCGGGATTTTGTGATTTAGCCAGCGCTTGTAAGCCTGTAAAGTCTCTATCGTTAGATGGAATCCAATTCCAATATCTCCATGCAGTCGTGGATGTTAAGGTCCCGGGACCTATTTGTGTTTCCGCATTGAGAGAGACACCACCAAGTTCGTTACCCGAATTCCATGGTGTATCGTGATCTATTTTGCGATCGAAAGCGTTTAAGCTGGGGAGGGTATAATTTAGGTCGGCGGTAATGGCGCTAAACTGGCGATAGGCGGGACGAAGAGTAGGTACCACACCCGCAACGACCTGTGCGTATCCGTCCGGCTCCTGATCAGACGCATCTAATGCAAATGTAATGAACGTTTTGTCATTAGGTTTGTATAACAGCTGTCCGCGAAAGCCAAGATTATTAATATCGTTTGTTGACTTCCCAGTTCGTATATTTTCGATTACTCCATCCCTTTGTGTGCCTGAAAATGACACACGTGCTGCAAACTTACTGCTCAATGGGCCGTTCACAGATGCTTTTGCCTGGATATAACCGTAATTGCCGTAACTTGATTCGAAGCTATATTCCGGCGTGAAGCTTGCTTTTCTCGTCACTATGTTAAAAGCGCCGGCACTGGTATTTTTGCCAAATAAAGTTCCTTGCGGTCCGCGAAGAACCTCAATCCGATCAATATCTATGAAGTCGAGAGTAGCAGCTGCCGGGCGGGCATAATAAACACCATCTACATAATAACCCACACCCGGATCAAGACCGTCATTAGTAAGCCCGAATGGAGATCCTATTCCGCGGATATTAACTCCTGTATTTCTTGGATTTGAGGTATACATTTGAACTGAAGGAATTAGTTCCTTTACCCGACCTACGTTGAAAGCCCCGGACTCCTGGATTTGGGCGCCTCCGACAACTGAAATGGGGATAGGCACGTCCTGCAGGACCTCCGAGCGACGACGGGAAGTCACCACAATTTCTTCCAGTAAAGCGTCGTCTACGAGTGTTAATTGTAATGGTGTGTTATCGAATCTTAAAACCTGAAAATCCTGAGCTTTAAATCCAATAAAACTAGCTGTGATAAAAAAGGGCGGTTCCTGACTTACATTGAGTTTGAACTGTCCGATGGAATCAGCCGAGGTGGAGATCCGGGTTCCTCTCAATGTGATAGTTGCCCCAGGTAAGGGAAGACCCTGAGAATCTTTGACGAAACCAACAATAGTTTTCTGAGCCGACGATGGGGTAGATTGAATAATTGAAAAGGTTATGACTAGCAACTTTGCTATGGATAACAAATGTTTCATTTTGAAATAATTATTTTGAAAGATTGAAATTAAAAACGCTGATTACTGAGACCTGTATTAAAGTTGCAACAACAATATACTGGCGTGATTGAAGGTTGAGAATTGGAGAGTCTGTTCATAGTTCGAATGACTACATGATGCAGCAGTTGTTCAATGGCGCTCATGTAAGAAAGGAGGGGTATTGATTTTTTCATAAACTTTTTAAGGTGAGAAAAGCTTAGTTGCTTTCATCGGTGCAAGTATAGAAATAATATTCTACTAATTCCATAGACTTTATATGTTTTAATAAAATATTCTTTAAATTTGTTTTAGTAATCCAGGAGTAGGACTACATAAAGTCGCGTGTCCGAGGGGTTAGGAAGAGGTCTGCAAAACCTTTTACGGTAGTTCG
>JAZKIH010000076.1:0-23410 GCA_040384965.1 Bacteroidota bacterium | reverse complement strand
TGGAATGCAAATATAGCTGGATAAACTATAATCTGCAAATGAAAAATTGATTTTTGTTTGATTGACGATGTGATACCTGTGATGACCAGCCTTTGGGCCCGACATGTAAGGGAAGACTACTGTAAAGTTAACTGCGAAGAATTACGACATGAGAATATCAGCTACCACTTGTTAATTAGTGTTAAACATTTCCTTACTTATACATCAAATTCGCTATTTTCGGCAGCAATAATTTGAACTGAACTCTATGAACTACAATAGAACCAATAATTTGTTAGGATGGCTAAGTTTCCTGACAGCCTTAATTGTGTATACTCTTACTCTGGAGCAGACAACCAGCTTCTGGGACTCAGGAGAGTTTATTGCTTCAGCTTATAAATTACAGGTTGTTCACCAACCCGGAGCACCATTATACCTGATGATGAGTAAGGTATTCTCCCTGCTTGCCGGAGGAGACACCAGCAACGTTGCATTCTGGATAAATATTTTTTCAGCAACAGCCAGTGCTGCTACGATCCTTTTCCTTTTTTGGACCATAACTGCATTTGCAAAAAAGATTATAGCGCAGCCAGGGGTCAGTCTGACTCAGGGAGATATGATAACAATCATGGGTTCTGGCCTGGTTGGTGCTCTTGCTTACACATTCTCGGACTCATTCTGGTTTTCTGCCGTAGAGGCAGAGGTATACCCACTTTCATCATTATGCACAGCTATTGTATTTTGGGCTATTATGAAGTGGGACCAACATGCAGATGAGCCATATGCTGACAGGTGGCTTATTTTCATCGCTTATGTTATGGGTCTTTCAATAGGAGTACACTTATTGAATCTCCTCGCTATTCCTGCAATTTCTCTGGTTTATTACTTTAGAAGATCAACAACTAGAACCTCGTCCGGAACTCTGCTAAGTCTTCTTGCGGGTATTGTAATTCTTGCTTTTATACAGTACGGGATTGTGCAGTACACAATAAAGTTCGCTGCTTACTCCGACTTGTTCTTTGTTAATACTCTTGGCTTAGGATTTGGAACCGGTGTAGTTGTGTTCGGACTTCTTGTCATCGTTGCACTTACCGCTGGTATCCTTTATTCAATTAATGGCCAAAAGCCGCACCTCCTTGCTGCCGTTACATCATTTGTGGCGCTGATGACGATAGGGGGAGGAATTGGCGGTCTTATCGTATCAGGTATTATTTTGGCAATATTGGAATACATGCTAAAGATTCGCGAAAAACGGCGGGTGCTTAACCTTGCATTGATCTCCGTGGTATTTATCATATTCGGATATGGCTCATTTGCAATGATTGTTATCCGGGCCAAGGCCGATCCAACGTTAAACAATAATGATCCTGATAATGCTTTTTCCTTATTGAGCTATGTAAATCGGGAACAGTATGGCGACAGACCTTTGGCTTATGGTCAGTATTTCGATTCCAAACCTATCGACAGCAAACAAGGCGATATAATTTACCGCAAGGGTAAAGAAAAGTACGAATCTGCGGGGCAAAAATATGAGCGCATATATGATCGTAACACCATTATGCCTCGAATGTACAGCGATGATCCTCAACATGTGGCTACCTACCGTGACTGGATGGGCATGAGTGAGACGCAATCACCGACATTCGTTGACAATCTTGGCTTTCTCGTAAGCTATCAAACAGGTTTTATGTATGCCCGTTATTTTGCCTGGAATTTTATCGGACGGCAGAATGATGAACAGGGTCATGGTAATTACACGCAGGGGAATTGGCTTTCAGGTATAAAGATTATTGACAACATGCTTCTTGGGGGCCAGTATGATTTGCCGAAAAGTCAGATCGAGAATGGCGGATATAACCGTTTCTACTTTTTGCCATTTATTTTGGGCCTCATTGGAGCTTTGTGGCATTTCAAAAAGAATGAAAAGGATGCCGGAATAGTGGGCCTTTTATTTTTCTTCACCGGTGTTGCAATTGTTCTGTACCTGAATCAGAATCCATTACAACCAAGGGAGCGGGATTACGCTTATACGGGATCATTCTACGCATTTGCTATCTGGATTGGACTTGGAGTTGCCGGAATTGCTGATTTACTTCGTTCCAAAATAAAAGCCCGAACTGCTGCCGCACTTGCTACGGTTATTGGCCTGTTAGCCGCGCCAATGCTAATGGCAAAAGATGGGTGGAACGATCATGACCGTTCATCAAAGTTCACCGCGCGGGATATGGCAGCTGATTATCTCGAGTCTTGTGCACCCAATGCAATTCTATTTACCTACGGAGATAATGATACTTATCCGTTATGGTACGCTCAGGAGGTTGAAAATATTCGGCCGGATGTTAGAGTCGTGAACCTTAGCCTCCTTGGTACAGATTGGTATATAAGACAAATGAAAAAGAAGGTGAATCAGGCTGATGCATTGCCGATAACCATGGCGGATGAAAAATTTGTTCAAGGCGTGCGAGATGTAATGGGTTATCAGGATTATCAGGTTCAGGGTAACGTGGAATTAAAAAATCTTTTCGACATCCTGACTTCTGAAGATGCCGCAGATAAAGCCACCTATCAGGATGGATCGAAAGAAAACTTTCTGCCGACCAAAAACTTTAAAATTACGGTCGATCCTGCCGAGGTTATAGCTACCAAGACGGTATCGCCGGAATATCAAAGTCTTCTGGCACCTTCAATTGAATGGTCATACAACAAAAATTACGTCACAAAAACAGAATTGGCGCTGATTGATATACTGGCGCATAACAATTGGAAAAGGCCAATATATTTCGCGATTACTGTTCCTTCGGATAACTATTTAGGCCTTGACAATTATTTGTACAATGAGGGTTTTGCGTATCGTTTGCTCCCGTTGAAACCTCAGTCTGCAGACTCAGCGTCAGGCGATAAACCTGAGCTTACGAATACTGATGCAATGTATACTAACATGATGACCAAATTTAAATGGGGCAACATGAAAAATGCTTCATATTTAGATCCAGAGTCATTGCGGATGAGTTTTACGATAATTAATCATTTTAATATCCTGGCCGAAAACCTTTATAAACAAGGTAAAATTGAAGAAGCCCGCAAAGCTCTTTTAAAATGTATAGCAGTAGTTCCTGATAATAACTATTCTTTGAATTTCACCATCCGGAAATTTTATATGGCTGACCTTCTTTACAAAGTAAAAGAACCTGCGAAGGCCAATGAACTTATTTCAAATACTGCAAGTTATATAGAAGATCAGCTTAACTACCTTTCAGCTATTGCTAAGACAAAGGAAAATCTTAATTCGCGCGAAATGCAGCTTGGTATGTACGTAATTGCTGAGATGATTAAACTTACAGCTCAAAACAACCAGGCTGATCTCAATAAAAAACTTCAGGCGAGATATAGTGCCATGGACAGTAAGTTTATGGGGGGCCAATAGCTTGTCTATTTTGCACGTTTTTGTTAAGGAGATTTAATTAAATAAATTTCGTCTCCTTAACAAAAATCAACCTTATATTAAGGGTACTAAACAGTACCCGATGAACCAACGCAAATACTTCGCGATAGCAGGATTACTATCAATTGCCTGTCTTCTTACGATATCTTTCATTGATAATGTAAAAGAAACTCATAAGGAATTAGTTAGAGAATTAGATCCAAAAGTCGAAAAGCTCAAACTATTACCCAATTTCAAAGCAGAACACTTATACAGTCCTTCAGATAATAAGACTGGCTCATGGGTAGCAATGAGCTTTGATGATAAGGGCAGAATGATCACCTCAGATCAATTCGGTTATTTATATAGATTAACTATTCCTCCAATTGGTACCGATTCAGCTAAATCAAAAGTTATTGTGGAAAAGCTGGAGATTAAAATTGAAAGTGATACCAGCAGGGCCAGGATAAAAATGGGTTACGCTCAGGGACTATTGTATGCATTCAATAGCCTTTATGTTATGGTTAACCATAAGAGCGATACTTCTATGGCTAAAGGGAGCGGGCTTTACCGGCTAAAAGACACAGACAACGATGATCAGTATGATCAAATTACTTTACTTAAAGACATGGTTACACCTGGGGGAGAGCACGGCCCTCACAGCATAGTTCTATCTCCCGATAAAAAGTCTATTCATGTCGTGATCGGCAATCACGTCGATATCCCGGAAATGGATACTTACCGCCTGCCTAGAACCTGGAAAGAAGATAATATATTCCCGTTAATATTAGATCCTAACGGGCATGCTACTGATCGTTATGCGCCTGGAGGGTTTGTCGCTAAAATAGACCCTGAGGGTAAGAACTGGGAGTTGGTGAGCGCGGGGTATAGAAATCCCTTTGATGTGGCCTTCAATGAAGTTGGAGATATGTTTGTTTACGACTCTGACATGGAATGGGATTTTGGAATGCCATGGTACCGGCCTACAAGGATCAGTCATTCCACAAGCGGCAGTGATTTCGGATGGCGTACAGGAACCAGTAAATTCTCGCCGGCGTACCCTGATAATCTGCCTGCAATTTTAAATGTGGGCCAAGGCTCCCCTACCAGCTTTTTTAGCGGGAGCAGTGCCCGCTTCCCTGAAAAATATCGTAATGGATTATTTGCTTTTGACTGGAGTTTCGGAATTATTTATGCCGTAGAATTAATCCCAGATGGTGCTTCGTACAAGTCAAACGCTGTAGAATTTTTGTCCGGCGCACCACTGCCGTTAACAGATGGTATTATCGGCCCTGATGGTGCTATGTATTTTTTAACCGGAGGTCGAAAATTGGACTCAGACCTTTACCGTGTTTACTACGGCGACAATACTTTACCGAATACTGTAATAAAACCTAAAACTCCGTCGAGCATTCGAAAAGCCCGTAATTTACGACGGCAACTTGAAACATTCCATGGCCGAGTTGATGAAAAAGCCATCCAATTAGCCTGGCCCAACTTAAAGAACCAGGATCGTTTTATTCGTTACGCTGCACGCCTGGCGATGGAACATCAACCTGTAAATCAATGGGCGGAAAAAGCCTTTATTGAAAAACATCCGCAGATCCTTAGCCAAGCCATGATTGCATTGGCAAGGACGGGAGATAAAACATTGCAAAGCCGCATGATCAATTCATTGATGAGCGTCAATTATAAGCTCTTGCCCGAACCTCAGCAAGTAGACATTTTACGGGCCTACGAGTTGATAATTTACAGAATGGGACAGCCTGCCGAGCTTGACAAGGTCAAATTATATACCTACCTAAATCAGTTCTATCCTGCGAATACCAATGAATTAAACCGGTCATTCAGCAAGGTTTTGGTAGCTCTGGATGATCCTCTGGTTGTTTCAAAAACATTAGCATTGCTTGAAGGAGCCACTCAGGATGCTGGTTATCAGAAGACTTTTATGCAGTCGTCAGACCTTATCATGCGAAATCCGCAGTATGGACTCGATATCGCTGGCATGTTAGCTAAAACTCCTCCGGCTCAGCAAATCTATTATGTTACAGCATTAAGTGAAGCGAAAAATGGCTGGACTGCCGAATTAAGAGAAAAATACTTCAAATGGTTCTATAGTGCTTTTGGGTTTAATGGAGGCAATAGTTTTATTGGATTTATTGATGCCGCTCGTAAAAAGGCATTGGCTCATGTTCCTAAAAATGAATATGATCATTATAACGAGATCTCCGGCAACGCCTTGCTAACTAACAACGGAAAAAAACTTGCAAGTGTAGGAAACCCTAAAGGTCCCGGCAGAACGTGGAAATTGGATGAAGCACTTGAAGTAATTCAGAAAGATTCAACGACCCGCGACTTTGATCAGGGGAAAATGCTCTTTTCCGCAACACGGTGCATCTCATGTCATAGCATGCAAGGCGAAGGTGGTGCCGTTGGCCCGGCGCTGAGTCAATTAGGCACTCGTTTCTCACCCAGAGATATTCTGGAGTCAATTCTTGAGCCTAATAAAGTAATATCTGATCAGTATGCATCTACTGCCTTTTATTTGAAGGATGGCAAATCAGTTATTGGACGACTTAAAAATGAAGATTCCGAAAAATATTATATATCCCAAAATCCATTTGCGCCACAAACTCTTCGTGAGATTTTCAAGAAAGATGTAGTACGGAGCAGGCTTTCTGAGGTATCGGCGATGTATCCTGGAATGATAAACAGCTTAAATAAGGAAGAAATAAAAGACCTTATGGCGTATCTTATATCGGGGTCTAACAAAGACCATCAAATCTATAAACCAAAAACTAAATAAGTCGTTATATAAGTTACGTTATTTTAAATTAACGATTATGACCAGACAGTTTAATAAAATCCGCGCGACACTGACACTCGGAATTCTATTTTTGTTCTTAATCCTTACGGGATATAAACTGACTAACGGTGATCAAGACGGATTTACATCAATATTCGACGGCAAAACATTAAAGGGATGGGAAGGCGATCCTTCTTACTGGAAAGTACAAAACGGGAACCTAGTTGGCGAAATCACTTCTACCAATGCTCTAAAGCAAAATACGTTTTTAATCTGGCGGGGAGGATTACCCGCCGATTTTGAGTTTATAACAGAGTTTAAAATCAGTAAAGCCGGGAACAGCGGTGTTAACTATCGAAGCGAAGAATTAAAGGACATCCCTTTTGTGCTAAAGGGTTATCAAATGGATATCGATGGCCTAAACCGTTATACCGGGCAAAATTATGAAGAGCGTGGAAGGACGACTTTGGCCTATCGCGGCCAAAAGACAATGGTTAAAGGGCAGGACAAGGACAGCATTACGCAATCAAAGGTGAAAAATAATGCGTGGAGCGGCTTTACAGTTACCAGTTCCCTCGGAGAATCTGAAGCATTACAACAAAAGATAATTACAGATGACTGGAATTCCTGCCGTATAGTGGCTAAAGGAAATCGCCTGCAACATTATATTAATGGAGTTTTAATGAGTGATGTAACTGACGAAGACTCTGCTAACCGTAAATTAAAAGGAGCGTTAGGTTTACAGCTACACACTGGCCCGCCAATGAAAGTAGAATATCGCAAGATCAGGATTAAACAATAATGCCAACAGCTATTACGATTCTACAACAACTCCCATAGCACAAAACTTGTCGATACGGTCACTGATAACAGAATCTATATCTCTGGGCTTTAGTTCTTTAAGATCTCTTATAATCCGGTCCTGCACATCTTTCGCCATTTTTTCCGGGTTATGATGTGCTCCGCCCAAAGGTTCAGGAATGATCCCGTCTATTAACTTGTTCCGAAACATATCCTCGGAAGTCAGTTTAAGGCAGTCGGCAGCCTTTTCTTTAAAATCCCAGCTTCGCCACAGGATAGATGAACATGATTCAGGTGATATAACAGAGTACCAAGTATGCTCAAGCATGTAAACCCTATCGCCAATACCTATACCTAATGCTCCCCCTGATGCTCCTTCGCCTACAATGAAACATAAAATGGGCACCCTTAATACCGCCATCTCCATCAGGTTCTTGGCGATTGCTTCACCTTGCCCCCTTTCCTCGGCTTCCAATCCAGGGTATGCGCCAGGAGTATCGATGAAAGTAACGACGGGCTTATTGAACTTTTCAGCAAGCTTCATTAATCTCAAAGCTTTACGATAGCCTTCAGGATTTGCCATACCAAAATTCCGGTACTGCCGCATTTTAGTGTTAACGCCTTTTTGGTGGCCAATAACCATTACGGTTTCACCACCAATACTCGCAAAACCTCCTACTATCGCCTTGTCATCCTTTACTGTTCTATCGCCATGCATTTCAATGAAATCATCGCAAATCATTTCAATGTAGGATAAGGTATAGGGGCGTTCCGGATGTCGTGATATTTGAACCTTTTGCCAGCCGGATAAATTAGAATATATATTTTGCCTTGTTGCTTCGATCTTAGCTTCCAACTCTGTCAGCGTAGCAGACATATCAACTTTGGTCTTATCAGCTACCTGATGGACCTTATCAATCTGGAGTTGAAGATCGGCAATAGGTTTTTCAAAATCGAATGTTGTAGTCATCGTAAATGTTAATGAGCCGGCTAAATTAGGAAAATTAAAACTATCTCAACAGAACCTTTTTATTGAATATACCACAATTAATTCCCTTTTTTGATCAGGGACGGAGATTTTTAAGGTTCTCTTTTGCGAGATCCCAATTACTGGTTTTTTGGGTATCTATCTCAGCATTGTCGATCAAGTCTTGTAATCCCGCAAGCGCCTCAAACACCTCCGTTGCTTTAATCTTATGCTTTTTCAGAGCCGGCAGCTCAAGAATAATCCCCTTCTGCCTGCCTTTCTCATCTGTAATAAATTTTATCCCTTCTATCATTATCCAGGTAGATTAAACTGTTGCGGCAACGTCGTCGGCCGGAATTGTGAATTTAAAGCACGTACCTTTTTCAGGCTCGCTCTCGATCTGAATGGATCCGCCATGCTGTGCAACAAAATCGCGAACCAACAGCAATCCTAATCCAGATCCCTGTTCATTATTTGTGCCTGTTACAGACACGGGGCTAATATTTTTAAATAGAGATTGCTGCACTTCTGCACTCATTCCAATTCCCGTATCCATCACGCACACCTCAATCATGTGTTCGGCAAAAGACGCGGACACTGTGACTATCCCACCTTCCGGAGTATATTTGATAGCATTCATTGCCACATTTTGAAGTATGGAACGCAGCATGAAAACATCTGCCTTTACAAAAATATTCTCGGGAATATTATTTTCCAGTTTAACATCCTTTTGTGATGCATTAGGCTTTAATATCTCAAGGGATACGTCAATTCCATTTCTGAGCTGAATACTGACAGGATTGAATGCGGTTTTCTCACGCTGATTTTTTGCCCAGTTTACCAGCTCGTTTAACTGCTCAAGTATTTTATTTGATGTCCGGTGAATTATTGACGCGAGGTGTTGCGTTTCTTCGGGGCTTTCTTTCTTACTCTTTTTCAAGCGGTCCGAAGACGCTAGTAAAGCAGTGAGAGGATTTCTCAAATCGTGCGATATAACAGACAAGAACTTATCTTTCGAAAGGTTAAGATCTTTAAGTTCATGATTAAGATTTTCCAGCTCTTTTGTCCGATCCTTAACCCGGTCTTCCAGTTCCTGATTCAGTTTTCTTAAGTCACCATTTATTCGGGTCAGCTTCTCTTCCTGGATTTTTAAGGTTTTATTCTTTCGATAAAGTTCAACGAAAATAGCAACTTTTGATCTAAGGATTTGGGAGTTAAACGGCTTACGAATATAGTCTACCGCACCTGCCATATATCCTTTAAATATTGCTGCTTCTTCATCGTCCTGACCGCTGATAAAGATTATGGGAATGTGCTTCAGCTTATCACGCTGATATATAACCTCTGCAGTTTCATACCCATCCATAATGGGCATTCGAATATCCAGCAGTATCAGCGAAAAATCTTCTTCTTTCAAAAGTATCGAAAGAGCTTCGCGACCTGATGTTGCAGTCACGAAAGCATACTCATCTTTTTCT
Source organism: Bacteroidota bacterium (assembly GCA_040384965.1). GTDB lineage: Bacteria > Bacteroidota > Bacteroidia > Sphingobacteriales > Sphingobacteriaceae > Daejeonella. Next base: position 13,958 of record JAZKIH010000076.1, on the reverse strand, counting down.
AAAACCACCTGCATGGACATAAGATTGTCCGCATTGTCGTCTACAAGAAGTATTTTAACTGGATCCAAATTAGCCTGGTTTTTAAATTAGTACAGCCATACACGCATCAATGATAATAATTGATCGGTTTTAACCGGCTTTGTAATATAGTCCGATGCACCGGAAGCAATACATTTCTGCCTGTCACCAATCATTGCCTTTGCTGTTACAGCTATTATTGGCAAGTTTTTGTTTTTATTTTCTTTTCGGATCCATTGTATGGTCTCGTAACCATCCATCTCCGGCATCATTATATCCATCAGCACAATATCTATGCCCTTTTGCCCGCTTAGGATTTCGAGTGCTTCCCTTCCACTTTCTGCTGTGATCACATTTAGCTTTGATCTCTCAAATGCAGCGGTCAAAGCAAACAGGTTACGCACATCGTCATCAACCACAAGGGCAGTCTTCCCGTCAAGGACATCTATGTTTCCCCGGACCTTATTAATCAAGTCGAGTTTGGTAGTACTTAAAGTCTTAACATCAATATGAAGCAGATTCAACACTTCTTCCAGGATTGTACCGTGTGAAGTAGACGTTTTTGTTATCAATTTGTATGTAAGCCTTTTCAGCTGTATAAGCTCATTTGAGGTAAAATCTCTGGCTGAATGGAGAAGGACTGTCGCCTGCGGACTCTTCAGTAAGTTTATCTGTTTAAGCAAATCCAGACCTTTAGCATCTGGAAGCGTATAATCAACGATTATACAATCGAACATTTCCTTTTTTAGAATAGACACCGCTTTTTTACCGGTCGTTGCCGCCACAACGGAAACGTGGTCATTCAAAAGCAGTTTAGACAGGTGTTCAAGTTCAACCTCATTGTCCTCGATCAGCAGGACGCGTTTCTTTGTCTGTTCGTGGAAATTCACTATTCCTATTATCAATTCGTCAAGCGAACTGTTGGATAGTGGTTTCAAATGGAAACTCCTCGCACCGAACTTCATGGCTGCTGACCTATCATCTTCCCCTGAAATCAAATGCACAGGTATATGTCTGAATTTCAGACTGTTCTTTAAAGCCTTAAGTACTTTCCACCCATTCGATTCAGGCATTTTCACATCCAGTGTGATTGCAATAGGGTTAAATTTCGCAATGGCATCAAATATCTCAAGATAGTGAGTAGCTACAACGACCTTCAAACCATAACCATGAGATCTTTCTATGACGATTTTCGTAAAACGCAAATCATCTTCGATCACAAGCAAAACCTTATCTGACGGAAGGATGTTATGTCTATCGTCGTCAATAACCATCTCAACTGGCTCGTTTTGTATTGTTTTGGAGTGCACTGGAGCATATTCCTCCTTAACCTTGAGATCATTCAGTATGGCTGGTACAGGAACTTCACTATACTTCAAAGGCAGGAAAAGTGTGAATGTACTTCCCTTGCCAAGGTCACTTTGAACATCAATAGTTCCTCCAAGTAGCTCCGCGAAGCCCTTACTGATAGACAAGCCCAAACCAGTACCTCCGTATTTCCGGCTTGTCGACCCTTCGGCCTGCTGGAATGCTTCGAAAATAATGCCCTGCGTAGTTTGGGATATCCCGATTCCGGTATCCTCAATTGCAAAGGCTATAACAGAATCCGCACCAGGTATAGGATTTGATTTATCTATCTCGGGTCTGTAAATATTGAGCCTAACACTACCTTTTTCTGTGAATTTAAAGGAGTTAGAAAGCAGATTTTTCAGAATTTGATTAAGACGCTGAATATCCGTTTCCATTACCTCAGGAAGGCCATCCTCTATATCAATTTCAAATTTGAGATTCTTCGCTTCAGAAATAGGCCGGAAGGTAGTCTCGACAAATGATGCGATTTCTCTGAAACCTACGGACATTATATCGGCTGATATTACGCCGGATTCAATCTTAGAGAGGTCAAGAATATCGTTAATTAGTTGGATAAGATCATCCCCGCACGAGTGTATCGTTTTCGCGTAGCTGATCTGCTTTTCGTTCAAATTCCCCTCATGATTTTCAAACAACTGCTGAGCAAGTATTAACAAACTATTTAGCGGAGTTCTCAACTCATGAGACATATTCGCAAGGAACTCAGACTTGTATTTTGAAGTTAGAGTAAGCTGTTCAGCTTTTTCTTCAAGCGAGCGTCCTTTATCATGAAGCTCATCGTTTGCCCGCCTTAACTCCTCTTGCTGAGAAGAGAGCTCTCCAGCCAGCGACTGCGATTGAGACAACAGTTCCTCTGTACGGGTATTTGTCTCGATGTTATTCAGTACGATAGCTATACTTTCAGTCAGCTGATCCAGAAAATCGATATGGGTGTCACTGAAACTTTCAAAAGAAGCTAGCTCAATAACTGCTTTAACATTATTCTCAAACAGAACTGGCAGAATCACCAGATCTAAAGGAGGTGCATTTCCGATTCCAGAGCTAATCTTCAAATATTCGCCCGGGACGTTACTTAATCTTATCTGTTCTTTGTCGGAAGCACATTGTCCCACAAGGCCCTCATTTAACGAGAACTCCTGATTTCGGACAATCTTCCCTTTTTGAGCATAAGCTGCAATTAGTTTCAGTTTAGGATCGTCAGACGATTCAGGTTGTTCCAGAATATAAAATGCACCGTATCGCGCGTTCACCAATTCAGCAAGCTCGGACAATACGTTGTTGGCAACAGCATTTCTGTCACGTTGCCCCTGAAGCATCTGAGCAAACTTAGCAAGATTGGATTTCAGCCAATCCTGCTCGTGGTTCCTCAATGTGGTATCTTTCAGGTTAGCAATCATCTGGTTGATGGTATCCTTCAAAGCCTCTAGCTCCCCTTTAGCATCCACACGAATAGTCCGGGTAAGGTCACCCTTTGTTACAGCGGACGCTACTTCCGAAATCGAACGTACCTGCGTAGTAAGATTCTGGGCTAATTGATTCACATTTTCCGTGAGATCCTTCCAGGTTCCCGAAGCGCCCGGCACACTCGCCTGGCCACCTAAACGACCCTGTACACCTACCTCACGAGCAACAGTTGTTACCTGATCAGCGAACACAGCGAGCGTATCAATCATCTCGTTAATAGTGTCGGTAAGCTGGGCAACCTCACCAAGCGCATTAATTGACAGCCTTTGTTTCAGGTTGCCCTTCGCAATGCCGGTTGCCACCTTAGAAATACCACGAATTTGTCCCGTTAGGTTGGACGCCATCTGATTTACAGAATCGGTCAAATCTTTCCAGGTACCGCCTACACCTTTAACCTGTGCCTGGCCACCCAATTTCCCTTCCGTACCAACTTCACGGGCCACACGGGTCACCTCCGAAGCGAATGAGTTGAGCTGATCCACCATTGTATTTATGGTGTTTTTCAAATCCATCATCTCGCCCTTAACGTCGATGATTACCGTTTTTGAAAGGTCACCCCCGGCCACAGCCTTAGTTACCTCAGCAATATTACGTACCTGAGAGGTCAGGTTACTCGACATCTGATTTACAGAATCCGTTAAATCTTTCCATGTTCCAGCTACTCCGGGTACAAAAGCCTGACCGCCAAGGTTACCATCTGTTCCCACCTCACGTGCCACCCGGGTTACCTCCGAAGCAAAGCCCCGGAGCTGATCCACCATGGTATTAATCGTTTCCTTCAACTGCAGGATCTCACCCCGCACGTCAACAGTAATCTTTTTTGACAAGTCACCATTCGCAACTGCGATGGATACGTCCGCTATATTCCTTAACTGGGCGGTAAGATTACCCGCCATCTTATTTACACTATCCGTTAAATCCTTCCAGGTACCATCAACTCCCGGCACATTTGCCTGGCCTCCTAACTGACCTTCTGAGCCCACCTCCCGGGCAACACGAGTTACCTCGGATGCAAAACCCCGAAGCTGATCCACCATGGTATTGATTGTATCTTTAAGCTCAAGAAGTTCGCCTTTCGCATCCACTGTGATCTTACGCGATAAATCGCCCTTCGCCACAGCTGTGGTCACTTCCGCAATATTCCTTACCTGTGAAGTAAGGTTATCAGCCATTTTATTCACAGAATCGGTTAAATCTTTCCATGTTCCGCCTACTCCGGGAACATTCGCCTGACCGCCAAGCTGCCCTTCGGAACCTACCTCACGTGCAACACGCGTTACCTCAGATCCGAAAGAGTTCAGCTGATCCACCATCGTATTGATCGTGATTTTGAGCTCCAGCATTTCCCCCTTCACATCTACTGTGATCTTTTTGGAAAGGTCACCCTTTGCCACCGCGGTTGTTACCTCCGCTATATTCCGCACCTGACCCGTTAGGTTACCCGCCATCTGATTCACTGAATCCGTTAAATCCTTCCACGTACCACCAACGCCCGGCACATTAGCCTGACCACCCAACTGTCCGTCGGAACCAACCTCTCTTGCTACACGAGTTACCTCTGATGAAAAGGAGTTCAACTGATCCACCATGGTGTTGATCGTATTTTTCAACTCAAGGAGCTCGCCCTTGGCATCCACAGTAATTTTTCGTGATAAATCTCCCTTCGCCACCGCCGTCGTTACTCCGGCAATATTTCGTACCTGATCGGTAAGATTACTTCCCATCTGATTTACAGAATCCGTGAGGTCTTTCCATACACCACCAACACCTTTAACCTTTGCCTGGCCACCCAGCTCTCCCTCTGTACCTACTTCCAGCGCCACACGCGTCACCTCAGAGGCGAATGAATTCAGCTGATCCACCATGGTATTGATCGTCTTCTTCAATTCAAGCATCTCCCCCTTTACGTCTACCGTTATCTTCTTGGAGAGGTCACCATTTGCCACCGCTGTAGTTACCCCAGCTATATTTCGTACCTGCGATGTAAGGTTACCCGCCATCCGGTTTACAGAATCTGTTAAATCTTTCCATGTTCCAGCAACTCCCGGTACTTTTGCCTGACCACCCAGCTTTCCTTCAGTACCAACCTCAAGTGCCACCCGCGTAACCTCAGAAGAAAAGGAGTTCAACTGATCCACCATCGTATTAATCGTGTTTTTCAGCTCAAGAATCTCACCTTTTGCTTCCACAGTAATCTTTCGTGAAAGGTCACCCTTGGCAACCGCAGTTGTCACCGCAGCTACATTTCTTACCTGTGCAGTAAGGTTACCTGCCATCTGGTTTACCGAATCTGTTAGTTCGGCCCAAACGCCTGCTACGCCTTTTATTTTCGCTTGCTCGCCAAGCTTACCTTCCGAGCCCACTTGCCTGGCGACCCGCGTAACTTCCATGGAGAATAACTGAAGTTTAGACAGCATCTGATTGGACTCCTTTGCCATTCTCAAAAACTCTCCTTTTAACGGCTGACCATTAATTTCAAGGGGTATTTGCTTGGCCAGATCTCCGTTTGCGACGGAATTAATCATTCCGGCAATTTCGAGTGCGGGCGATGTAAGGTCGGTAATAAGACTATTCAGTGAGTTAACACCCTTCGCCCATTCGCCTTTAGCGTCCGGCATGGCGATTCTTTTATTGAGATTACCCTTTTTACCGATAATATTTTCGGCAGAGGATATTTCGCTTACGAGACGCTGATTAATATCTATAATATCATTCAGCACCTCACAGATTTTACCGTTTATTCCGGCCTGGGTAACAGGCATTCGGGTACTCAGGTTCCCGTTCTTCACCAGCGACAAAACGTTTAGAAGAACCTTTAGATCCAGTGTCTCCTGAGCATTTTCACCATTACCATTGAGACCTGCTAGCGCGACCTCTAATGTGTCAGACTTTACTTCCATGTATATAGAGCGAATGAATTACAATAAGTTTGTTGTAGCAGAGCTGCTTCTGGTTAGAAAAGGTAATATCACCTCAGGGCAACACACTGATACAATACCTGTTTTAATAAAAATTGTTTTATAAAAATAACGTTTTTTCGGAAAAACACTTTTGATGCTAATCCCAAGTTTTGTGTACGAAGATCAAGACTCAAAAGTTCGTCAATCTATTCAGTTAGTACAAAATTAATAACGGAGGCACTGTTAATTATCTTTCGTCGTTCCGGCATTCCATAACAAGCATTATCATAGTATTCCGGATCATAGTATGAAAGCTTTTTTACCGTCCCCTTATTAACAAGAACGAATTCGTAGGTGTGAGAATTGTATATCTGATATTTCGCAAGACAGAAATTCGGTATGTCCTTTTCATTCTGAATTGAAAAGAGTTCATTCTGGACAAATGTATCCCAGACTAATTCCAGCGATTTTTTTGATAAGTTCATTGCTTTCAACTGCTGACCTTGATCCAGAAATTGGTACGCTGTAAGAACATTGTTTTTCCTTGTCATGATGAAATAATCTGATCGCTCATTGATCTTATCTGTCATGCGAATACGGTAAGAAATCACATAGTCATTCCTTTTATAAAGATCTTCAAGAAATGGGTATAGACTTCCTGGCTGGTACTTCTCTCCATTTTTTATTTCAACGGCTTCTTGCGCAAGCAGAACGATGGGAAAGAAAAGTAAAAAAATAACAGATGAGAGCTTCACAGTAAATAGTATTTTATTCTTAAAAAGAATTCTTGTTATTCTTATTACTTCCTAACCACAGCAGCGCATTTGTGATCATTTTATTTTGAATTTTGTTTGCAAAAGTAAACGACAAAGTGCTATTACTATTATCAACCCTATGTTCGTAATCGATATCATTATGCCCCATATTGACATACAACATTTTATATTTAGTATTGGTCCAGACGACAGGGTAATAACCTTCATGCCAAATCTCGTGAGGCTTTGGACCGGTACCCAATGGGAAACTTGAAGGATCTATTGATAAAAGTATTGATATATCTGCGTTCGCTTTGAGATCATTTTTCCAACGATACCATTCATTTGGAGAGGCTTTGAACGTTTTTCCTAAGCCTTTGACTACAGGATGATTCTTACCTTCGACTTTTAGTATCGCAGACGTCGGTCGCCATGTGTTGCTTCCGTACTGACCGGAGCCAAGGAATGTGTTGTGATACCAATCCCAATTTTGAGGATAGGCAGATGGTGTTAAAGCAAATGCAGCAAAGTGAAAGCCCATCCACGCACCGCCACCTTCCATGAACTTTTGAAACGCTGCCCTTTGCTGGGGCTTTTCCGGACGAGTGTCAAGAAAAATAACAACCTGATATCTGGAAAGAAATTCATCGTTCATACTATCCCAATCGGTCGTGGCTTCAAACGAAAAATTGTTGCTCGCCGCTGTTTCCGGGAACCATTTTAAGGCTTCTCTAACATAACTTACGTGGGCCTGATCATTTTTTCCGGTATAAAATGCAATTACTTTGAACTTCGGCGCTTTAGTTTGAGCATTTCCTACTGTAATGATGGTGGCTATCAGGCAGCAAATCAAGCTAAATTTCAATATCCTATACATCTTAAGTCTTGGGTATATTAGAGTGAGAAGATAAAACCTTTTTCAGGAAAAAAAGGACCGTGAAAGTAACATTTGTCTAGCCGGCAGAGTTAAATGCTGCTTGTATTAACCGATACCAAGATGATGTCTGGGAATTAAAATACGCAAGGACAGGTTAAGATTTCAGAAAATTCAACGCGGGTCAATCTGGTAGATCACAAGATTGGAGGTATTTTTATTTTTGGCCGATTTTGGCGGAGATGAACTATTAGTTGCCGCTGCATAAACGTTTTTATCCGAAAATTGAGAAGCAGTTGTAGTGGAGTAAAACTCCTTATACAACCTTTCATATTCAGAGTTTTGCGAACTAATTTTCTTGATTTGGGATGTCGAATGACTTAATAACTGTAGAGATCCGTTCTTTGATGCATCCTGATTTGGTGAAGATGCTTCTGCTAAAGCAACTGAGCTAAAAGTCACGCTTTGAACGTCAGTGAGCGTAATATTCAATGAAGCAGTAGTAGATTGCGCTTGAGAAACAAGCCCTATAAACAACGTTAAAACACAAAGTATTATTGCTTTCATGACGTAACAATATTAATCAAGATAGATATTAATACTTATACGAAGCAAATAAAAAAAGGTTGCACTAAACTTCTATCCCTAAAAAAGGTAAATATAGTGGCGCAAATCAATTAAAAAGATTCAAAAAAACCAGTCTGAATAAGATTAATTCCTTGGCGTAGAATTAGGAGACGTGAATTTCTTTGTTTCAATTTTCCTGGCTTTCACAATCAGCTTCACGTTGACTGCCTGTGGAACTTCTGATGTGAGCATGAATGTATTAGGGGTTTTTTCAATTTCTACTTCAGGAGGCAGATTGCCGCCATCAACACTTACAGAATATTGCCCGATTGGCAGATAGAATATGTACTGCCCCTCCGAGTTTGTTTTGGTAATATGCTTTACATTATTTTCGCCGGTGGCAACAACGGTAATTCCCTGCAAGTTGCGATTTATTTCGTAGCTGAATTCGTTGAAACTAAAGCTTAAAGTACCTCTCAAAGTCCCTGTTCGTTTTAAAGCGATTTCTACGCGCTCTTTCTTCTCATCCAGTTTAACATTTTGATCTGGCGCATACCAGCCTTTAGTATTAGTAAGTGCAATTCTATAGGCTTCAAAGGGAAGTTTCTTATAATCCACAATCCCATTTGAGCTTGTTATAAAAGCTACATTATTGATATACAGCAAGTGACCAACGGCCTTAGTATCACCCTGATCGAAAATATTGTTTTGATTAGCATCCTGATAAACAAAAACTTCCAGATCGCTAACTTTTGCGCCCACCTTCGGCAAAGAAAGTTTTTGTGTAATTCCCATCTCCAATATGCTCAGATTATATTCTCCATACCTGTTATGATTGATCGAGGAATAGACAGCAGTCTTAGGTGTAAAATCATACTCTGCCCGTCCAGTGATATAAAAGCTATTGCCAAACGCACTGCTGTTGATAAATGCCAGACCAGTCTCCGTACGAAGCTTATTACGGAGAAAACTCTTTTGGTAGGAAGGAATAATATTAATAAGCCGCGGCGAACTTACATTTCGAAGAAAATTATTCGCAGCTTCTCCGATGTAGAAAGTACCCATTTGTACTGTTGAACTTAGGTTAAACATTCCTCGTCTGTAATTGAGATTAGAGCGAAAATGAAAACGGTTTAAGGGGTCGAAAGTGGAGCTATAAAATCCTGTTTCTGTATTAATGGATAAATACTGATTGCTCGAGATTGGATAGTTAAAAGAATTATTTACATTCCATGCCATCAAAGAATGTTGTTCTTCCAGCAAACCCTGAAATTTAAAGGAATTATTAGTCTCCTTCGTGTATACCGGAGCCACAGATACATTCAACTTTTTGAAAATAGTACCCGACATGCCTAACTCAGCCCGTAGTGTGCTGAATACTGGCAGGAAAGATTGAAAACTGGAAAGAGTTTTTGGCGCATAATGATTATAGTCCACGCCGCCCCATATATTGGAACTTTCACGCAACCAGGTAATGCGTTCGTTAAAAGACAGCGCGCCTCTTCTCATTCCGGGATAATAGCCAGAGCTGTAATAATTCTGACTGTTGATCACCAGTTTCTTAAATGTTCCGTTAACCAGCAAACCGCCTGCAAAGCTTGGCTCAGTTTTATTCCCATTCTCATATTCAGTGGTATAGCCTCCGCTAACCGACGCCATAGCCCGAAGTCCCTTGAATTTTGTAAGCGTGAAATTATTCCCCAGTATAGCACTCCGGGAATTTAAAATGGGATTAACTTCATAGATAGCAGAGGATGCAAGTTCCCAGTTTTTGGCAGTATGTGTAAATGTTCCCCAACCAGCATTGCCTACGGGAAAAAACGTGTTTGACTTATTGCCCAGTAAATTCGAATTTCCATCGATGAAACCAGCTTCATAGGAATTATTTGAAGCCGTATCGTTAACCGACACACTCGCACCCCGGCCGCTTAAATTGATGTCCAGATTCTTGTTGATATTACCTGCAGCAATTCCGAACCTTTCGTTATTATACGTTAGAAACGTACTTCTTGCCATTGGAGGAGAATAAGAATTTTTCCAGATTGTCAGGTCGAGATTATAACCCAGCATTCCTTTTGGGAGTTCCAGATTACCCCGTCCGGTAATCAGGTACGACTGATTAGGCGAGAACATGCTTTGCGAGCTTAAAGTAATACTATTGAGATTATAGGAATCGCTCATAGCTTCATCTCTGTAGGCTCTCTCGTTTCGGGCACTTTGAACCTTAACATAGGCCATCCCAAATATATCGCCATTATCGTATAGTCCGCTGAAGGTCACATCGAACCCTTCTGAATTCAGCATTTTCTTAATCACGGGTTTCACGAATGTTATCACCGTATCTGCCGATGGCTGAAGAGTGAATTGCATCGTGGTATGGAATGCATCGTCCTGAAATATTGACGGATAACGATTTATTAAAGTGATCTTTTGGGGCGTGTTACCAGGGTTAGTTACCCTTATCGGGATCTTTATTGAATCTGATGCCGGGTCAAGAAGAATATTTGACACCAGGGCAAACATGTTTACATTCCTCTTAATAGAAACCAGGATTTTTGTCTCTGTAGTCGCAAGGATATTATTTGCCGGATCGGCCAGCAGGAAACGCACAAGATGATCTTTGCCAGATGCTGCACGCTTCGTGACAAATATTTTTACAGGAACAAAAATACTGTCGCCAGGCGACAAATTAACTACAACTTTATTTTTGCTGATCAGGTTGAGAGTTGAGGGTATATTCACATCAACCAACCCCGAAAGTGGCACATTGCGTTTATTTACAATTTTAACTGTAAGGTCAATCAGATCTTCGTTGGATGCGTTCACCTGTAACACGGAAGGTTGAAAAACAATCAGTGAATCTTGCGCACTTGCGGATTTAAATCCGAAAAGAAAGACAAAAATCAAGCAAAGTAAACTCATCTGCTTTTTAAAGCTTTGAGCGGTCCATTGTGATAATTTCGTGTATTTAATCTCGGTTTTCAATCTTCAATCCCCAATACTGATTCAATTTCCCGATAAACTATTGCGGAATAGCAATAAAGAGAACTGTGGTATTAAATGTGCCTGATTTGTTATACAATCTGGAGTCCGCAGCAGCAGTATAATACCGAAGAGTGTATTCAACTACCTGGTGACTAGGATGAGAAACGGGATTACTAATTATGATCTGACCGGCTGTTGACAGCGCACGAGTATATACATTTATCGTGGCACCATTTGTCGAAGTAAACTTCGTTGTTTGCACATTAACAGCACCAACAGGAATTGTCTCATCATCCTGATTTTCCAGGTTCGAACCGCTAGTTTTGATAAGGATTTGATAACCATTGTAACCAGTCACTTTCAAACCACGTGTCTTTGTTACCGAAACTCCGCTTTGATAATTCGCCAGCGTATTGAATACCATATCAACCACATTGGATGCATTCTGAAGGACAACAGTATAACTATTCGAACTGGAATTGATCTGGAAAGATACGTCCTGTACTTTAGTAGATACTACCTGGTTATTCTGATTGTACAACGTGAAAGTCAGACTGGCGGTATACGTTCCGTTCGGCACCAGCAGGTGATTTCCACCAGCTATAATCATATCGAACTTATGTTCCGTCCCTGAGTAAGCAGTAAAGCCCTGGTCACTCTGATCAATTAGAGCCACATCCGAATAAGAAAGAGCAACTGCATTATTCGTAACCCCTATCTGAGCAGCACTGGGAGATCCGGTGGCTACTCTATTAAAGCGCAGAGCGAAATATTGGGCTGGAACCGAATTGCTGCCATTAACAAAATTGCCGTTCGCCCGCACCTTCAGACTCCATCCGGTACAAACTGCCTGATTGGGTGCATACTGAATGCTTACGGCGTCTGTTACAGTTCTACCCGCCATCTGTGCTGTATAATCAGCAAATGTCGGCTGATTACTGAAATAGGAATTTATAGTAGCACCGCTACAGCTATTGTTAAAACTAACATTAAATGAGACCGGAACGTTGCTGTTTGTTGCGATCACAGTCCCGTTCTGAGCAACGAGAGTTAAAGTAAGAGTGGTACTAAAAGTTCCCGAACCTGCCAGTAAATGACTTCCACCGGCTATGGTCATATTCAGTTTGTGCACAAAATAATAGTGTGGCGGGGATTGCAGCGCAGTACTTGTATTAATCAATGTAGCTGGAGTAGTTTTACTTAGCGCTTTATCACCTGTTCCACTAACACCTGAAGGACCACCGTCTGCGGAATTAAACCCTATTGAAACATACTGTGACGGAATAATAGCTGAACCATTGGTGAAATCTCCGTTAGCCTGAACTTTCAGGGTCCAGCCTGCCGGTAAGTTAAGTCCTCCCTGAGGGAAATTCTGGTATTGAACAAAAATATAATTGCTGGCAGTACACCCAGTGTTCACATCAGCTGATGTTGCTATCGTACAGTCTGACCCTTTGTAAAAATCAACGGTCTGTGCGGCAACCCGAGAAGACAAAAAGACTGCCAATGCACAGATAAACCCTGTTAAAAAGGCTCTGCGAAGAGCATTATGATTGTAATAAGTGAATTTCATTTCTATTTATCGCGCAAACTCCAACTCAACAAGCTTCAGCTCATCTTTATTGCCATAATTAATTACGGCAGTAGCTGTATACTTTCCTTTAGCAATGTTCGCAGGCAATGATTGCCGAACAATTCGCTTGTCCCCTGGCAAAGAAAAAATATCCTGATCATCCAGTTTCGTCTTAGTCCCTGTCTGTGTGTTTAAAATTTCCCACTTTACCTTGCCTTCAAGCCACGTCTTGCCTGTGTTCTCCAAATTAAGTTCTAAAAACCCACCGGTAGATTTGTCTTGTTTAGCGGGAAGAACATCTGTGAAGTTTACAACTTCAATATCCCTCTCTTCACCCTGAGAAAAGCTATGATAGATCTTCACACCCATTCGCACACTTACTTTTATTGATGTTCCGTCCTGAGCTTTTGCGTCTCCAGGATTCAGTTGGGTAAGAAACAACATTGCTGTATGTACCGGAACCGAAGTATTGGCGTCGCTGGGCACAGTAAATATGATGTCGAGCTCGCGTTTTTCATTTGGCTGAAGGGTAAAATACGAGCCAGGCATCACCTGAACCCATGCTGAACCTGACGTTTTTAACGTACCTGCATCATAAGTTTGATTGTTGCCCAGAGTATCATAATCCCAGTCGTTCATTGATACGCCTATTTCCAGTTCCTTGTTATTAGGGTTACTGACAACGATCTTTTGGGTGGCAGAAGCACCCGGTCCCAGCTTATAATAAAGCTTTCCCGGACTAACTGTCATCCCGGCTTGTGCCATAAGGTTATTCTGAGATCCGATAAGGGCTACTAAGAATAAGAAGCAGATTAATTTTTTCATAGTGTAAATATAAAAAGGCTTTTGCAGAAGCCTTGGGTATAACGCATAAATACGTGTTTTATTGGTATTTACGACTGTAGTACTTTATAGGTTTCAGATTATATATAGACAAAAGCGATTCCAAACCACAAATACCTCCTAAAGCGTCCTAAAGTGGGTTTTTGATTAAAATAAAGAGAAAGGTGTGGGATGTTGTTACCCAATTGGGGAATTGGATACTCAGAAATAGAAAAGTGATCTTCCTTGATCGGAAACTAGCCTTCGGCGTCGTGATACTTAGGGCTGAATAACCGTAAATATTACGGGTATTATGCTTGGTGGAGCTTTCTTATCGATGTACGCAAACTGAGTCCCGATCTTATAAGCAATATTGAACTTATTAGTTGAAAAAGCACCATTCCATGAGCAGTTCTGTGCTGTTATCACAGTTGCCGGTGTTCCGTCAGCAGGAGGAAGTACAACATCCGATTTAAGAATCAAACCGGCAGTATTGCCTTTGTTTGTTGTACCAATGAGGGATGTTACCTGTACCAGCCCTTCGAGTCCGGCTCCTGAACCGCTCGGGATGCCCGATATCGCCTTTACAACATATCCTCTGGAACTTACAACACTTATCTGGTCGCTTG